>NZ_BAAILN010000093.1:37846-61334 GCF_054589155.1 Burkholderia sp. 3C
CAGTCGGGTGCCGAGCACGTTCCCCGCGAACGCGCACACGAGCCACAGCCAGCCGTGCACGCTGCCCGACACGATGCCGCTGAAGTACGCACCGATATTGCAGCCGTACGCGAGCCGCGCGCCATAGCCGAGCAGCAGGCCGCCCACCACGGCGGCGATCAGCGAGCGCATCGGAACGCGCCACACCGGCGCGTAGCGTCCGGCCAGCGAGGCGGCCGCCATCGCGCCGAGCACGATGCCGATATCCATCACGGTGGTCACGTCGTAGCTGGCGGGCGCGGACAGCGCGGCCGCATTCGGGCCGGCCAGCCAATACTTCCAGTTCGCCACGTCCACGCCGACCAGCGCGAAGCCCTTGGCGCCCCATAGCGCGAACGCCGAGGTCACGCCCCACGGCCGCCCCGACAGCGCGAGCGTGGCGAAGTTGAGCACGGCCAGCGCCACCGCGCCGGCCAGCATCGGCCACGGGCCGTGCAGCCAGGGCGACGCGTGCGGCGCGCGCTCGGTGGCGTTGACGAGCCGGCCGTGACGGCGCTTCTCGATCGCCACGGTCAAGGCCGCGATCGCCGCGAACACGGCGAGGTTCAGCACGACGGCGGGCAGCACGCCGAGCGTCTTGACCAGCGAAATCGGCGGCAATTGCGGCATCGATGTCCAGAACGGCATGTGCGCGGTGGCCACCACCGAGCCGACGATGAACGCCAGCAGCGTGACGATCATCCGCGTGCTGCCGCCGCCGACGGTATACAGCGTGCCCGAGGCGCAACCGCCGCCGAGCTGCATGCCGACGCCGAAGATGAACGCGCCGACGATCACCGAGGTGCCGGCCGGCGACACCAGCCCGGTGACGGGCTGGCCGAACAGCGAGCCGGCCGACAGCGCCGGGAAGAACAGCAGCACGCCGATCGCGAGCATCAGCATCTGCGCGCGCAGGCCGGCGCCGCGGCCGTCGGCGATGAACACGCGCCATGCCGACGTGAAGCCGAACGCGGCGTGATACAGCGTCATGCCGAGCAGCGCGCCGACCACGTAGAGCGCGGCCTGGCGCACGCTGACGGACTGCGCGAGATACACGGCGCCGAGCGCGACGAGCAGCAACGCGACGCCGAGCGATTTCGGATTGATGGAATCGAGGGCACGCGGTGCGCGCGCCGGCGACGAAGGCAAGGTCGACATGAGCGGATCGGACAGGAAACGTAACGGGAGAGGAACAGCGTGCCGGCGGCGCGCGGCCCGACATGCGAGCCGCTGCGCGCGAGATCGCGACGCGGCCCAAAAGGCGGACCGAAGCGGCGATCGGATCAATCGCGGCCTGGGCGCGGCCGGCATGTCGCGGGGGGCGCGAGCGGGCTGCCCGGGCAGGCCAGGCAAGCCCGAACGGCCGCAAGCGTAGCACGAAACGCGCGACGAGACCGAGGCCTGACCAGCCTCATCGGTCGCACTGCCAATCGTCAGGGTTCCGGATCAATGCCCTCGCCGCACACGTCGTTCAATGCGAGCCGCGCTCGAAACTGAAGACGCGTTCGGCGCGTGAGTTGCCATCGCGCTCGACCACCGTGGTGCCGCGCTCGCGCACCTGCCAGCCCGGTTTGGCGGCGATTTCGGCCGGCGGCTGGCTGTCGATGCCGCCAAGGCCGTTGGCGGGCGGCGAAGTTGCATCGTCGAGCGAGGCGTTCGAATGAATCACGTTGTCCTGTCGCGGTGAAGCCTCGCGGCGCGCTTCGAGGCCCTTGCCGTCGACGTCGACCGAGTTGTCGGTGGCCGCCATGTTGGCGTTGTCGAGCGACGTGATGCGCTCGGCCGCGCGGCGCACCGGATCGTCTTCGGCGTCGCCGCGCGTGCCCTGCTCGATTTCGGGCAGGCCGGTCGGCGTCTTGCCGGCAATCGTCTCGGGGGTTTGCGCGCTCGGCTTGTCCTGCTTCTCGTTGTGCGCGTGGAAACCGGCCGCCTGCGTGGCGGCATCGGGCTGGTCCTGGCCGGCGGCCGGCGTCTTGACCGGGCTCTGGCCGGCCTTTTCATGCAGGCGCTGCGGCGTGGGGTTCGATTTCACAGGCTTCATCTCGGCTCCTTGCCGCGAAAACGCGGCGGTGTCGGAAGGGCCTTCAGCGCGTAGGGCGAGCCGACGCGCATCAGGTCGTATCCGATACCTCTTGCAAGACGCATGCCGTTCGAAATCCGCATCGATTTGCCCTGCCAGGGCGCGATTTGCATGAAATTCCGGCGTGTTCCGCGTGTGGCCCTCGTGTATCCGGCATCTGCTACACCACCGATTGCAAATCTTCCACGAATCGGCGCGCTATCCGACCCTATGTCGACCGACACGTCGTCGCCGATCGGCGGGCGCGTATGCCGGCCTCCCGGGTTCAGGAGGCACGCCGGGACGTCCTGCCGCTCGATCAACCGCCCATCGCACAGCGCTCGGCATCGCCGGGCGCGCTGGCCCCCCCGAACGGCACGGCCATTGCGAGCCATACCGATTCACGGCAATCAGGAGGACAACGAATGATCCGAGTAGCGGAAGTGATGTCGCGCGACGTGGTGGCGATCGCGCCGAACGATACGATCCGGCATGCTGCGCAGCACATGGCCTATTACGACGTCGGCGTGCTGCCGGTGTGCGACCAGGGCAGGATCGTCGGCATCGTGACCGATCGCGATCTGGCGGTGCGCGTCCTGGCGGGCGATGTCGGCCCCGATGCGGCGATTCGGGACGTCGCGACCCGGCGGCTGATCTGCTGCCGCGACGACGACGATCTCGACGCCGTCCAGCAGCGCATGGCCGAAGCGCGCGTGCGCAGGACGCCGGTGCTCGATACGGGCGGGAAACTGGTGGGCATGTTGTCGCTGGGCGACATCGCGACGCGCGCTCGCGGCGCGTCGCAGGACGAACTGTCGAACACGCTGGAGCGCGTGTCGCAGCCTGGGCGTTGAGCGCCGCATGCAGCAACCCGCCGCCTCGTTCAAGCGAAACGGCAGGCAATCACGTTACGAACCGGTGCAGCGGCCCCGAGCGCGGGGCCGGGAGATCAGTACGTCGGCAGGCCGATGCAGGCATCCGGGCTGGCCGATGCGCAGGCGATCGAATAGCCGGCGGCGCTGGTGGCCAGTATGTCCTTGCCGGCTGCGAGCGCTTCCTGCACGTCTTCCGGGCAGCGTTCATAAGTGATGAATGCGGAACAGGCGACAGCCGACATGACGACCAGCGAGAACGCAATCTTTTCGAGTACGACGAAACGGTGAGGCATCCCTCAATCCTCCTTTGAAGGCGGATTCTACCTTAACCGAGGGTTAATACCTAGGGTATTCACCTAGTTTGCCAGGAACGAGATTCGCATCGACAAGCTTCGTGCCTTGTCCGGCAAGGCTGATCGCCCGATTGCGGCGACTGCATGTTGGATTTGTGCAACGCAGCAGCCGACCGGTTTCACCCCGGCATAATCGGGCGCCATCCGGGCCCCAATAAAAAACGGCGCGAGCCGCCCGTAAGCGGTATCGCGCCGTGCCTGTCGCCGTAACGGAGCGCAACCACGCGCCCCGCCCGCTCAGATCGCCGTCGTGACCGGCGCCGTGGCGGCCGGATCGGTCGTGCTGGTCTTGCCGGTTTCGACGTGGCCGGCGATGCGGCGCACCCACGACGTGTTGTCGGCCATCGTGAACTGCAGGTCGTACCACGCCGCGTTGCACGACAGGTCCCAATGCGCCTCGACGCTCTGGCCCGCCGGGATCGACAGCGTGCGCGCCGGCTGGCCGTAGGCCACGTCGGTGGCCGTGACGGTCATCGTCTGCGTGCCGGCGTTCGCCAGCGTGACGTAAACGTTGCCGTTGGCCACGTCGTAGCAGGTCGTCAGATCGGGATGCGCGGCCGTGTCGCCCGATGCCGAGCCCATGAAGCGGCGGAAATAGCCGTTCGGGCCGTACACGTTCACGACGTAGCTGCTGCCCGCGTCGAGCGCCCACGTGTCGGACAGTTGCTTGCCGGCTTCGACCGTGTAGTGACGCGGCGTGGCGCTCAGGTCGTTGGTGTAGACCCAGAAGTGCGCGCCCACCGTGCCGCTGTTGGCGAACGTCACCTGGTAGCCGGTGCCGGTCAGCGTGCCGTTGACGTGCAGCTCGTACGGGTTCGGGCGCGCGGGACGCGTGCCGGCTTCCTGCGCGAGAATCGTCTGCGCCGCCGTGGCGGCCGGCGCGGCCTGCGCCGTGGTGCGCGAGCACTGCAGGTCGGCCGTGGCGACGTAGTTCGTGGTGTTCGGCAGCGTCGGGAACGTCGCGTCGGTCTTGGTGAAGTCGAGCGTCGAGGTCAGGTCGCCGCAAATCGTGCGGCGCCACGGCGAGATATTGGTTTCCTGCACGCCGAACCGCTTCTCGATGAATTGCAGCACCGAGGTGTGATCGAACACCTGCGAGCTGACGTAGCCGCCCTTCGACCACGGCGACACCACGAACATCGGCACGCGCGGCCCGAGGCCGTACGGCAGGTTGTCGGCGGTGTAGGTGCCGGCCTGCGTGGCGGTCACGACGTTGTGGCGCTCCAGCGAGATGTCGACCGTGCTCGCGCCGGTGTTCGGCAGCGTCGGCGGCTGCGGCGGCACCATGTGGTCGAACAGGCCGTCGTTCTCGTCGTACATGATGAACAGGACGGTCTTGCTCCACACGTCCGGGTTCGAGGTCAGCGCGTCGAGGATCGTCGAGATGTAGTTCGCGCCGTACAGCGGCGTGAACTTCGGATGCTCCGAGTACGCGGCCGGCGGCAGCAGCCACGACACCTGCGGCAGGTTGTTCGCCTGCACGTCGGCCTTGAGCTGATCGATCGTGCGCGTGCTGTTGCCGCGCAGTTGCAGCGACGAGCCGGCCGGCGCGTTCACGATGTTCTGGAACGCCGCGAGCATGTTGGTGCCGTAGTTGCCCGTGAAATTGTCGAAGCCCGTGCCCTGCTGGTAGATCTGCCACGAGATGCCGGCCTTTTCGAGGCGCTCCGGGTAGGTCGTCCACGAAAACGGCGGCAGTTGCACCGTGTCGAACTGGTTGTCGATGTAGTCGGTGTTGTCGAGCAACGGGCCGCCGCCGGTGGCGAGCGGATCGACCATGCCCGTCATCAGGTACATGCGGTTCGGGTGCGTGTTGCCGGGGATCGAGCAGAAATAGTGATCGCACACCGTGAACGCATCGGCCATCGCGTAATGGAACGGGATGTCGTCGCGGGTGTGATACCCCATCGTCAGGTTGGTCTTCTGCGCGGCCCACTGGTCGCCGCGGCCGCCGTTGATGGCGCCGTGCGTGGTGGCCCAGGTGTGCGGCAGGCCGCCGATGCACTGCGCGTTGACGCTCGGGTTGGTGGTGTCGTAGCGGAACGGCGCGACCGTCTTGGTCTTGTCTTCCTGGCGCGGCTGGAACCACACCGGCTGGCCGTTCGGCAGCGTGACCGGGAACCGGTCGTTATAGCCGCGCACGCCGCTCAGATGGCCGAGGTAATGGTCGAACGAGCGGTTTTCCTGCATGAAGACAACGATATGCTGCACGTCCTGGATCGTGCCCGTGACCGTGGCCGGCTCGATGGCGAGCGCCTTGCGGATCGATTCGGGCAGCAGCGTGCTGGCGGCGGTCGCGCCGGCCAGGCCAGCGGAGAATTTCAGAAAGTCGCGTCGGGATTGGATAGCCATGTCGGGTCCTGATGGGTTCGAGCGTCGGGCGGGGCTCAGGATTTCGGTGCCGTGAAGCCCGGCGGGCAATGCAGCGTCGCGTTCGCCGGGGCCGCGTTGCCGCAGGCCGCCTTGGGCGCCGTCGAGGTGTTGACGGGCGTCGCCGTGCCGTCGTCGTTGCAAGCGCCGAGCATCGCCGCGGTCGCGAGCGTGCCGATCAGGATCCAATGCCGTAGTGCCGGCGTCTGCATGGGGATTACTCCGTCGAATGGTTCCGGCGGACGCGAGCTCGCATCCGGGGCGCCCGCATCGCGCTACCTCCATGCGTTCGCCGCCGAGACGATAGTTCTCGATTGTTACAGGCCGGTGTTCAAAGTGCTTTCGGCATCGCGCCGCGCCTTGTCGGGCGGGCCTGAGCGGGCTTTCGAAAGTAAGCAATCCGAAAGCATCGGTAAGACGCGGAAAGCGCGCGAGCGCACCGACACGGGTTGGCCCGGGCGTTCCGCGAACGGCGCGAATGTTCTAGGATGGCGCCATGCGCTCGCGCCGCGCCATCCCGGCCCGGGCCGGCGGATTCACAGCCGGCGCGCCCAGCGTCCACGCCTTCAAGAACGCCGAGAGAGACGAGATCGTATGCACATCGCCCCCTTTCCCGCCGATGAAGCTTCGCGGCTGACGAAACTTCGCAGTCTGAACATTCTCGATACGCCGGACGAAGAACGCTTCGACCGGATCACGCGGCTCGCGAAGCGCATCTTCGACGTGCCGATCGCCCTCGTCTCGCTGGTCGACGAGAACCGCCAGTGGTTCAAGAGCTGCTTCGGGCTCGACGCGCGCGAAACCTCGCGCGACGTGTCGTTCTGCGCGCACGCGATCCTGGCCCACGCGCCGCTCGTGATCCCCGACACGGCCAGCGACCCGCGCTTCGCCGACAACCCGCTCGTGACCGGCGCGCCCCACATCCGCTTCTACGCCGGCCATCCGCTCGCGCTGCCCGACGGCACCAAGCTCGGCACGCTGTGCCTGATCGACACGCGCGCGCGCACGCTCGACGGCGACGATCTGGCCCACCTGGGCGACCTCGCCGGCCTCGCCGAGCGCGAGCTGGCCGCCGTGCAGTTGGCCACGCTCGATTCGCTGACCTCGCTGTCGAACCGGCGCGGCTTCGAGATGCTCGCGCAGCACGCGCTGAACGCCTGCCGGCGCGGCGGCCGGCGCGCCTCGCTGCTGTTCTTCGATCTCAACGATTTCAAGCAGATCAACGACCGCTTCGGCCACGCCGAAGGCGATCGCGCGCTGACGATCTTCGCGCACTCGCTGACCACCGTGCTGCGCGACATGGACGTGGTCGGCCGGCTCGGCGGCGACGAGTTCGTGGCGCTGCTGATCACCACGCACGACGTCGACGCACCCGGTATCATCGAGCGCCTGCGCGAGGATCTCGACGCGCGCACCGAGCAGGCCGCACTCGACTACGCCATCCGCTTCAGCGTCGGGCATGTCGATTACGATCCGCTGCACGAGCCGTCGGTCGCGCTGCTGCTGGCCGAATCCGACACGCGCATGTATGCGGACAAGCACCGCCGTAAAACGGACGATCGAAACTGACGCACGTCCCCTTTCTCTTCAGGAACCCTGATCGATGCACGCCCTTACCTCGCTGGTCGCCATTCTTTCCGCGCTGATGCTGGGCGCGATGATCCCCGGGCCGAGCTTCGTGCTGGTGGCCCGCAACGCGATCGGCCTGTCGCGCCGCGACGGGCTGGCCACGGCGCTCGGCATGGGCGCGGGCGCGATCGTGTTCGCCTGCATTGCGCTGGCCGGGCTGTACACGCTGCTCAGTTCGGTGGCCTGGCTCTACGCCGGGCTCAAGGTGGCGGGCGGCCTCTACCTGCTGTATCTGGCCGTGCAGTTCTGGCGCGGCGCGCGGCGCGAATTCGCGTTCGATGCCGATATCGCACGCCGCCACGGCCAGCCGCTGCGTTCGTTCCGCATCGGGCTGATGACGCAACTGAGCAATCCGAAAACGGCGATCTGGTACGGCAGCATTTTCGCGGCGCTGCTGCCCGCGCATCCGCCGACGATCGCCTACTTCGTGCTGCCGCCGGCCGTGTTCGTGTTGGAAACGGCCTGGTACACGGTGGTGGCGCTCGGTTTCTCGACGCGGCAGCCGCGCGAGCTGTATCTGCGCGCCAAGGGCGTGATCGACCGCGTCGCGGCCGGAGCGATCGCGGTGCTCGGGCTGCGGCTGATCATCAACGCGCGCGGGGCCGGGATCTGAGCGAACAGCGGGCCGGGTGCAACGCCCGGCCTGGCGGTTTTCCAGGCGCGTGAAGCGCCAGGCGTTCGGCCGCTGATTCCCTCGCGCGGGCCGCCCTCCACGCCGCTCCGTTTCACCTTGCCCCATCCGGCACGCATTCGATCGCGCCACCGTTTTTCCCTGCCTGCCAACGCGCCAAGCGCACTCATCGGCACTACCAATCACGTCTGATCCGATCTTCAGATTCTTCTCATATCGATAGCGCGGCGCTTCGCGGTACTTTGCAAGCTCTCCGACAATTACCGTCTTCTTCCCCGTCGACAAGGCCGCCTATGACAACCCGGTTTCAAACCACCGCGCACGTGCGCCGACATGCATTGCGTTCGCTCGTGCTGGCCGCCGGCCTCGCCGCGGTCGCGCCGGCCCATGCCGATACCGAACCGGGCGCGAGGTTCGGCTGCCTGTTCGTCGCGCCCAACGGCGCCGAGATCGCACACGCCGATCAGGACGAGATGCAACGCCTTGCGGTGCAACGCTGCGAACACCACGCCGAGCAGCGCGCACAACAGGACACCACGCGCCGGGCGCGGATTCGCTAGACAACGCTTGCCCTGCGTATCGTGCGTCCCGTGCAGGCGGCCTTGATCACGCCGCGCCCACCAACGAAAACGCCCGGCCATCGAACCATGGCCGGGCGTTGTTGCATGAGGGCGATTCAGTGCCGCGGTTGTCGCAAATCGTTCTTCACGCGCTTGGCGGCCAGCAGGGCCACGTAATCGAGAATCCGCGCACCTTCGCGATACTCGGCCAGCGTCTTTTCGTAGAGCGCCGAAACGGTTTCCTTCGGCGTGTGGGTTTCGATGGCGATCGATTCGACGATCTCGGCGACGTTGACGCGGGTCTGTGCAGTCATGTGTTGCGCTCCATGAGAGTGGGACGAACGGGGGACGAATCAAGACGGCGAAGGCAGAACGACTACTGCGGGGATGCACATTGAACGCCTCGCAGCGGCGTTTCGCCAATTGAATCGCGCTATGGCGCTTCCGCTTCCATCACGCGCGCATCGTGCATCTACATCGCGAAATTCAGTGCCGCATCGCCTGCCATCGTGCCCCCGTTCGCTCGAGCCATTACCGGCGCGCCATGGGCGCACCCCATCCGATTCGTGTGATGAGCACGGCGATTTCGCCCCACCTCGCTCACGGCCCCGCCATCGCACGTTGCGTGCCGCCTGCACGGCCATTCACCGCACGCGCACAACCCGGTCCGATCTGCCCCCGAACCGTTTGCCAAAGCGGCGCCAGTCGCGTAACTTGAACGCCGCCTGGCGGATTGCGCGCCACATTTCAGACCGTCCCGCAAGGAGGCCGCTTCACGATGAATTCCGCCGTTCACCGCCGCGTCTTCGCGGCTGTTTCGCTTGCCGCCGCCCTCGGCGGCAGCCTCGCCGCCACCGCGGCCCACGCCGATTCGATCACGGTCGCCTCGAAGATCGACACCGAAGGCAGCCTGCTCGGCAACCTGATCTCGCAAGTCCTCAAATCGCATGGCCTGACGGTGGTCGACAAGATCAGCCTCGGCGCCACGCCGATCGTGCGCAAGGCATTGACCTCGGGCGAGATCGACATCTACCCCGAATACACCGGCAACGCCGCGTTCTTCTTCAACAAGGCCGACGATCCGGTCTGGAAGGATGCCGCGCGCGGTTATGCCGAGGCCAAGCAGCTCGACTACTCGGCCAATCATCTGGTCTGGCTCGCGCCGGCACCGGCGAACAACACCTGGGGCGTGGCCGTGCTCGGCACGATCGCGCAGCAGCAGCACTTGAAAACGTTCAGCGATTTCGGCCACTGGATCGCCGGCGGCGGCAAGGTCAAGCTCGCGGCCTCGGCTGAATTCGTCAACAGCGCGTCGGCGCTGCCGTCGTTCGAGAAGGCCTACGGCTTCAAGCTGAAGCCCGATCAATTGCTGGTGCTGTCGGGCGGCGATACGTCGGCCACGATTCGCGCCGCCGCCGCGCAAACCGATAGCGTCAACGCCGCGATGGTGTACGGCACCGATGGCGCGATCGCGGCCTCGGGCCTCGTGCTGCTCGACGACGACAAGAAGGTGCAGCCCGTCTACGCGCCCGCGCCGGTCATCCGCGAGGCCGTGCTGAAGGCCCACCCGCAGATCGCCGACTGGCTCAAGCCGGTGTTCGCGAGCCTCGACCTCAAGACGCTTCAGACGCTGAACAGCCGAATCCAGATCAACGGCGAACCGGCCGCGCACGTCGCCGCTACCTATCTGAAGGCCAAGGGCTTCGTCAAATGACGGACGCCGCCGCGCCCGCGGCGAACCGGTCGCGCCTCGACCGCGTCGGCGTGCTGGTCGCACTGGTCACGCTCGGCGCGCTCGCGTTGCCGTTCGTCACGTTTCGCGCGAACCGGATCGTGCCCGGCCACGAGCTGTCGATCCTCGCCACGTTTCCTCATGCATGGGGCGCACTGGCGGCTGGCGGCTGGCTCTCGGCAGCCGCCGTTGCGCTGTTGCCGGGCCGCCCGGCCTGGCGCGCAGCGGCCGGCGTGGCCGCGCTCGTGTGGCTCGGCGGCTGGCTCGGCGCCGCGCCGGCCCGGCTGGTGGATGCCGATTCGGCCAGCATCGCGCGCATTTCGCCGGCGGCCGGCGCGTGGCTGCTGCTGTTCGCGTTCGCGGTGCTGATCGCCGACGCGTTCGCGCGGCTCGGGCCGTCGCCGGCGCGGCGCATCGGCGCGCTGGTGCTGGCCTTGGCCGCACTCGGCGCGGCGCTCGCCAGCGGCGCATGGGACGGCCTCTCGGTCATGCAGGAATACGCGGTGCGCGCCGACAGCTTCTGGGCCGAGGCGCTGCGCCATCTCGAACTGGTAGCCGGCTCGACGTTCGCGGCGTTCGCCGTGGCGCTGCCGGTGGGCATCGCCTGCGCACACCGGCCGGCCTGGCGCGCCGCGCTGCTGCCGGTGCTCAACGTGGTGCAGACCATTCCGAGCATCGCGCTGTTCGGCATCCTGATGGTGCCGCTCGGCCTGCTGGCCGCCCACCTGCCGCTCGCGGCCGCGCTCGGCATCGGCGGAATCGGCCCGGCGCCGGCCTTGGTCGCGCTGTTCCTCTATGCGTTGCTGCCGATCGTCTCCAGCGTGGTGGTGGGCATCGACGGCGTGGACCCCACCGTGGTGGAAGCGGCCCGCGCGATGGGCATGGCGCCGCGCCAGCGCGTGATCGGCGTGGAACTGGCGCTCGCGCTGCCGGTGATCCTAGCCGGGCTGCGCATCGTGCTGGTGCAGAACGTGGGCCTGACGGCCGTCGCGGCGCTGATCGGCGGCGGCGGCTTCGGCACCTTCATCTTCCAGGGCCTGGGCCAGGCGGCCAGCGACCTCGTGCTGCTCGGCGCGCTGCCCACCATCGCACTCGCGTTCGTGGCGTCGGTGGTGTTCGACGCGGCCATCCAGTTGTCGAAACGGAACCCCCGATGATCGAAATCGATCGCGTCACCCGCCGCTTCGGCCCGCTTCTCGCCGTGGACGATGTCTCCCTGACGATCGCCCCCGGCACCGTCACCGCGCTGGTGGGCGCCTCCGGCAGCGGCAAATCCACGCTGCTGCGCATGATCAACCGGCTGATCGAGCCGAGCAGCGGCACGATCCGCATCGACGGGGTGGATACCGCGAGCGTGGGCGGCGAAACGCTGCGGCTCGGGATCGGCTACGTGATCCAGGGGCACGGCCTGTTTCCGCACTGGACGGTCGCGCGCAACATCGCCACCGTGCCGACGCTGGCGCGCTGGCCGAAGGCGCGCATCGAGGCGCGCGTCAACGAACTGCTGGAACTGTTCGAGCTGGAGCCCGCCGTGTATGCGCACAAGCTGCCGCATCAGTTGTCGGGCGGCCAGCAGCAGCGCGTGGGCGTGGCCCGCGCGCTGGCGGCCGAACCGGCAATCCTGCTGATGGACGAGCCGTTCGGCGCGCTCGACCCGATCATCCGCGGCAAGGCGCAGGACGATCTGGCCGCGCTGCAACAGCGCCTGAAGATCACCGTGGTGCTGGTCACGCACGACATCGACGAGGCGCTGCGACTCGGCGACCAGATCGCCGTGATGGACGGCGGCAAGGTGCTGCAAGCCGGCCCGCCCGCGCACATCCTCGCGCGTCCCGCACCGGGCTTCGTCGAGCGGCTGGTGGCCGGCGCCGAGCGGCCGCTGCGGCTGCTGGCGCTGACGCCGGTGGCCAGGCTGGCCGAGCCGGGCCGGGCCAGCGGCGCGCCGATCGACGGCCGGCGTTCGCTGCGCGACGCGCTGTCCGAACTGCTGTGGCGCGGCGCCGATGCGCTGCCGGTGGTCGTGCCGCCCGGCGCGGCCGAGCAGCGGATCACGCTGGCGGCGCTGGTCGCGCATGCGCGGAGCGGCGCATGAACGCCCTGCCGTCGCACCACGCCGCCGCACCCGCCGCGCAAGCTTCGGCCGCAGCACGGTGCCGCGCCGCGGGCTCCGCCGCCGCGCAAGCTTCTCCCGCCGCACGGTACCGCGCCGCATGACCGGCCGCCTCGTTGCCGCCGTCGCCCGGCTCGCCGCGCTGGCCGCCCTGCTCGTGCTGGTGCTGCGGCCGGCGTGGCTCGAACCGCTGTTCGCGCCGCTCGCCGAACATGGCGCACCGGCCATCTACGACCGCGCGAGCCTCGTCAGCCTGACGCTCTCGCATCTGGCGCTGGTGGCCGTATCGAGCCTGATCGGCTCGGCGCTGGCGATCCTCGCCGGCATCGCCGTCACGCGCCCGGCCGGCGCCGATTTCCTGCCGGTGGCGCGCAGCATCGCGAACCTCGGCCAGACCTTCCCGCCGGTGGCCGTGCTCGCGCTTGCCGTGCCGGCCGTCGGCTTCGGCGCGAAGCCGGTGCTGCTCGCGCTGACGCTGTACGGCTTGCTGCCGGTGTTCGAAAGCACGCTGGCCGGACTCGGCTCGATCGCGCCGGCCACGCTCGACGCCGCGCGCGGCATGGGCATGAGCGCGCGCCAGCGGCTCATGGCGATCGAGCTGCCGCTGGCCGCGCCCGTGATCCTCAACGGTGTGCGGCTGGCCGTGGTCATCAACCTCGGCACCGCCACGATCGGCTCGACGGTGGCCGCCCAGGGCCTGGGCGACGTGATCATCGCCGGCCTGCAAACCTCCAACACGGCGTTCGTGCTGCAAGGCGGCGTGATCGTCGCGCTGCTGGCCGTGCTCGTGTATGACGCGCTCGGCGTCGCCGCGCGCCGCTTCGCCCCGTCGCGGGCCACCTCGGGCAACAGCGCCGAGTAAATCCCTACCCGTTTTTCGGCATTTCCGATTTTCATTCAATCCTATTGATTTTCTCGATTGAAAATCGGAAACGCCGATTTTCCATATCTCCCTATCGTTTCCACACTTAATCGGTGCGCCAAAAATTCATTGGCAAATATCCAATTTCGGATAGCGCCATCGATTCGTCATATCAATTGACACGCAAACGATTTCCATTTAAATATGCGGGAATTTTTATAGCTCAAACCCTTACTGCATAAGGATTTTCTTATCGATAAGTGTTTGAATATTTCCGTCTTGCTTCTTTGATGCGGGTCAACGATATTGGGGTTCGGGAAGGTAAAGAAACAAAGCTGCATCCCGTTAACCTATTTACAACGAACGATCACCTTGTGCATCGTCGATCCGAACCCTATTAAGAGAGGCCATCCATGAACATCCTGCGGCGGAGCATCAAACATAAACTGCTCGGTGGATTCGGCATCCTTGCCGTGATTGTCGTTGCCGTTTCGGCGTTCGCACTGAACGCGCTCGAAAATGCGAATCAGGCCTTCATCAGCTACACAGCCGGCATCAACGCACGCGCCAACACGGCCGCGCAGATCCGCAACGCCGTGGACCGCCGCGCCATCGCCGCACGCAACCTCGTGCTGGTGACCAAGCCGGACGACATCACGCTCGAAACAACCGATGTGCAGAGCGCCGATGCCGACGTGCAGCGCTACCTGGCGCAACTGCAAACGCTGCTGACCAACGCCACCGACGCCTCGCCGAAAGCCCACCAACTGGCCGCCAACATCGCCGAAATCGAAAGCCGCTACGGCCCGGTGGCGAGGGATATCGTCAAGAAGGCGCTCAATGGCCAACGCGAGGAAGCCACGCTCGAAATCGACGACAAATGCCGGCCGCTGCTGGCCGAGCTGGAGCGCGCGACCAACGCCTACGCCGACTACGTGCGCACGCAGGAGTCGGACATCGCTCAAATCAATCAGGACCGTTTCACGCAAACGCGCATGCTGATGTTCGGCGTGTGCGCCGCCGCCGTGGTGCTGGCTGCGATTGCCGGGCTGTGGATCACGCGCTCGATCACGCGGCCGCTGTCGGAGGCGGTGCGCGTGGCGCGTACGGTGGCCGACGGCGACTTGACGAGCCGCATCGAGGTGCGTGGCCACGACGAAACGCGCGACCTGCTCGAAGCGCTCGACACCATGAACACGCGGCTCTCGGATATCGTCGCGCGGGTGCGCGAAGGCAGCTCGGGCATCGCGCTGGCGGTGGGCGAGATCGCCGCCGGCAACGTCGACCTCAGCGTGCGCACCGAGCAACAGGCCGCCTCGCTGCAGGAAACGGCCGCCACCATGGAAGAACTGACGTCCACGGTGCGCCTGAACGCCGAGAATGCCCAGCAGGCCAGCTCGTTCGCGTCGAGTGCCTCGGAAGTCGCGCAGCGCGGCAGCCATGCGGTCGGGCGCGTGGTGGATACGATGAACGACATCGGCGAGCGCTCGTCGAAGATCGCCGACATCACCGGCATGATCGAGGGCATCGCGTTCCAGACCAACATCCTCGCGCTGAACGCGGCCGTGGAAGCCGCGCGGGCCGGCGAACAGGGCCGCGGCTTCGCGGTGGTGGCGTCGGAAGTGCGTTCGCTGGCGCAGCGTTCGTCCGCGGCCGCCAAGGAAATCAAGGAGCTGATCACCGCCTCGGTGCAGACCGTGCGGGACGGCTCGGTGCTGGCCGGCGATGCCGGTCGCACCATGGCCGAGATCACCCAGGCCGTGGCGCGCGTGACCGACATCATGGGCGAGATCGCCGCCGCGTCGGCCGAGCAAAGCCGCGGCATCGATCAGGTCAACCTGACCATCACGCAGATGGACGAAACCACGCAGCAGAACGCGGCGCTGGTCGAACAGGCGGCGGCGGCGTCGAAATCGCTCGAAGCGCAAGGCCGCCAGCTCGACGAGACGGTGTCCACGTTCCGCGTCGAGCAGGGGCGCCGGGGCGGCAACGCAGCGGCCGAGCCGATCCGCGCGAGCCAGACCGATTGGCGCATGGCGACGGTATGAGCCGACCTCTCGCCTGCCGAGCGACGGCGCAACACGCGCCGCTCGCCGGCTCGGCCGGGGCCTGAACACGCTGCCCCGGCCTTCTCCATCCTCCCGCAGCACCACGAACGCCCGGCGAGGCGCAACGCCCGAACGTCCTTGTCGTTACGCTCGGACCAGTGCGGGTAGCCCGACGCGCTTTCGGGCTCCGGGTCGATGCACCCAGCCCGTGATCGAGCACCGGGCGCTCCATCCTGAGAAAGCGGCACGCGCCAACGGCCCCCGGCGCGTGCCGCGCCCTGTGCGGCAGCGATCGGCCGAACCGGCTATGATCGCCACACCTCAACTCCGACCGAGCCGCCCCATGAGCGACCTGTCCGCCTTCCCGATCACGCAGAAATGGCCGGCCGCGCACCCGGACCGCATCCAGCTCTATTCGCTGCCCACGCCGAACGGCGTCAAGGCCTCGATCGCGCTGGAAGAACTCGGGCTGCCCTACGAGCCGCACCTGGTGCGCTTCGACACCAACGACCAGTTCTCGCCCGAATTCCTCTCGCTGAACCCGAACAACAAGATTCCGGCCCTGATCGACCCGAACGGCCCCGGCGGCAAGCCGATCGGCCTGTTCGAATCGGGCGCGATCCTGCTGTATCTGGCCGAAAAAACCGGCAAGCTGCTGCCGGCCGATCCGGCCGCGCGCTACGAGACGATCCAGTGGCTGATGTTCCAGATGGGCGGCATCGGCCCGATGTTCGGCCAGCTCGGCTTCTTCCACAAATTCGCCGGCCGCGAATACGAAGACAAACGCCCGCGCGATCGCTATGTGGGCGAATCAAAGCGCTTGCTCGGCGTGCTCGACGCGCGGCTCGCCTCGAACGCGTGGATCGTCGGCGACGACTACACGATCGCCGATATCGCCACGTTCCCGTGGGTCCGCAACCTGGTGGGCTTCTACGAAGCGCGCGAGCTGGTGGAATTCGACACGTTCAAGCACGTCGCGCGCGCACTGGAAGCCTTCGTGGCGCGCCCGGCCGTCGAACGCGGCCTGACGATTCCGGCGCGCAACTGACCGGCTGATCGACCCAGCCCGACGGGCCGCTCGCGCACTGCGCGGCGGCCCGTTTTTCATGGCATCGCCATCACGCCTTGGCGTACAGCGTCGAATCGTCGAACTGCTCGGTATCGAGCACGCGGCCGATCAAGATCAGCGCCGTGCGCTCGATCGCCGTGCCGGCGATCTTGCCGACGATGTCGGCCAGCGTGCCGGTCACGCGCGTCTCGTCGGGCCAGCTCGCGCGATACACCACCGCCACCGGGCAATCGTCGCCGTAATGCGGGCGCACCTCCTCGACGATCCTCGCCAGATGGCGCACGCCCAGGTGGATCGCCAGCGTGGCGCGGTGCGCCGCCAGCCCGCCGAGCGCCTCGCCCTCGGGCATCGTGGTCTTGCCGGCGTAGCGCGTCAGGATCACGGTTTGCGCCACGCCGGGCAGCGTCAGCTCCACACCGAGCGTGGCCGCGCAGGCCGCCGTGGCCGTCACGCCCGGCACGATTTCATAAGGAATCCCCAGCACCTTGAGGCGGCGGATCTGCTCGCCGATCGCGCCGTACAGCGACGGGTCGCCCGAATGCACACGCGCCACGTCCTGGCCCTTCGCATGCGCGTCGGCCAGCAGCGCGACGATCGCGTCGAGATCGAGTTCGGCCGTGTTGACGACCGTTTCGGCGCGGTGCCCGTCGAGCACGGCGGCCGGCACCAGCGAGCCCGCGTAGAGGATCACCGGGCAGCCGCGCACGAGGCGCTGGCCCTTCACCGTGATCAGTTCGGGGTCGCCGGGGCCGGCGCCGATGAAATACACCGTCATCTGGGAGGTTCTCCGTTCACGGAAATGAAATGGGATGGGTCGAGCGGCCCGTCATGGCGCGCCAAACTCGGCCAGCGCCTGCGCGAGCGCGTCGGGCGTGTCGAAGCGGCGCTCGGCGGCGGGCAGCGCCGGACGCGCGATCATCAGCACCGGCACGCGCCGTTCGCGCGCCACCGCCAGCTTGGCCTCGGTGGCCGCGCCGCCGCTCATCTTGCTGACCAGCACGTCCACGCCGAGCAGCGCGAACAGCGCGCGTTCGGCGTCGAGCACGAACGGCCCGCGCGCGGCGATCACGTTGGCGCGCGCGTTGCCCGGATGCGGATCGAGGCAGCGGATCGTCCAGTGCTGATGCGGCGGGATCGCGTCGAGATGCGCGAGCGGCTCGCGGCCGAGCGTGAAGAACGGCCGGCGATAAGGCGCGAGCGCGGCCGTCAGCGCCGCCCAATCGGGCACGCAACGCCAGTCGTCGCCCTCGCCCGGCTGCCACGGCGCGCGATCGAGCGCCCAGTACGGCGTGCCGGTCGCGGCGCAGGCGGCCGCCGCATTGGCACTGATTTGCGCCGCGTACGGATGGGTCGCGTCGGCCAGCAGCGCGATGCGGTTCTCGCGCAGGTAGCCCGCCAGCCCTTCGGCGCCGCCGAAGCCGCCGATCCGCACGCCGCAGGTCAAGCCCTCGGGCGTCTTGCCGAGGCCCGCGAGGCTGTAGACGGCCGACGCGGGCAGCGTGCGCGCCACCTTCAGCGCGTCGCCGGTGCCGCCGAGCAGCAGGATGCGCGGGGCATCGGCGTGATGGGGGGTGTCGTTCATCGTGCGCTCCCGACGAAGCCGCCCTGCCGATCGATCGCGAACACCTCGACGGCCACGCCGTCGGGCACGATCGCGCGCGCCACCGCCAGCGCCTGCGCGCAAACGGCATCGCCGAGCGGCACGCCGGCCGCATGGGCCAGCGCGAGCGCCTGTTGGCTGGTGTTGGCGGCCAGCATCGCCTGCCGCAGCGCCGAATCGGCGCCGGCGTCGGCGGCCCAGCCGGCCAGTTGCGGCAGATCGATGCTCGAATGCCGGCTGTGCAGATCGAGATGGCCGGCCGCGAGCTTCGAGAACTTGCCGAAGCCGCCGCACAGGCTCACGCGCGCGACCGGCGCGCGGCGCAGATGCTTGAGCACCGCGCCCGCGAAGTCGCCCATCTCGATCATCGCGATCTCGGGCAGGCCGTAGTGCGCGCGCATCGCGTCCTCGCTGGCGTTGCCGGTGCAGGCGGCGATATGCGTCACGCCGTTGGCGCGCGCCACGTCGATGCCCTGGTGGATCGACGCGATATAGGCCGAGCACGAGAACGGCCGCACGATGCCGGTGGTGCCGAGGATCGACAGCCCGCCGACGATGCCGAGCCGCGGGTTCATGGTTTTCAGCGCGAGCGCCGCGCCGCCCTCCACGCCGATCGCCACCTCGAAGCCGCCCGCGTAGCCGTGGTCGGCCGCCAGTTGCAGCAGGTGCTCGGTCATCATGCGGCGCGGCACCGGATTGATGGCCGGTTCGCCCACCGCGAGCGTCAGGCCGGGCCGCGTGACGGTGCCCACGCCATCGGCCGCGTGGAAGCGCACGCCGGGGAGCGCCGCGAGCGTCACGCGCGCGTGGACCACCGCGCCGTGCGTCACGTCGGGATCGTCGCCGGCATCCTTGACGGTGCCGGCCTCGGCGGTGTCGGGGTTCACACCCGGGTTCGCCGCCGCACGGCGGCAATACACCAGCCGCATCGTCACGTGCTGGCCCTTCGGCAGCACGATCTCGCTCATCTCGTCGGCCTGCCCCGTCAGCAGCAGGCGCGCGGCGGCCAGCGAGGTGGCGGTCGCGCAACTGCCGGTGGTGTAGCCGCTGCGCAGCGGCGCGGGCTGTTCGGCCGTTTCCTCGCGCATCAAGCGCCCTCCGTGCGCGGCTTGCGGACCTCGTACAGCGTGACCGGCAAGGCCTGCCGCCAGGTGTCGAAGCCGCCGAGCGGCGCGGCCATGGCGAGCGCGACGCGCGTCAGCGAGCCGCCGTGCCGTTCGCGCCAGGCGAGGACCGCGGCCTCGGCCTGCAGCGTCACGGCGTTGGCGACCAGCCGCCCGCCCGGCTTCAGCGCGGCCCAGCAGGCGGCCAGCACACCGGGCTCGGAGCCGCCGCCGCCGATGAAGATCGCGTCGGGCGCGGCCAACCCGTCGAGCGCGGCCGGTGCACGGCCCGCGACGATCGCGAGGCCCGGCACGCCAAGCCGTTCGGCGTTGCGCGCGATGCTCGCGCGGCGCGCGTCGTCGGCCTCGATCGCGATGGCGGTGCACGAGGGATGCGCGCGCATCCATTCGATGCCGATCGAGCCGGAGCCCGCGCCGACATCCCACAGCCGCTCGCCCGGCGCCGGCGCGAGCCGCGCCAGCGTGATCGCGCGCATGTCGCGCTTGGTCAGTTGTCCGTCGTGTTCGTAGGCGTCGTCGGGCAGGCCCGGCACGAGGCCGAGCGCGGGCGCCTCGGCGTCGCGCACGCAGTCGAGCGCCACCAGGTTCAGCGCTGCGACGTCTGGCGCGGGCCACGCGTGCGCCAGCGCGTCGATGCGCCGCTCGTCGGGGCCGCCCAGATGCTCGAACACGCTCAGGCGCGTCGCACCGTAACCGGCTTCGGTGACGAGCCGCGCGAGCGCCGCCGGCGTGGCGCCGTCGGCACTCAGCACGATCAGGCGGCGGCCGTGATGCAGATGGCGCGCGAGCGTGGCGAGCGGCCGGCCGACGCACGAGATCACGTCGAGATCCTGCAACGCCCAACCGAGCCGCGCCGCCGCGAACGACACCGACGACGGCCCCGGCAGCACCCGCAACGCCTCGGGCGGCACATGCCGCGCGAGCGTCGCGCCGACGCCGTGGAACATCGGATCGCCGCTCGCCAGCACGCACACCGGCGTGCCGCGATGCGCGAGCAGCGCGGCGATGTCGAACGGCTTCGGCCACGGTTCGCGGCGCGCGCGCAGGCAGCCCGGCAGCATCGCCAGATGACGCTCGCCACCCACCACCACGGCCGCGTCGATCAACGCGCGCCGGGCGTGCTTGCCCAGGCCCGCGAAGCCGTCGTCGCCGATGCCGATTACCGTCAGCCACGCCGTCATGCCCCGTTCCCCATCCGTGTTTCGCCCTCGTTCAATACGCGCCCGGCCCACCGCGCGCCGGGGCGCGCAGCGTATCTCGGCCAGGCGAAAGCAGGCATAATACAGCCTCGTTTGCCGGTGCCCAATGGTGTCCGAGGGTGTTCCGCGCGGCCGATCAGGAATGCAGGGCGCGGCTGCGCTGCCGAGGCGGCCTGCGCCACCGTGGTCTGCCCGTCGTGCTGCGGAACACCATCCGGAAGCGTCGCGGCAGGCCATGCGCTTCGGTGCGGAAGACCTGCCCCGGCCGAATGAACGTCCGGCCGCATCGGGCGGGGTTCCGATGCCACGGCGTCGCCCGCGCAAGCCGCGCACGCCCGTTCCGAACCGGCCCGCGCCCCGGCGCCCGCTTTCCCGTTCCGTTGTCGATTCGCTCCTTGCCGCTCCCACGCTCGACCCGCGATGTGCCCCCGAATCCTGCCGCGCAGCCGGACGACGGCGCGCGCGTGGGCCAGACCAGCGGCCTGGATGTCGATCCCGCCCCGGCGATCCGGCCCAGCGCCTGCCCGAATCCTGCCGCGCAGCCGGACGACGGCGTGCGCGCGGGCCGGACCGGCGGCCTGGATGTCGATCCCGCTCCGGCGATCCGGCCCAGCGCCTGCCCGGGGCTGGTGCGCGTGGTGGCCACGCACGACGGCGGCTTGTGCCGCGTGCGTCTGCCGGGCGGGCTGCTGACGGCCGACGGCGCACGCGCGCTGGCGGCCGCTGCGCAAGCGCATGGCTCGGGTGCGCTCGACGCCACCAATCGCGCGAACCTGCAGATTCGCGGCGTGCGCGACGGCCACGAGGCTGCGCTCGCGGCAGCGCTGATCGACGCGGGCCTCGGCCCGACGCCGGACGGCGCAACCGATCTTGCCGCCACCGCGCTGCGCGACGACGTGCGCAACGTGATGCTGAGCCCCGCCGCCGGCCGCGATCCGAACGCGCTCGCCGACACGCGCACGCTCGGCGCGGCGCTGCTCGCGATGCTGCAGGCCGAGCCGCGTTTCGCGGCGCTCTCGCCGAAATGCTCGCTGTCGCTCGACGGCGGCGAGGCGCTGGCCGAACTCGCCCATCCGCACGATCTGTGGTTCTCGGCGCGCCGCAACGCGGCAGGTGCGCCCGATTACGCATTCGGGCTGGCCGGCCGGCCGCCCGTCGAAACCCACGACGCGCCCGCGCTCGGCGCGGTAGCGGCCGATCAGGTCGTGCCGCTCGCCCATGCGCTGCTGCTCGCCTTCCTCGACCACGCGCCGCCCGAGGCGAAACGCATGCGCGACGCGCTGCCCCGCCTGAGCGCCGACGCGCTGCTCGCGCACGCCGGCGCGCGGCTGCGGTTCGCGGTGCAACGCGACGCCGCGCTCGCCCGCTGGCGCCGCCTGCCGGCCGAGCCGGCGCGACGTTTCGGCATCCGGAGCGAATCCGATCCGGCCACGCGCCAGGTCGGCGCGCAAGTGCCGCTCGGCCGGCTCGATGCGGCGACGCTCGCGGCGCTGGCCACGCTGGCCGAACGCGACGGCGACGGCACGCTGCGCTTCACGCCGTGGCAAGGCGTGCTGCTGCCCGGCGTGCGCGCCGATGCGGCCGAACGCGTGCTGGCGGCGCTCGCCACGCTCGGCCTGCTCACCGCGCCCGGCTCACCGCTCGCGCACCTGGTGGCCTGCGCCGGCAGCACCGGCTGCGCTCGCGCGCTGGCCGACACCAAGGCCGACGCGCACGCGCTGGCCGCGCGCCTCGCGGCGCCCCAGGCCTTGCATCTGAGCGGTTGCGCGCGCGCCTGCGCGCAGCCGTGGCCCGCCCCCGCCACGCTGGTCGCGGTGGCGGCGGGCCGTTACGACCTGTACCGGCGCGACGGCGAGCACGGCTTCGGCCGGCTCGACGCGCGCCATCTGACGATCGACCAAGCCGCCGCGTTGCTCGACGCCGCGCGGCGCCATCAGGACTGAACCGCATGCTCGACTACCTTCGCGACGGCCAGGAAATCTACCGGCAATCGTTCGCGACGATCCGCGCCGAAGCCGATCTGACGGCCATCCCGGCCGACCTCGAAAAACTCGCCGTACGCGTGATCCACGCCTGCGGGATGGTGGACGTCGTCGCCGACCTGCGCTTCTCGCCCGGCGCGGGCCGGGCCGGGCGGCAAGCGCTCGCGGCCGGCGCGCCGATCCTCTGCGATGCGCGGATGGTGGCCGAAGGCATCACGCGCGCGCGGCTGCCGGCCGCCAACCCGGTGCTCTGCACGCTCGGCGATCCGCAGGTGCCGGCGCTCGCGCAGCAACTCGGCAACACGCGCTCGGCCGCCGCGCTCGAATTGTGGCGGCCCTCGCTGGCCGGCAGCGTGGTGGTGATCGGCAACGCGCCCACCGCGCTGTTCCATCTGCTCGACATGCTCGACGCGGGCGCACCGAAGCCGGCGCTGATCCTCGGCTTCCCCGTAGGCTTCATCGGCGCGGCCGAATCGAAGGCGATGCTGGCGGCCGACAGCCGCGGCGTGCCGTTCGTGGTGGTGACGGGCCGGCGCGGCGGCAGCGCGATGGCGGCGGCTGCCGTCAACGCCCTGGCCACGGAGGTCGAATGAGCGCGCCCGGCTTCCCGTCCGCTTCGAATCCGCCAGCCGGCACGCCTGCATCCACGCCGGCGTCAGGATCGCGCGGCCGCCTGTTCGGCATCGGCGTCGGCCCGGGCGACCCCGAGCTGCTGACGCTGAAGGCCGTGCGCCTGCTGCAGGCCGCGCCGGTGGTGGCCTACTTCGTCGCCAAGGGCAAGAAGGGCAACGCGTACGGCATCATCGAGGCGCATCTGCACGACGCCCAGGTTCAGTTGCCGCTGGTCTACCCGGTCACGACCGAGGCGCTCGCGCCGCCACTCAGTTACGAGCGCGTGATCGCCGATTTCTACGACACCGCCGCCGAGGTGGTGGCCGCCCATCTGGACGCGGGCCGCGACGTGGCCGTGATCTGCGAGGGCGACCCGTTCTTCTACGGCTCCTACATGTACCTGCACGACCGGCTCGCGCATCGCTACGACACCGAGGTGGTGCCCGGCGTCTGCTCGATGCTGGGCGGCGCGGCCGTGCTCGGCGTGCCGCTGGTGTATCGCAACCAGACGCTGTCGGTGCTGTCGGGCGTGCTGCCCGAGGACGAACTGCGCGCGCGGCTCGCCAAGGCCGATGCGGCCGTGGTCATGAAGCTCGGCCGCAATTTCGACAAGGTGCGCCGTGTGCTCGACGAGCTGGGCCTCGCGAGCCGCGGG
>NZ_BAAILN010000093.1:61492-63553 GCF_054589155.1 Burkholderia sp. 3C
TCGTGCCGGGGGAAAAATGGCAAGGCTGAACGCCGCGCCGGCCATCGTGGTGCTCGGCGCGGGCGCGCTGCCGGTGGCCGAGCGAATTCGCGCGCGCTATGCGGGCGCGACGATCCATGCGCTCGCGGGCCGTGTCGAAGGCGACGTGGCGTTCACCGAACTCGGCGCGCATCTGCGTGCGCTGTATGCGCGCGGCCATCCGATCGTCGCGCTGTGCGCGGCCGGCATCGTGATCCGCTGCGTCGCGGCGTGCCTGACCGACAAGGGCGTCGAGCCGCCGGTGCTGGCCGTGGCCGAGGACGGCAGCGCCGTGGTGCCGCTGCTCGGCGGCCTGACCGGCGTGAACCTGCTCGCACGCGAGATCGCCGACGTGCTCGGCATCGCGCCCGCGATCACCACCAGCGGCGAGTTGCGCTTCGGCGCGTGCGTGCTCAATCCGCCCCAGGGCTATGCGCTGGCCGATATCGGCGCGGGCAAGCGTTTCGTGTCCGATCTGCTGGCCGGGGCCGCGACGCGCATCGAAGGCGACGCGCCCTGGCTCGACGGCGTGACGCTGCCGGTCGATCCGTCGGCCGCGCATGCGGTGCGCATCACGCCGCAGGCCGGCGGCGCGGCGTCGGGTGAACTCGTGATTCATCCGCGCAGCGTCGTGGTGGCCGTGACGGGCACTCAGGAAAGCGAACGATACGACGCATCGATTCCCTTGACGGCCGATGGCCGCGACGATGATCCGCTCGCGTGCCGGGTGCTCGATGCGCTTGCCGCAGCCGGTTTGTCGCCGCTCGCGCTGGCCGTGCTGGTTGCGCCGAGACGCATGATGCGCGACGCGGCGCTCGCGCGCGGTGCGCAAGCGCTGGGGGTGCCGCTGCGGTTCGTCGAGGCGGAGGGTGGCGAGAGCGGCTCTGCAAACGGTGTTGCGGATGACGCCGAGGACCGCTATGCAAGCGATGTGGCCGATGGCGCCGAGAACGGCGCTGCAAGCGGCATGGCCGATAGTGCCGAGGACCGCCATGCAAGCGGTGTGGCCGATGGCGCCGAGAACGGCGCTGCGAACGGCATCGCGGATGGCGCCGAAAACGCCCCTGCGAACGGCGTCGCGAATTGCAATCCGGATCGCAGCGCAAATCGCAGCGCGACCGCCAAGGCCCGAACGCTGCTCGACACGGCACTCGTCGCCGCCTCGATCCCCGCATCGGCACCCTCAACCGCCCACGCCCCCGACCTCGCGATCGCCATCGCCGACGCCCCCGTCGACGCCACCCGGCTCGGCCAGGCACGCGGCAAGCTGACCGTGCTCGGCCTCGGCCCCGGCAGCGCCGAACTGATGACGCCGGCCGCGCGCGCGGCGCTGGCCGGCGCTACCGACATCCTCGGCTACGCCACCTACGTGCGCATGGCCGGGCCGTTCCGCGCCGACCAGCGCGTGCACGAAACCGACAACCGCGAGGAATTGCAGCGCGCCCGCCATGCGTTCGAGCTGGCCGCGCAGGGGCGGCAGGTGGCGATGGTGTCGTCGGGCGATCCGGGCGTGTTCGCGATGGCGGCGGCCGTGCTCGAAGCGCTCGACGCCAGCGCCGGCAGCGAGGCCGCCGCGTGGGCCGACGTCGCGCTGGACGTGGTGCCCGGCGTGTCGGCGGCGATGGCCGCCGCCGCGCAGGCCGGCGCGCCGCTCGGCCACGATTTCTGCGTGATCTCGCTGTCGGACAACCTGAAGCCGTGGGGGGTGATCGAGGAACGGCTCGCGCTGGCCGCGCGCGCCGACCTCGTGATGGCGTTCTACAACCCGGTGTCGAAGGCGCGGCCGTGGCAGCTCGATCGCGCGCTGGAGATCGTGCGCGCCGTGCGCACCGCCGACACCGTGGTGGTGCTCGGCCGCGACATCGGCCGCCCCGGCGCGACGCTGCGCAGCACCACGCTCGGCGAACTGCGCTCGGATCAGGTGGACATGCGCACGATGGTGATCGTCGGTTCGTCGAAGACGCGCCGCTTCACCCGCGGCGAGCGCGAGTGGATCTACACGCCGCGCTTCTACGATTGAGGCCCTGGCCGAGCGCTCGGCCA
>NZ_BAAILN010000093.1:63691-79467 GCF_054589155.1 Burkholderia sp. 3C
GAGCACGGCTCGATGCGGGCCACCACGCCGAACACGTCGGCCAGGCTTTGCGGCGTGACCACCTCGCCCGGTTCCCCGAAGCGCTCGATGCGCCCGCGATGCAGCAGCATCGCGCGGTCGCAGGCGCGCATCGCGGCATTGATGTCGTGCAGCACCACCACCGTCACCATGCCGCGCTCGCGCGTCACGTCGCGCAGCACCTGCATCACGTGGAATTGATGGTTCAGGTCGAGCGCCGACAGCGGCTCGTCGAGCAGCAGCACGTGCGGGTCGCGCACCAGCGCCTGCGCAATGCCGACCAGTTGACGCTGCCCGCCCGACAGCTCGTCAAGCGAACGTGCGGCCAGCGCGCCGATCTCCAGCCGCGCCAGCACCGCCTGCGCGGCGGCCAGATCGGCGGCCGTGCCCTCGCGCGCGAGCGCCGGATCGCGCCCGGCGCGGCGCGCCACCAGCACCGATTCGAGCACCTGCAGGCGCACGCCGGCCGGCAAGGTTTGCGGCAGATACACCACGCTGTGCGAGCGCGCGCTGCGCGCCGACAGCGCCAGCGTCTCGCCGTCGAGCGTCAGCCGCCCCGCGCTGGCGGCCGTCAGCCCGGCCAGCACGCGCAGCAGCGTCGATTTCCCGCTGCCGTTCGGCCCGAGCAGCGCCGTGATCATGCCGCGCGGCAGCGGCCCCGCCGACAGCTCGCGCAGCACCTCGCGGCGGCCGTAGCGCACCGACACATCGTGAATCGACAGCCCGTTCATGGCGCGCTCCCCTGCGAACGCACCACGATCGCGAGAAACAGCGGAATCCCCACCAGCGCGGTGACGATGCCGACCGGAATCAGCACGCCCGGCACGATCATCTTCGAGGCGATCGAGGCCAGCGACAGCATCAGCGCGCCGCACAGCAG
Organism: Burkholderia sp. 3C; assembly: GCF_054589155.1. NCBI lineage: Bacteria > Pseudomonadati > Pseudomonadota > Betaproteobacteria > Burkholderiales > Burkholderiaceae > Burkholderia > Burkholderia sp. 3C. The sequence continues at coordinate 64,590 of NZ_BAAILN010000093.1, forward strand.
GCTGCCCGGCAGATAGAAACGGTGATCCTCGCCGAGCAGCGTGCGCGCGATGTGCGGCGCGATCAGGCCGACGAAGCCGATCGTGCCGACGAACGACACCGCCAGCGCCGACAGCACCGCCACCCGCAGCAGCGTGCCGAGCCGCAGCCGGCGCACGTCGATGCCGAAGCTGGACGCCCGCTCCTCGCCGAGCCGCAACGCGGTCAGCGCCCAGGCGTTGCGCATCGCCAGCGGCAGCGCGATCAGGAGCGCCGCACTGAGCACGCCGATCTTCGGCCAGTCGGCGCGCGCGAGCGAGCCGAGCGTCCAGAACACCAGGCCCTGCAACGCGTCGGCCGAGGCGATGAACTGCATCAGCTCGACCAGCGCGTGAAACGAGAACACCAGCGCGATGCCCATCAGCACCACGCCGGACGTGCTCATGCCGCGCCAGCGCGCCACCAGGTCGAGCGCCATCGCCGAGCCGAACGCGAACACGAACGCGTTGGCCGAGATCAGCCAGGTTTGCGGCACGTGCGGGATCGTGAAGTCGAGCACGATCGCCAGCGACGCGCCGAACGCGGCCGCCGCCGACACGCCGAGCGTGTACGGGCTGGCCAGCGGATTGTTGAGGATGGTCTGCATCTCCGCGCCCGACAGGCCGAGCGCCGCGCCCACCACCAGCGCCATCACCGCGTACGGCAGGCGGATCTGCCAGACGATCACGACGTTGGCCGGATCGGCGTCGGCGCGCGAGAACAGCGTGTGCAGCAAGGTCGAGAGCGGCAGCCCCGACGGGCCGGAGCCGAGGTCGAACAGCAGCGAGCCGGCGATCAGCAGCGCGATCGCGACCAGCAACAGCACGCGCCGGCGCGTCAGGCGCGCGTAGGCGCGGTGGGCATCGTCGGCGACCGGCGGCGCCGGGGCATCGCTCGCGGCGGCCGACGCATCGCGCGCCGTCACGGCCGCCGCGCGGGACGGCGCACTCATCGTGCCGCCGAACCGGCCGCGCCCGAGGCGGGCAGCGGTGAATCCACCCACTCGGTGCCCGTCACCGGCACCGCCAGGAAGCGGCGGTACAGCTCGGCCTGGGTGGCCTTGACGTCGAGCGTCTTGAAGCGATCCGGATAGAACCACTTGGCGAACGCCTCGATCGCGACGATGTTGTACGGCGAATCGTAGTAATCGTGGGCGATACCGTGCACCCGGCCGTCGTGGATCGCCTTGATGGTGTCGAAGCCGGGCCGCGCGACCAGTTGGCCGAGGCTCGCGCGGGCATCCTGCTCGCTGGTCAGCGCGCCCACCCGCAGCGACGCGAGGCCGGGCTTGGTGCGCGCGCCGGTGGCGATGTACACGTCGGGCCGCGCCGCGATGATCTGCTCCATGCTCAGGTCGCCGAGCACGCCCGGCAGCAGGCCGGCCGCGATGTTGCGCCCGCCGGCCGCGTCGACGAACTCGCCGAAGTTGCCCTTGCCGGCCGTATGGCAGCAGCCCGCATCCCACACGCCGGCCAGCATGTCGACGAACACCTTCGGCCGCTGCGCCTCGGGGATCGCATCGACCACCTGCTTCACGCGCGCCAGATGCTGCTGATAGAACGCGATGTAGTCGTTCGCTTGCTTCTCGCGATGGAGCACCTGGCCGAGCAGGCGGAGGCTCGGCACCGTGTTCTGCATCGGATGCAGGCGGAAATCGAGGAACACCACCGTGGTGCCGGTCGCCTCCAGTTGCTTGACGAGCGCGTTGTAGCGGCTCGGGCCGTGGCCCGCCACGCTGAATACCGCCACGTCGGGCTTGAGCGCGAGCGCCTTCTCGTCGCTGATGCTGTCCTCGCTCGACTTGCCGATCAGCGGCACCTGGCGGATCTGCGGGAACACCTTGGCGTAGGCGTCGAAACGCTGCGGGTCCATGGTCGGCAGGTCGCCCTGCCAGCCGACGATGCGCGCGAGCGGATGCGGGCCTTCGAGCAGCGCGACCGCCTCCAGCGTGCGGCTCTCGCCGAGCAGGATCCGCTGCGGCGCGGCAGCCGGAATGCGGATGGTTCGGCCGGCGAGGTCGGTGACGGTTTGCGGGGCGGTGGCGGCCGGCGCGTTCTGCGCGGCGGCGGGCGGCGCGACGGACAAGCCGGCCAGCGGAACCGCCAATGAAACGGCCAATGAAGCAGCCAGCGAACCGGCCGACAGGAGCGCGCGTGCGGCGCGGGACAACGGAGCGAACGAAGCGATACGAACCTGCTGCATGATGGCCTTCTCAAATGAGAACGATTGTTATTCGTGCGTGGCCGTCACTGTAATGGCGGTTTGTAATGTCGATGTGTTGAGCGGCGGGGCTTTTGTAATGGAATATGTTGGCGCGACCGATGCGGCGAACGCGGCCCGAGGCGGGCCTGCGCGCCTGAACCGGCGCCGCTCGCGCGGCGCGCCGGTTCGCGGTAAGGTCGCGATCGTCGGTGCCCGCGCACTGCCCGCTTCATGGCTCGCTTCGTCGCCCTTTTTATCGTCTTTTTGCCTGCCCATCCCATGAACCTGCGCATGACGCTGCGCCTGTGGCCCGATTCGCTGTTCGGCCGCCTCGTCGCGATCCTCGCGGCCGGCATGTTCGCCGGCCAGTTGCTGACCAGCACGATCTGGTTCGACACGCACGATTACCGCACGCTCGAAATCCCGTCGCGGCTGTTCGCGAGCCGGCTCGCCGACACCGTGCGCCTGCTGCGCAACGCTCCCGACGACGCCGCGCGCGACGCCACGCTCGCGCGCCTGTCCGACGCTCGCTACCAGTTGCGCGCGATCGCCGGCCCCGAATCGGCCACCGGCATGGCCGCCGCCGCGCCGCAGCCCACGCTCGCGCGGCGCGCGGTGGCCGCGCTGATCGCGGGCGTGATCGCCAAACGGCTCGGCGAGCCGATCGAGGTGCGGCTGCTCAATGCGCAGATCAGCGACGATGCCGGCCGCCAGCGCGGCATCCTGAGCCTGTTCAATTCGCGCATGCCGATGGGCGATTTTCATCTGCAGATGCTGGTGCCGGGCCAGGGCTGGCTCGACGTGGTGGCGCACGAGGGCCAGGCCGGCATGCAGAGCGAGCCGGGTTCGCTGGTGGCCGACTATCTGCTGCGGCTGTACGTGATCCGTTTCGTGGCGGTCTGCGTGCTGGCGTTCGTCGCGGTGCGCTTCGCGTTGCGTCCGCTGCGCGTGTTCGCCAAGGCCGCCGAGGCGCTCGGCCGCAATATCTATCGCGCGCCACTGGCGCTCGACGGGCCGCAGGAAGTACGCAGCGTGGCCAAGGCGTTCAACGCGATGCAGCAGCGCCTGATCGACAGCTTCGCGGAACGCACGCGCTTGCTGGCGGCCGTCTCGCACGACCTGCGTTCGCCATTGACGCGGCTGCGCCTGCGCACCGAAATGCTGCCCGACGCGAGCTGGCGCGAACGGCTGCGCGGCGATCTCGACGAGATGGAAGCGATGGTGCGCAGCACGCTCGACGCCGTGCAGGGCATCGAGATCACCGAGGCCAGCCAGCGCATCGACATCGATTCGATGCTGGCCGGGCTGGCCGAGGACGCGCGCGACGCGGGCCACGCGGTGCGCATCGAGGGCCGTGCAAGCGCGCCGTATCCGGGCTTCGCGCGCAACCTGAAGCGCTGCCTGCAGAACCTCGTCGACAACGCGATCCGCCACGGCGGCGGCACGGCCGACGGCATCTCGATCCGCGTGACGGACGACGCGCAGGCGCTGCGCATCGTGATCGGCGATCGCGGCGCGGGCATCGCCGATCCGGCGCTGCTCGAGCGGGTGTTCGAGCCGTATTTCCGCGCGGCCGGCGAGCGCGACGGCAAGCCCGCGCCGGACGGCACCGGCCTGGGACTGACGATCGCGCGCGGCATCGCGGCCGCGCATGGCGGCACGCTGACACTGAGAAACCGCATGGATGGCGAGCGCATCGACGGGCTCGACGCCGAACTGGTGCTGCCGCGTGATGCGTGATGCCGCATCTCGGCCGCGCATGGCGGTGCACGCAGCGATGGGCTCGACGCCGAACTGGTGCTGCCGCGCGATGCGTGATGCCACATCTCGGCCGCGCATGGCGGCGCGCTGACGCTGCGCAACCGCATGGACGGCGAGCGCATCGACGGGCTCGACGCCGAACGGGTGCTGCCGCGTGATGCGTGATGCCGCATCTCGGCCGCGCATGGCGGCACGCTGACGCTGCGCAATCGCATGGATGGCGCGCGCAGCGATGGGATCTGATGCTGCCACGTGATGCGTGTACGCCGGATGTGATGCCACATCGCGCCACATCACGCGTCACGCCTTTCGAAAGCCCACGGCACGCATGTCAATTCAATGACGTAACAAACGCGTTACTTCGCAAACGCGGTGCCGGCTGCGCGCCGCGCGCACGCCGGCCCCGCGCTTGCGTGCACACTCTTTCGGCTCAGGTTGCGACCCGCTTGCCGCACCCCGCTTCCCGCCTGGCACGCGTTTCCCCCTCCTCGTCGCGCCCGCCATGATTCGCCTCGATCCCCGTTCCCTGCTCGATCCGCCCCGCTATCCGCATCACGGTTACGCACGGCTGGCCGACCGCCTCAAGCATCTGCTGGCGACCGCCGCCGACGTGGTGTTCGTACCGGCCGAGGCCAAGCTCGCGCTGGAGGCCGTGGCAGCCGGCGTGGCGTATCCGGGGCTGGTCGCGCTGAACGTGGTGAGCGGCCCGCACGGCGCGGCGTTCGGCGCCTGGTTGCGACGCGGCGGTGCGACCGTGCACGAGGTGCTGGCCGAACCGGGTCAGGCGATCGCGATCGAAGCGGTGGCCGCATGCGCCGACAGCCTCGGCCAGCTCGACCTGGTGGCCGCCGTGCATGCCGAGCCCGCCACCGGCGTGCTCAATCCGCTGGCGGCGCTGGCCGCGCTGGCGCGCTCGCGCGGCGCGCTGCTGGTGGTGGATGCGGTGGCGTCGGTGGGCGGCCATCCGCTCGAACTCGACGCGCTCGGCGTGGATATCGCCGTGATCGGCCCGCAGAAGGCGCTGGCCGGGCCGGCCGGCGTGTCGGCGGTGGCGCTCGGCGCACGCGCCTGGGCGCATCTGGAGGCGGCTGAGCCGCATGTCGCGCAGGCGCCGCTGGCCACCTCGAACCTGTCGTTGACGCGCCTGCGCCGCGACTGGCTCGACTGCGGCCGCGGCGAATTGCCGGGCACGCCGTCGCCGCTGGAGTTCTGGGCGCTGGAAGCGGCGCTCGACCGGATCGAGGCCGAAGGCATCGCGCAGACCGTCGCACGCCATGCGCAGGCCGCGCAGGCCTGCCGCGCCGCGCTGCGGGCGCTCGGCGTGCCGCCCGCGATCGCGCGCGACGACGCCGCCTCGGCACTCGTCACCGCCGCGCCGGTGCCGCCCGGCGTGGAAGCGGCGGCGCTGATCGCGCACGCGCGCCGGCACGGCGTGGAACTCGCGCCCGGCCCCGGCCCGCTGGCCCGGCGCATCGTGCGCCTCGACCACACCGGCCTGCGCGCGGCCGAGGACGCCGTGCACGCGAACATCGTCGCGTACGGCGGCGCGCTCGAACAGCTCAACTACCCGGTGGACCTCGACGCGGCCGGCCAGGCCATCGCCGACGCGTACGCCGGCGTGTAACGCGCGGCCTCGCCGCATCCTTCAACGCATCAACGCATCAACGCATCAACGCATCAACGCCTCAACGCAACAGCCCGCGCGCCGCGAGATTGCGATACAGCGCGCGCGTGCCGAACTCCCACGGCGCCACCTCGGTGCACAACGACACGCGATTGACCAGCGCGCCGAGCGAGGCGGTCGAGATCGTCACGCGGTCGCCGAGATGATGCGTGAAGCCCGCGCCGGCCTCGTCGCGATCCTGGATCGGCGAGAACATCGTGCCGAGGAACAGCATGAAGCCGTCCGGGTATTGGTGATGCGCGCCGTGCGTCTGCGCGACCAGGTCGAGCGGATCGCGGCTGATCTCGCTCATGTGGCTGACGCCGTCGAGCACGAAGCCGTCCTCGCCCTCGATGCGCAGGCCGACCGAGGCGCCGCGCACCGTGTCGATCGTGAAACCGCCGTCGAACAGCCGCACGAACGGCCCGATCGAACACGACGCGTTGTTGTCCTTGCACTTGCCGAGCAGCAGCGCCGAGCGGCCCTCGACATCGCGCAGGTTGACGTCGTTGCCGAGCGTCGCGCCCACCGCCTGGCCTGCCGCATTCACGGCCAGCACCACTTCCGGCTCCGGGTTGTTCCAGGTGGAGATCGGCAGCAGGCCGACCTCGCTGCCGAAGCCCACCGACGACATCGGCTGCGATTTCGTGAACACCTCGGCATCGGGGCCGATGCCGACTTCGAGGTATTGCGACCAGACACCGCGCGCCTGCAACGCCGCCTTCAGGCGCATCGCCGCATCGGAGCCGGGCTCGATCTGCGAGAGATCCGCGCCGATCGCCTGCTGGATGGTGGCGCGCAACTCGACGGCGCGGGCCGCGTCGCCGCCCGCCTGCTCCTCGATCACGCGCTCGATCAGGCTGACCGCGAACGTCACGCCGCAGGCCTTGATCGCCTGCACGTCGCACGGCGCGAGCAGGCGGATGGCGGGCGCGGCGTGATCCGAGTGCTCGCCGAACTGCGCGGCCAGCAGCTCGCGCGCCGTGCCGAGCCGTTCGCCTTCGGCGCGGCGCGCGGCCCCGGCCGGATCGGGCAGATCGAACAGGTCGGCGGTGGTCGGGGCGAACGCCGTGATGTCGAACACCTCGCCGCCGCGCACCGCGACCACGCACGGGCCTTCGAACGCCGCCGTCTTGCGCCAGACGCGGCCGATCAGCAGCGCGTCGTCGAGATCGGCGGGCAGGAATGCGGCGATCGGGTCCTGCTCGGCGGGATGGGTCATGTCTGTCTCCTCGTTGTGGAATGCCGACGATGCTACGGGCGATGCACCGAGGCTGTCCAACAGGGCGACCTATAATCCAGCCTGCTGGATTCGACACCGCCGTTCATTCGCCAACCCGCCGAGGCCCGCATGCCCGACAAGCTCACCGACGTGCCCGCCATCGCACGCGTGCACGACATTCTCGATGCGCTGAAAGCCACCCGCCGCCCGACCTCCGCCAAGGATCTGCTGACGCTCACCGGCATGCCGCGCAGCACGCTGTATCTGACGCTCGACGCGCTGGAGCGGCGCCAATGGCTCGTCAAGAGCGGCGACGGCTACGCGATCGGCGTGGCGCTGTTCGAGATCGGCAGCACCTACCTGCTGGCCGATTTCACGCTCGACGCGTTTCGTCGCGAGGCGGCGTGGTTCGTCGCGAAGCACAACGAGGCTGTGCAGATGGCCGTGCTCGACCGCGCCGAGGTGGTGTATCTGGCGCGCGAGGACCCGTCGCGCGCGGTGCGGCTCGTCTCCGATATCGGCTCGCGGCTGCCCGCGCATTGCTCGGCGCTCGGCAAGGCGCTGCTCGCGAGCCTGTCCGACGAAACCGCGCAGATGATCGTGCCGCCCCGGCTGCGCGCGCTGACCGAGCATTCGCTGACCAAGCGCGCCGACCTGATCGCGGCGCTGGCCGAGGTGCGCGAGCGCGGCTACGCGATCGAGCGCGAGGAGGCCTGCACCGGGCTGGCGTGCCTGGCCGTGTTCGTGGGCGTGTCGCAGGCCGGCAAGCGGATCGCGGTCAGCACCAGCGTGCCGGTGGATCGGCTCGACGCGCGCCGCGAAACGCGGCTGCTGGTCGATCTGACGACGCTGGCGCAGCGCGTGGCGCGCGGGTTGTGACGGGGACGGGAGATGGGTGACGAGACGACGGGGCACGTCGGACGGAGATGGCGGCGGACGCAGACGGGACGGCGGACCGTGGGCGATGGATAGTGGACGGCGGATGGTAGACAAGGCTCGGATCGGATATCGAAGCCTCTGCCTGCAAGCCCAGGGGTTGGGTACAACTGACGTGCTGTGTCGAAGCTACCGAAGTGGAAGGCCGGGGGCGAAAGCGGCGGACCGTTAGTTGCGACTCAACGCTAAAAAAAGCGGCGACTCACCGAAGCAGCAGATCGTCCGGCAAACAGCACTCCGCGCCCCACTGCTGCGCCAACCGCGCGGCGCGGCCAAGCCGCACGGCCGCATCGTCGAAATCGACGATCCGCGCCACGTCGGCCTGCGCCGGGCGGCCCGGCGCTTCATCGGTACGGCCATCGGTCAGCAGCCAGAGCGTGCGCGGCGCGCCAGGCCGGCGGCGTGCGACCTGCGCGAGCAAGGCCGCGGCCGTATCGATGCCGAGCGCGAGCGGCGTGCCGCCCCCGCCCGCCACCGGTTCGAGCCAGCGCTCGTTCCACCAGCGCGGCACGGCCGGCCCGAAACGGCGCACCGCCCCGCCCGCGCCGAAGCAGATCAGCGCCACCTCGACGCGCTCTCGCGCGGCCGCATCGAACAGCCCCACCAGCAAGCCCTTGGCGCGCGCGAGCCGGCCGCCGTCGAGCATCGAGGCCGAACAATCGAGCACGAAACAATGGAACGCGCGCGGCGTGCCGGCACGCGGGCGGAACCGCAAGTGATCGACGGCCAGCGGCGCACCGCGCCGGGCCGCGAGCGTGGCCGGCCACGCGATGCGCGTGCCGGGCAGACCTCGTCGTGCAGGGGTAGCGCCGTGCTGCCATCGAACCCCGCTGCCGATCGCGGCGGGGGCATGCGTCCGATGGCTCAGGCTTTTTTTGACGGCAGCGGGATCACGCCCTTCACCGGCACGAGGCCGGCTGGCTCGGGCGGCAGATAGCCCCAATCGCCGTCTTGCGAAACGTCGCCGGAGGCTTGGGCGGGCGAATCGGGTGAATCGGGTGAATCGGGCGACGCACCGGACGACCCGGAGGACTCGCCCGAATCGCTCGACGGCTGCTGCGGTGACGGCGGCACCGTCCTGCGATGCCGCAGCACCGCCTCGGCCACGCGCTCGACATGCGCCGCATCGACAGCCGCATCGCCCTCGAACGCAGCCAGCGCGCGCGCCGCGCGCAGCATCACGAGATCGGCGCGCAGCCCGTCGACCGCCGCCTCGATGCACAGCGCGGCCACGCGGGCATGCACCGCATCGTCGATGGCGACTGCCGGCAACGCCTCCCGCGCGCGGTGAATGCGCGCCGCCAACGCGGCCTGTTCGGCCTCGTATGTTGCGCGAAAACCGTGCGGATCGAGATCGAACGCGAGCCGCGCCTTGACGATCCGCTGCCGCTCGCCAGCATCGCGGCAATTGGCCAGTTCCACCATCAAGCCGAAGCGGTCGAGCAACTGCGGGCGCAGCTCGCCCTCCTCCGGATTCATCGTGCCGATCAGCGCGAAGCGCGCCGCGTGCGTGTGCGAGATGCCGTCGCGCTCGACCGTGTTCACGCCGCTCGCGGCCGCATCGAGCAGCACGTCGACCAGCCCGTCGGCCAGCAGGTTGACCTCGTCCACGTAGAGCACGCCCCGATGCGCGCGCGCCAGCAGCCCCGGCGCGAACCGCACCGCGTTCTCGCCGAGCGCGCCGGCCAGATCGAGCGTGCCCGTGACCTGCTCGTCGGACGCGCCGAGCGGCAGCGTCACGAAGCGCCCCTCGGGCAGCAGTTCGGCCAGTGCGCGCGCGGCCGTCGATTTGGCGGTGCCGCGCGGCCCGCTGACCAGCACGCCGCCGAGCGCCGGATCGACCGCCGCCAGCAGCAGCGCCTGTTGCAGATCGGCCTGCCCGATCAGGGCGCTGAACGGAAACGGCGGCAGGCCGCCGGGATGCGTGTCGTGCTGGCTCATCGCCGCGCTCCTTCGAGATGCTGTTCCACTGCGAGCAGATGCGCCTCGATCCGCTCGCGGTGCGTGCCCGGTTCCTGCCAGAGCCCGCGCTGGATCGCTTCGAGCAGGCGCTCGCAAATGCCGTGCAGCGCGTGCGGGTTGTGCTGCGCGAGGAATGCGCGGGTCGCGGCGTCGTGCACGTAGGCGTCGGTCACGAGCGCGTACTGGTGATCGGACACCACGCGCGCGGTCGCGTCATAGCCGTACAGATAATCGACGGTCGCGGCCAGCTCGGCCGCGCCCTTGTAGCCGTGACGCTTGACGCCGTCGATCCATTTCGGATTGACCACGCGCGAACGGATCACGCGTGCGATCTCCTCGTTGAGCGTGTTCATGCGCGGCGTGTCGGGGTGGCTGTGATCGCCGTGATACAGCGCCGGCTGACGCCCCGACAAATGCCGCACGGCCGCCGCCATGCCGCCCTGGAACTGGTAGTAGTCGTTCGAGTCGAGCAGATCGTGCTCGCGGTTGTCCTGGTTCTGCACCACCGCGTCGATGGTCGCGAGCCGCGCGCCGAACGCGTCCTGCGCGGCCTCGCCGGCGCTGTTCTGCGCGTACGCGTAGCCGCCCCAGGCTTGATAGGCCTGGGCCAGATCGGCGTCGGTCTGCCAGTTGCGCTGATCGATCAGATCCTGCAGGCCCGCACCATAGCTGCCCGGCCGCGCGCCAAACACGCGCCAGCCGGCCCGGCGACGCGCTTCGTCGGCGGCCACGCCGCTGGCGGCCAGCGCCTCGGCGTCGCGCAGCACGCGCGCGCGAATCGGGTTCTGATGCGCCGGCTCGTCGAGTTCGGCCACGGCTTGCACGGCCGCGTCGAACAGATGCATCAGGTTGGCGAACGCGTCGCGGAAGAAGCCCGACACGCGCAGCGTCACGTCGATGCGCGGCCGGTCGAAAATCTCGATCGGCAGGATCTCGAAATCGGTCACGCGGTGGCTGCCATGCGCCCATTTCGGCCGCACGCCGATCAGCGCGAAGGCCTGCGCGATATCGTCGCCGCCGGTGCGCATGGTGGCCGTACCCCACACCGACAGACCCACCGCGCGCGGGTAGTCGCCGTGCTCCTGCAAGTGGCGCTCCACCAGTTGATGCGCCGATTTCATGCCGAGCGTCCAGGCGGACTGGGTGGGCACCGCGCGCGTGTCGACCGAATAGAAATTGCGGCCGGTCGGCAGCACGTCGGGGCGGCCGCGCGACGGCGCGCCGCTCGGCCCCGGCGGCACGAAGCGGCCGTCGAGGCCGCGCAGCAGATGGCCGATTTCGTCGGCGCCGCAAGCGTCGAGGCGCGGCGCGAGATCGCTGGCAATGCGCGACAGCACGGCCAGCGTGAGCGGCCAGCGCGTCGGGTGTGCGTGCAGCGCGGCGAGTGCGGTGCGGGAGGTTTCGGCGGTTTCGGCGGTTTCGGCGGCTCCCGCCGTTCCATCATCCCTGCCACCCGCCACCGCCAACCCGTCATCCAACCCCGCCACCAGCCGCTGCGCGAACAATTCGAGCCGCTCGCGCGTATCGCCCGCATGCCGCCACGGCGTCGCATCAACCTCCAACAGTTCAGCCGGGCGCGGGCCGTCCCACGCCGCGGCCCAGTCGGCCGCGAGCGGATCGAACGCCGCGCCCAGTTGCAGGTCGCGCGCCAGCGCCGCAATCAGGCCGGCGTTCGCGCCGAGGCCGTCGCCCACCGGAAAGCGCGCGAGCGCGAGCAGCGTGTCGCGGCGCTGCCGCCCCTCGGGCGAGCGGCCGAACGTGTGCAGCCCGTCGCGGATCTGCGCTTCCTTCAGTTCGCACAGCCACGCGTCGACACGCGTGAGCAGCGCGTCTTCGTCATCGCGGCCCGACGGCGCGGCAAGGCTCAGTTCTTCATGCAGCCGATGCTCGACGATGGTGTCGAGAATCGTCTTGCGCAGCAGTTTGGCGCGCCGCGCGTCCACCATCAGCGCGTCGTAATACTCGTCGACCTGCCGCTCCAGATCCTGCAGCGGCCCGTAGTTCTCGGCGCGCGTGAGCGGCGGCATCAGGTGATCGACGATCACGGCCTGGGCGCGGCGCTTGGCCTGGCTGCCCTCGCCCGGATCGTTGACGATGAACGGATACAGATGCGGCAGCGGGCCCAGGATCAAATCCGGCCAGCACGACTCGGACAGCGCCACGCTCTTGCCCGGCAACCATTCGAGATTGCCGTGCTTGCCGACGTGGACCACCGCGTCGATCGCGAACGCGTCGCGCAACCAAAAATAGAACGCCAGATAAGCGTGCGGCGGCACGATCTCGGCGTCGTGATAGCTGGCGTAATCGTTGGCCTCGCGCGTGCGCGCCGGCTGGATGCCGACGAACACGTTGCCGCAGCGCCAGCCCGCGATCGGAAAGCGCCCGTGACGCAGCGCCGGCTCCTGCTCGGGCGTGCCCCAGCGCGCCTCGATCGCCTCGCGCACCTCGGCCGGCAGCCGGTCGTAGCGCTGCCGGTAGGCCGCCATCGCGAGGCTCTGGAACGCCGGGCGCAGCGCGCTCGCATCGGCGTCGTTGGTGACGCCTTCGGTTAGCCGCGCGATCAGCGCATCGCCCGATTCGGGCAGCGCGTCGTGCAGCGCGCCTTTAAGCGTATAACCGGCCGCGCCGAGCGCGCCCAGGATGCCGAGCGCCGAGGCCGGCGTATCGAGCCCCACGCCGTTGCCGATCCGCCCTTCGCTCATCGGATAGTTGGCCAGCACCAGCGCGAGCCGCTTGCCAGAATTCGGCTCGGTGCGCAGCCGGCACCAGCGGCGGCTCAGTTCCGACACGAACGCGATGCGCTCCGCGTCGGGCTGATAGCGCACCACATCCACCTCGGTATGCGGGCAGCGGTAGGCCAGCCCCTTGAAGCTGACCGCGCGGGTGACGATGCGCCCGTCCACTTCGGGCAGCGCCACGTGCATCGCGATGTCGCGCGCATGCAGCCCCTGCGGATCGGCCAGCCACGCCTCGCGGTTGCCGCCCGACAGGATCACCTGCAGCACGGGCGCGTCGCCGGCCAGCTCGACGGCGGCCGGCGCGTCGATCGCCCCGGCCGCGAACGCCGTGGTGTTGAGCACCAGCGCAACGCGCTCGGACGCGCACAGCCGCGCGATCACCTCGCGGCTCACGGCGTCCTTCAGCGAGGTGACGGCGATCGGCAGCGGGTTGAGCCCGTCGCGTTCGAGCGCCTCGATCAGCGCATCGAACACGGCCGTGTTGGCGGCCTGCCAGTGCGCCTTGTAGAACAGGATCGCAACCACCGGCGCGCCGGGCGTCCAGCGCGCGCGCCAATCGTCGAGGGTGGCCGGCTCGCTGGCCGGGTGGTACAGCGCGGCGGCCGGCAGCGGACGCGGCGCCGCCGGTTCCTCGCCGTGGCCGAGCGCGTGGAACGCGATGCTGCGCAACAGCGCCTGCGCGTTGAACGCGCCGCCCTCGCGCAGATAGCGCCACCATTGGCGGCACAGCGCCGGATCGACGGTGCTTTTGGCGATCAGGTTCGGATCTTCCTGCAGATCGCCCGAGAACATCGCCAGTTGCTGGCCGCGCCGTTGAGCCAGCGCCACCGCCTGCTCGATCCCGTACGGCCAGTAGGCCTCGCCGCCGAGATGGTCGATCACCACCACGCGCGCGTGCTGGAGCACGTCGTCGAGGTAGAAATCGACCGACGCCGGCTGGCGCAGGAACGTGACGTTGGCGAGCCGCACGCTCGGGAAACCCGCGCCGAGCAGCGGCACCGCGCTGGCCAACAGCGACAGCGTGGTGTCGGCCGAGCTGAGAATCACGATCTCGGCCGGCTGCTGATCGATCCGGATCACGCCCTGCGTGTCGTCGACGAAACCGCCGGGCGTGGTGCGCAGCAAATGCATCGTTCGGCCGGCCTCGTCAGGCGGCCTGCACGGCCGTGCCGAGCGCGGCCACGAACGCGCGCTGCAGTTCGGCCGCGTCGAGATCCTCGCCGATCAGCACGAAGCGGCTCGCGCCACCCTCGCCGTCCTGGAGCTTGCGGTCGAAGTAGCTGTCGAAACGGCCGCCCACGCCCTGGATCACGAGCCGCATCGGCGTGTCGGGCAGCGCCGCGAAGCCCTTGACGCGATAGATCGTGTGCTGATCCACCAGCGCGCGCAGCGCGGCGATGGTCGCCTCGCGCGAGCTGACGCGCGCCTCCACCACCACCGAGTCGAACTCGTCGTGATGGTGATCGGCGTCCTCGGCCGAGCCGTGGTGATCGTGGCGCAGGTGGATGGTGTCCTCGGAGGCCGCGTTCAGGCCGATCAGCGTGGCCAGGTCCAGTTCGCCGCGCTGCGCGCGCACGATCTTGACGTGCGCCGGCACTTCCTCGCGGATCGTCGCCTCGACGGCTTCGAACTGGCTCGCGTCGAGCAGGTCGGTCTTGTTGACGATCACCAGGTCGGCCGACGACAACTGATCGGCGAACAGCTCGTGCAGTGGCGATTCGTGGTCGAGGTTCGGATCGGCGCGGCGCTGCGCATCGACGGCATCGACATCCTCGGCGAACTGGCCCGCGGCCGTGGCCGGGCCGTCCACCACCGTGATCACCGCGTCGCACGTGAAGCTGTTCTTGATCGACGGCCAGTTGAACGCCTGCACCAGCGGCTTCGGCAGCGCGAGGCCCGAGGTTTCGATCAGCACGTGGTCGATCTGCTCGCGGCGCTCGACCAGCGCTTCCATCACCGGATAGAACTCCTCCTGCACCGTGCAGCACAGGCAGCCGTTGGCCAGTTCGTAGAGCTGGCCGGCCGCTTCCGCGCCTTCCTCGCAACCGATGTTGCAGCCTTTCAGGATCTCGCCGTCGATGCCGAGTTCGCCGAACTCGTTGACGATCACCGCGATGCGGCGGCCCGAGGCGTTTTCGAGGATGTGACGCAGCAGCGTGGTCTTGCCGCTGCCAAGGAAGCCCGTCACCACGGTTACGGGAATTTTGCGCATTTGCATGGGAAGTCGTCCGTCGGAGAGTCTGTCTGGATGTCTGGCATCGATGGCGTGCGCCGCCGGGCGCGGCACGGCCGGGCCGCGCCGCTGCGCATGCCGGTGGCCGCGCCAGCCGCAACGGCTGGCTGGGGCTCGGCGCCGCCACCCGCGGCGCGCCCCGTT
>NZ_BAAILN010000093.1:79568-87474 GCF_054589155.1 Burkholderia sp. 3C
GCCGGCGCGCGGCCGTCCCGTGGTTCTGGCCGGTATCCGGGCTGACGACAGCGCCGCTTCGCCTTCCCGGACGCGGTTCGCATCCAGTGGCCGAGCCGCGCATCGAAAACTTCGACGCGCGGTGAAGCGGGCCTCGCATCGCGTTCGCGATGCATTCGCTTGACCGTTGCGGGGGCAGCACAGGCGGGCGCCGTCCGCGTCGCGGCGAGGCCTCCTGTTTCCCGTTCAACTGCGTGCGCAGGAATCCGCACGCGAGCACCAAAACGCGTGCGAGTGTAGGCGTCGCGTCGGAACGCGTCAAGGCGACGCGGGGTGGCTGGCGGGGCCGGAACGGTGTCGGGTGGGAACGGCATCAGGTGGGTGTGGCGTCGGGCGGAACGGCGTCGGGTGGGCGCGGTGTCGAGCCGGAACGGCGTCGGGTGGGCGCAGCGTCGAGTGGGCACCGCATCGTGCAGGAACGGTGTCGAGTGGGCACGGCATCGGGAAGGAACGGCATCGGGTGGGCGCGGTGTCGAGCCGGAACGGCGTCGGGTGGGCGCAGCGTCGGGTGGGCACCGCATCGAGCCGGAACGGCGTCGGGTGGGCACGGCGTCGGGTGGGCGCGGTGTCGAGCCGGAACGGTGTCCGATGAGAGCGGCGTCGGGCGGGACCGAGCGAGGTGCGGAGCGGCACACGGATGGCCGGTTTCCGGCCGCCGACGAGCCGGAAGCCGGCGGGCGCCAGTCCGACAACCGCCCAGCGACGGCCTGAAAATCAGCCGGAAGCCGCCCGGAACCGCTGTGCTATCGTATGCGCGCGTTCGGTGCCCGCCCCCGCATTCGCGGTGGCGGTTAAACGGGAAACAGGGCGCGGCGCGAGCCGCACAGCCTGTGCTGTCCCCGCAACGGTACGCCGCCGGCGACGCGCGCAAGCGCTCGCACGGGCCGACCACAGCCACTGCCGCTCGCGGCGGGAAGGCGTCGGCCCGGGGCGGCCAGCCCGGATACCGGCCGACGCAAGCGGCGGGCCACGGCCCGCCCGACGCGGCGTTCGCGAGGGACGCACGCCGCGCGAACCCGCATCGCTACCGCATTCTTGATCGACACCGCATGACCCGTTCCGCTCCGGACCACGCCCCGCACGCATGGCGTCTCGCCGTCGGCGTCGGCTGCCGCGCCGGCCGCCCCGCCGAGGCCATCGACGCCGCCATCGACGCCGCGCTCGCGCGCCTCGGCGCGCTTTACGGCCACGAGGCCGCGTCGCGCGCACACATCGCCTGCGTCGCCACGCTCGACGCGAAAGCCGGCGAACCGGGCCTGGTCGCATGCTGCGAGCGTCATGGCTGGCCGCTGCGCGCGATCCCGCGCGAGGCGATCGCGGCGCCCAGGCAAACGCCTGAAGCACCTGAAGCACCCCAAGCATTCGATGCACCTCGCGACGATGTCGATACCGATCCCGCAACCGGCCCGCGCCGCCCATCCGCCGTGCAGGCACGCTTCGGCATCGACGGCGTGTGCGAGCCGTGCGCGCTGGCGGCCGCGCCGCAGGGCCGGCTGCTGGTGCCGAAAACGATCGTCGACGGCGTGACGGTCGCGATCGCCGGGCCGGCCTGAGCCCGCCCCTCCCCTTGCTTGCCCCGAATTCCGAACCCCGAAGGACCGACACCCGATGAAAACCGATCCCGAATCGCATCAGCGCATGACCGAACGCCGCCGCGCCGGCCACGAGAAGAAGCAGGCCGCGGCCACCGCCGAGAAGGGCCTGCTGATCGTCAACACCGGCAACGGCAAGGGCAAGAGCACCGCCGCATTCGGCATGGCCGTGCGCGTGCTCGGCCACGGCATGAAGCTCGGCGTGGTGCAGTTCATCAAGGGCGCGCTGCACACGGCCGAGCGCGACCTGCTCAACACGTTCGCCGAATGCGATTTCGTGACGATGGGCGACGGCTACACCTGGAACACGCAGGATCGCGAGAAGGACATCGCCACCGCGCGCAAGGGCTGGGACGAGGCGCGCCGCATGATCGACAGCGGTGAATACCAGATGGTGATCCTCGACGAGCTGAACACCGTGCTCAAGTACGACTACCTGCCGCTCGACGAGGTGCTGGCGGTGCTGAGCGCGCGCGCGCCGTCGCTGCATGTGGTGGTGACCGGCCGCCACGCGCCCGACGCGCTGATCGAGGCCGCCGATCTCGTCACCGAGATGCGGCTCGTCAAGCACCCGTATCGCGAACAGGGCGTGAAGGCGCAGCCCGGCGTGGAATTCTGAGCGTGACGGCCGACATGCTGGCGTGCCCGGCGCTGTTCCTGAGCGCGGGCGGCTCCGGGCAGGGCAAGACCTCGGTCACGGCCGGCCTCGCGCGGCTGCATCGGCGGCTCGGCCGGCGCGTGCGCGTGTTCAAGACCGGTCCCGACTTCCTCGATCCGATGATCCTGGAACGCGCGAGCGGCGCGCCCGTGTACTCGCTCGATCTCGGCATGGTCGGCGAGGCCGGCTGCCGCGCCCTGCTCGCGCGCGCGGCAGCCGAGGCCGACCTGATCCTGATCGAAGGCGCGATGGGGCTGTACGACGGCACGCCGAGCAGCGCCGATCTGGCCTGCCGCTTCGGCGTGCCGGTAGCCGCGGTGATTTCGGCGAAATCGATGGCGCAGACGTTCGGCGCGCTCGCGTTCGGTCTCGCGCGGTTCCGGCCGGAGCTGCCGTTCCACGGCGTGCTGGCGAACCGCGTCGGCTCGGCGCGGCACGCAACATTGCTGCAGGCCGCGCTGCCCGACGACATCCGCTGGCTCGGCCATCTGCCGACCGATGCGGCCATCGCGCTGCCCGAACGGCATCTGGGCCTGCATCAGGCCGGTGACATCGACGATCTCGACGCTCGCCTCGACCGCGCCGCCGATGCGCTCGCCCAGACGGCGCTCGCCGCGCTGCCGCCCCCCGTCGCGTTTGCCGCACCCGAGCATGACGCGCCCTTGCCGCGCCGGCTCGACGGGCTGCATGTGGCGGTAGCGCGCGACGCGGCGTTCTCGTTCGTGTATCCGGCCAATCTGGCGCTGCTCGAGGCGCTCGGCGCGCGCGTCACGACGTTCTCGCCGCTGGCCGACGCACCGCTGCCCGATTGCGACGCGCTCTATCTGCCGGGCGGCTATCCCGAATTGCATGCGGCGCGCCTGGCCGGCAACACGCGCAGCGCGGCCGGCATCGCCGCGCACGTGGCGGCCGACAAGCCCGTGCTGGCAGAATGCGGCGGGCTGCTCTACTTATGCGACACGCTGACCGATGTCGACGGCGTCACCACGCCGATGCTGGGCCTGCTGCCCGGCGCCGGCGCGATGCAGCGCCGCTTCACCGCGCTCGGCATGCAGCGGCTCGATACGCCGCTTGGGCCGATGACGGGCCACACGTTCCATTACTCGAAGCTGCAGACGCCGCTCGCGCCGGCCGCCGTCGCCGTGCGTCCCGACGACGGCGCGCGCGGCGAGGCCATCTATCGGCACGGGTCGATCGTCGCGAGCTACCTGCACGGGTACTGGCCGTCGAATCCGCGTTGCCTGGCCGCGATGCTGCGCGGGGAATGGCCGCCGCTCGCTTGAACGAGCGACGCGCCGGCCGGGTGGATCGGATGGATCAAGCCGATCGAATGAATCGGGCCAATCAGGCACATGCAGGCACATGCAGGCCGCACCGCTCAACGCCGCCGCGCCCCGACCGCGAACGCCGGCGGCACCGCGCCGCGATCGAGCGCATCGAGGCAATCGGCACAGTGCCTTACCACGTCGCGCACCATGAAATGCACGAGTGTCTGCGAGACGGCCAGCGCATCGGCCGCCGTCGCGAGCGATTCCTCGTGCACCCGCACCATCTCGAACGCTGCCCGGCTACGCGCCGGCACATGCGCCAGCGCGTGCTGCATGCGCGCGAGCGTGTCGCGCGTCAGCGCCGTGGCTTCGGGCGTCGGCTCGGGTGACGGCACGTCGAGCCCCGCCGCCTCATCCGCATACCAGGTAGTTTCGAGCGACTGGCGGCGGCACACGTCGATCGAGGCATTGCGCACCATCCGCGTCACATAGGCCAGCGGCTGGCGAATCGCGTCCTGCCCCGGAAAATCGACAAGCCGCACGAGCACGTCGTGCACCACGTCCTCGGCGCGGCTCGCGCAACCGGTCACGCCACGCGCGACATTGACGAGCATCGCGCGATGCCGCACCAGCACCTGCACCAGCGCGCCGCCGGGGTTTGCCGGGCGCCGCGCGCGCATCGTCACCACCGGGCGCCGCCCGGGCACCCCCCTCGAATCCATCGTGTTGAACATGACGATGCGCTCCTCTGGTCTGACAGGACCCGCCCGCTGACACCACGCTCAGGCCGACGATCCGATAGCCGGTTCGCAAACCGGGGAAGCTTCGAATTTAATGCAAACGCAAATCATTCTCAATATTATTAATGCATTTGATCGATACTCACCAAATGAGAGTTCTCTCAAAAATCATGCATCCTTCGCTCATTTACATCTAACCCCATATTAATTTCCAGATTTGACGGAACGCGCGTGACTTCTCGCTGTCATGTTCTGAGCGTCGATTCTCACCGCAGGGCTTTTTTTCCCTCATCGATGGATCTCCGTTCGGAGCGGTTCATCCCGCGTCGTTGGGCCGAACGGAACGTACCCGGCCGCCTCCACCGGCCGTGCGTCGATTGCCGAAGTGCTGCCCGGCCGCGCCGCGTCGCGCGCCTGTCGCGCAGCCAGCCCTTTCCCACACCCGTTTGCCCTGAACCCGCTTTTTGAGGATGTGGAGCCCGTTGAGCCCGATTTCCGATGTTTCCGCCATTGCCGGCGCGCCGGTCGCGCCCCGGCCTGCCCGCCTGCACGCGTTCGCGCGCCTGATGCCCGCCGCCTGCGCCCTGGGCGCCCTTGCCACCGTCAGCCTGGTCGCCACCCTGCCCGCGATCTCGCAGCCCGTTTCGCCCACCGCCCTGCGCGCGGCCGGCACGCCGCAGCACGTGTTCGCGGCCACGCCGTTTCCGAGCGCGCAGCGTTTCGTGACCGACCAGCTCGAAGCGGCCATCGCCGCACGCGGCACGCCGCCCGGCCAGTTCGCCTCGCGCTTCGCGCCCGGCTCCACGCTGCTGGGCGACGCCACCGACGCGTTCTCGCTCGACACGCCCGCCGCCGCGTTCGGCGCAAGGCCGCTCGTCACCGGCCTGCGCGTCGGTGCGGTCGAGCACACCTTCTCGCAGACCTTGCGCCAGCTCGACATGCCGCCCGAGATCCGCATCCAGGTCGGCGACCTGATCCCCGTGCAGATGCGTACCCACGCGCCGGCGCTGACCGGCGACCGCTATCGGGTCGGCTGGGAGAGCACGCCGCAAGGCCCGCAACTGACGGCGCTCGACGTACGCATCGCCGGCCGCAAGTTCAGCGCGATGTGGTTCCAGCCGCCCGGCGCCGCCCACGGCGCGTTCTACACGTTCGACGGCACGCCGCTGGAAGCAGCGGCCCTGGCCATGCCGGTAATCGCCACGCGCATCAGCTCGCCGTTCGGCGTGCGCATCCATCCGATCTCGCACCTGCGGCTGTTTCATACCGGCGTCGATCTGGCCGCGCCGCGCGGCACGCGCGTCAATGCGGCGGCCGACGGCGTGGTGGCGTTCGTCGGCACCGATCCGCATGGCTATGGCCGCTATGTGGTGGTCGATCATCCCGATCGCACCTCGACGCTCTATGCGCACTTGTCGGCCTGGGCGCCGGGCCTGAAGGCCGGCATGCAGGTCGCGCAGGGGCAGCGGCTCGGCGCGGTGGGCATGACCGGCGCGGCCACCGGCCCGCACCTGCATTTCGAGGTGCGCCTGGCCGATGCTCAACCGGTCGATCCGATCGTCGCGCTGGCCGACGCCAGCAACCGGCTCTCGCCGATGCAGCTCGACGCGTTCCGTCGCAACGTGACCGACCTGCGCACGCAGTTCGCCGCGGCGGCGGCCGGCCCGGCCGTGGGCATTGCGATGCTCGGCGGCATGCCGGCCGGCGCCGGCCTCGGCACGCCCGCCCCCGCGCTGCAGATGCTGCCGGCGCCGCAAGCCGGTGCAGCCTCATAACAGTGCTGCCATCGCGGCGGACAGCCGAACGCTCCGGTGCGGCAAATGCCGTCGGGGCCGCCTCATGACGGCGCCGCCATCGCGGCGTACAGACGAAAAAAAGCCCGCCATGAAGGCGGGCGCGAATCCCAGTCAAGGAGGTGTCACACGAACTACGGGTTCAGATTAAGCGGCCCGCCCCGTGTCGACAACCAAGCATTTCCGATAACGTTATCGCCTGCGCGCCGCTAAGAACATGGCGCGCCCGGCTTCGATCACATCGATCGGCCAGCGCGTTCACGGCTCGTTGCGCAGATAGCCTTCCTTGGCCGGCTCGCGCATGAAGAACGACACGATCAGCGAGATCGCGCAGAGCGCCGTCACGTACCAGTAGAACGTCGATTCCGTGCCGGCCTGCTTGAACCACAGCGCCACGTATTCGGCCGTGCCGCCGAACACCGCGTTGGCCACCGCATACGACAGCCCCACGCCCATCGCACGCACCTCGGGCGGGAACATCTCCGCCTTGATCAGGCCGCTGATCGACGTGTAGAAGCTGACGATCGCCAGCGCGATCGTGATCAGCACGAACGCCGTCACCGGGCTCGACGTGTCGGCGATCGCATGCATCAGCGGCACCGTGCCGATCACCGACAGCGCGCCGAAGAACAGCATCGAGGTGCGCCGGCCGATCCGGTCCGACAGCGCGCCGAACACCGGCTGCAGCAGCATGTACACCAGCAGCGCGGCCGTCATCACGTTGCTGGCCGTTTTGGCGTGCATGCCGCTCGTGTTGACGAGGTACTTCTGCATGTAGGTGGTGAACGTGTAGAAGATCAGCGAGCCGCCCGCCGTGAAGCCCACCACCGTGAAGAACGCGCGGCTGTGATACTTCAGCACGCCGCGCATGGTGCCCGCGCCGCGCGCCTGACGCGATTCGCTGGTGGAGGTTTCGTCGAGCGACTTGCGCAGCCAGAGCGAGACGAGCGCCGCGCAGGCGCCCACCAGGAACGGAATGCGCCAGCCCCAGGCGCGCAGCTCCTCGGTGCTCAGCAGTTGCTGCAGGATCACGAGCACGAGCAGCGCGCACAGCTGGCCGCCGATCAGCGTCACGTACTGGAACGACGCGAAGAAGCCGCGCCGCCCCTTCAGCGCGACCTCGCTCATGTAAGTGGCGCTGGTGCCGTACTCGCCGCCCACCGACAGCCCCTGGAACAGCCGCGCCACCAGCAGCACGACCGGTGCGAGCGCACCGATCTGCTCGTAGGTCGGCACCGCGGCGATCACCAGCGAGCCGCCGCACATCATCAGCACGGAGATCATCATCGCGCTGCGCCGGCCGCGCCGGTCGGCGATGCGGCCGAACAGCCAGCCGCCGATCGGCCGCATCAGGAAGCCGGCCGCGAACACGCCGGCGGTGTTCAGCAACTGCGTGGTGGGATTGCCGCTCGGGAAGAACGCGTGCGCGAAATACAGCGAGCAGAACGAATAGACGTAGAAGTCGAACCACTCGACGAGATTGCCCGAGGACGCGCCGACGATCGCGAGCACACGACGGCGGGTGTCGTGCGGATCGATCGTGGCCTGGGCATGAAGGTCGGTCATGAGAGGGAGTTCCTGTTGTATCGGCTGGGATGCCGGGCGGCGGATCGGCCGTGCCGGCTCTCGGGCCCGGGTTGCGCGGGCAGCGTGCGGATGGCGCACCGCGCGGCATTCTATCGAATTGAAAGGTTTATTGCCTTCGGGACTCGCCCTGATGGCGTGGCGATGGACACGACCGAGCCGGGTGGCGCCGCGGCAGGCAACCCCGGCCTGAAAACAGCGCGGCCGGCAACGCTGTGTGCGTTGCCGGCCG
>NZ_BAAILN010000093.1:87611-103582 GCF_054589155.1 Burkholderia sp. 3C
AGCGCTTGCGCACGGTGCCGGACTCGTCGACGCTTTCCAGATACACGTCGAACTGCCAGAGCCGCGCCATGTGCTTGAGCACTTCTTCGCTGTCGTTCGACAGGTGACGGTTGTCGGTCATGAAATGACGCAGCGTGAGGCTGCGGTCGCCGCGCGTGTTGACCGCCCACACCTGGATATTCGGCTCGCGATGATGAATGTCGTACTGCCTCGACAACGCCTGCCGCACGTACTGATAGCCGCTGTCGTCATGAATGGCCGACACTTCGAGCGAATCGCGCATGTCGTCGTCGAGCACCGAAAACAGGCGCATCTCGCGAATCAGGTGCGGCGACAGATACTGCGCGATGAAGCTCTCGTCCTTGAAGTTGCGCATCGCGTAGTGCAGCGCGGGCAGCCACGGCGTGCCGGCCAGTTGCGGGAACCAGCGGCGATCCTCGTCGGTCGGGTTCTCGCAGATCCGCCGGATGTCGCTCATCATCGAAAAGCCGAGCGCATACGGGTTGATACCGCTGTAGTACTGCTTCGTGACGGGCGGCTGGTAGATCACGTTGCTGTGCGAATGGAGGAACTCCATCATGAAGCCGTCGGTCAGCTTGCCCTGCTGATACATCGTGTTCAGCAGCGTGTAATGCCAGAACGTGGCCCAGCCTTCGTTCATCACCTGCGTCTGCCGCTGCGGATAGAAATACTGACCGACCTTGCGGACGATCCGGATCACCTCGCGCTCCCACGGCTCCAGCAGCGGCGCATTCTTCTCGGCGAAATACAGCAGATTTTCCTGCGGCTCGGACGGATAGCGGCCCTCGACCTCCTCGCCGGCAGCCTCGGGCTTGCGGCCCGGCAGCGTGCGCCACAACTCGTTGACCTGCGACTGCAGATACGCCTCGCGCTCGCGCCGCAACGCCGCTTCCTTCGACAGCGACGGCTTCTGCGGGCGCTTGTAGCGATCCACGCCGTAGTTCATCAGCGCGTGGCACGAATCGAGCAACTCCTCGACGCGATCGATGCCGTGCCGCTCCTCGCATTCGGCCACGTAGTTCTTCGCATAGACCAGGTAATCGACGATCGCGTGCGCATCGGTCCACAAGCGGAACAGGTAGTTGCCCTTGAAGAACGAGTTGTGCCCGTACGCGGCGTGCGCGATCACGAGCGCCTGCATGGTCAGCGTGTTCTCCTCCATCAGGTACGCGATGCAGGGGTTCGAATTGATGACGATCTCGTAGGCGAGGCCCATCTGCCCGCGCCGGTAGCTCTTCTCGGTCGACAGGAAATGCTTGCCGAACGACCAGTGACGGTAATTGACGGGCATCCCGACCGACGCGTAGGCGTCCATCATCTGCTCGGCGCTGATCAGCTCGAGCTGGATCGGGTAGATATCGAGTTCGTACTGCTCCGCCACCTGCGCGATGTGCTGGTCGTACTCCTCGATCAACTCGAAGGTCCAGTCCGACGGACAGGGCAGCGGCGTGCGATCGGCGGCATTCATGCGCGCCTCCTTGTGCCCGTTCTCGGGCGCAGCGAGATGTGGCGACGCGGCAGCGTGCTGCGCTCGCGCGTCGGCCGGGTTCGCGAGGGCGTCGCCGCCCTCGCCGCGCGTTGGATCGCCGCGCGTGTCGTTGTCCGGTTCGCGTGTCGTCATAAGGCGTCAGGTTTCCACATGCTTTTCGAACAGTTCACGGAACACCGGGTAGATGTCCGCGGCCGACTCGACCTTCTTCATCGCCATGTGCGGCTGCGACAGCGCGAGCTGCGCATATTCGAGCCAGAGGTTCTGCTCCTCGGGCGCGACCTGGATGTAGGCGAAATAACGCGCCTTGGTCAGAATGTCGGCCTCCAGGATCTTGCGGCACTTCGGCGAATCGTCGGTCCAGTTGTCGCCGTCGGACGCCTGCGCGCCGTAGATATTCCACTCGGTCGGCGAATAGCGCTCGTCCATCACCTTGCGCATCAGCTCCAGCGCGCTCGACACCACCGTGCCGCCGCTTTCGGTCGAATGAAAGAAGGTGTCCTCATCGACTTCCTCGGCGCGCGTGTGATGGCGGATGAACACCACCTCGATGCGCTCGTAGTTCCGCTTCAGGAACAGGTACAGCAGGATGAAGAAGCGCTTCGAGAGATCCTTGCGCTGCTCGTCCATCGAGCCGGACACATCCATCAGACAGAACATCACGGCCTGGCTCGACGGCTGCGGCTGCTTCACGCGGTTCACGTAGCGCAGATCGAACGGATCGATGAACGGAATGCGCCAGATGCGCCCGCGCAGATGGTGGATCTGCTCTTCCAGCGCGGCAATCTCGACGCGCCGGTCTGCCGGATCGTCCTTCATCGTTTCAAGCTCGGCTTCCAGGTCGCGCAACTCGCGCGCCAGCGGCGAACCGAGCGCAATGCGCCGCCCGAGCGCGCTGCGCAGCGAGCGCACCACGTCGATGTTGTTCGGCGTGCCTTCCGCCGCCCAACCGGCGCGCGCGCTCTTCCAGCTCGGCACGGTCAGCAGGTGGGTCTTGACCAGGCGCGGCAGTTCGAGATCGTCGAAGAAATACTGCATGAACTCGTCGCGACTCAGCTCGAATACGAAGTCGTCCTGACCGTCTCCCTCGTTGCTGGCCTGGCTGCCGCCACCGCCCGCGCCGCCGGACGGCCGTGCGATCTTGTCGCCGCGAATGTAATCCGCGTTGCCCGGATGGACCATCTCGCGACGGC
Organism: Burkholderia sp. 3C; assembly: GCF_054589155.1. Classification (NCBI taxonomy): domain Bacteria; kingdom Pseudomonadati; phylum Pseudomonadota; class Betaproteobacteria; order Burkholderiales; family Burkholderiaceae; genus Burkholderia; species Burkholderia sp. 3C. The sequence continues at coordinate 90,315 of NZ_BAAILN010000093.1, forward strand.
CACCGGGCGCGTGACGAAACGCCGGCTCCGCGATGTCCTTGCGCGGAATCGTGATGCTCTTGGTGGTGTTGATGTCCTTGATGCTACGGTCGCGCACGGCGTCGGACACCGCGCGGCGAATGTAGTTCTTGACGCGACGCAGAAAGCGTTCGCGGTTAGCAATGCTCTTGTTCTTGCCGGCAAGCCTGCGGTCGATGATTTGATGAAGCACTCCCGGTCTCCCGCTCGAAAGTCGATACGCCGGGACGTGCCGCACGATCCGCCGTGCGGCGCGCCACTCAGGGTGCCCGCGCGGCGCGGCCGCGCGGGCGATGCAGCGTGCGGATCATGAGGACTTGCGCACGCGCAGATACCAGTCGCACAGGAGCCGTACCTGCTTCGGCGTGTAGCCCTTGGCGACCATTCGGTTCACGAAGTCCTCGTGCTTGCGTTGCTCCTCCGCCGAACCCTTGGCATTGAACGAGATCACCGGCAGCAGTTCCTCGGTGTTCGAGAACATCTTCTTCTCGATCACCACGCGCAGCTTCTCGTAGCTGACCCACGCCGGGTTCTTGCCGCCGTTGGCCGCGCGCGCACGCAACACGAAGTTGACGATCTCGTTGCGGTAATCCTTCGGATTGCTGATGCCGGCCGGTTTCTCGATCTTCTCCAGCTCGGCGTTCAGCGCCGCGCGGTCGAAGCTCTCGCCGGTGTCGTGATCGCGGAACTCCTGATCCTGAATCCAGAAATCCGCGTACGTGACATAGCGATCGAAGATGTTCTGGCCATACTCCGAATACGACTCGAGGTAGGCCGTCTGGATCTCCTTGCCGATGAATTCCGCATAACGCGAGGCCAGCAGGTCCTTCACGAACGACAGGTATTTCTGCTCGGTTTCGGGCGGGAACTGCTCGCGTTCGATCTGCTGTTCGAGCACGTACATCAGGTGCACCGGGTTGGCCGCCACTTCCGAGGTGTCGAAGTTGAACACGCGCGACATGATCTTGAACGCGAAGCGTGTGGACACCCCCGTCATGCCTTCGTCGACGCCGGCGTAGTCGCGATACTCCTGATACGACTTCGCCTTCGGATCGGTGTCCTTGAGGTTCTCGCCGTCGTACACCTGCATCTTCGAGAACAGGCTGGAATTCTCCGGTTCGTGCAGGCGCGTGAGCGCCGCGAACTGCGCCATCATCTTCAGCGTGCCGGGCGCGCACACCGCTTCGGCCAGCGACGAATTGCGGATCAGCTTCTCGTAGATGCGGATTTCCTCCGACACGCGCAGGCAATACGGCACCTTCACGACGAAGATCCGATCGAGCAAGGCTTCGTTGTTCTTGTTGTTGCGGAAGGCCTTCCACTCCGACTCGTTCGAGTGCGCGAGGATCACGCCATCGAACGGAATCGCGCCGAAACCTTCGGTGCCCTTGAAGTTGCCTTCCTGGGTGGCCGTCAACAACGGGTGCAGCACCTTGATCGGCGCCTTGAACATTTCGACGAATTCGAGCAGGCCCTGATTGGCGAGACACAAACCGCCCGAGTAGCTGTAGGCGTCGGCATCGTCCTGCGCGAACTGTTCGAGCTTGCGGATATCGACCTTGCCGACCAGCGATGAGATGTCCTGATTGTTCTCGTCGCCCGGTTCCGTCTTCGCGATACCGATCTGGCGCAGCACCGACGGGAAGCGTCGCACCACGCGGAACTGGCGGATATCGCCGTTGTACTCGTGCAGGCGCTTGACGGCCCACGGGCTCAGGATGCCCTTCAGGTAACGGCGTGGAATGCCGTATTGCTCTTCGAGGATCGGGCCGTCTTCGTCGTAGTCGAACAGCCCGAGCGGCGATTCGTTGACGGGCGAACCCTTGATCGAATAGAACGACACGCGTTCCATCAACTGCTTCAGACGCTCGGCGATCGACGACTTGCCGCCGCCCACCGGCCCCAGCAGATAGAGGATCTGCTTCTTCTCCTCGAGACCTTGCGCGGAGTGACGGAAGTACGCCACCACCTGCTCGATCACCTCTTCCATTCCGTAGAACTCACGAAATGCCGGATAGACCTTGATGACCTTGTTGGCGAAGATCCGCGACAGGCGTGGATCGTTTCGTGTATCGACTTGCTCCGGTTCCCCGATGGCCGCCAACATGCGTTCGCCTGCCGTGGCGTACGCCGTAGGATCGTTCTTGCAGAGTGCGAGATACTCCTCGAGCGAGAGCTCTTCCTCCCGGGTTTTCTCGAAGCGGTTCGCGAAGCTGCTGTAAATATCCATGCTACCTCCTCGCCTGTGTCTGAAGACGATCTTGCCTTCGCAAGAGCCACGTCGAAGCAGGACCGTTCAATTTCATCCTAAACCCATTTACTTATTTTTTCACGAACAAACTTCAGTCGGAACGTTGTTGCCGGGCACTCAGAAAAACCCCGCTTGGACTGCGTATTTTTGCTGCCATACAATGTCCTCCCCGAACTTCGCAACGCGACGCACGCGCCCTCTCCTGTTGCGTCGAATCGTCTCTTGCACCGGACGCGCGCCCTCCTCTTTCCTCTACGGATGAAGCAGCCCAACGGATGACGCAGCGCCCGCATTCGTTACAATTTTTTGCGATCGCGCCCGTCGTTTCGAGGCTTCGTCGGCTTGCTGCAGGATAAGTTCAATGCAAGCGCTCGGTGCGACGAAATAAAGAGTATTCGCGGCACGTCGATGCGTGTCATGAAGACGCATGCCGGCTCGCACGACATGCATCGCACATCGAAACAAATTTCCCCTTCTGGCTGTATCGCGGCACGTTGCAAAAAGCATGCATCCACGTAAACACCGGTACGTGAATGTGAACGACTGTGTCGCGATCGAACGATCGTGTTGCGCGGGTTCGAATGGTTGAAAACCGTGAAGGCGAACGCGCTGCCGTCACGCGATTCGGATGCGGGGGCGATGCGATTGGATGGGCACCGCGAACGATGCGAGGCAAACCGGGAAGATTGTCGACGGCAGCCGGCGCCGGCATGCACCGCGAACGCGCATCCTTGAAAGATTGATACGGCGTCCTCACTGCCAGGCGGAGCGAACGATCTGCCCCGAAAAAAGCGACGCCATGAAAAAATCCGGCGCGAGGCCGGATTCGGATAAACGCTTGCGACCTGCCGCGCGGGCACATCAGCCCGTGCCGACCTCGCTCAGACGCGGAATCGAGGGCTGCGCCCCCGAACGCGTGACGGAAATCGATGCGGCCCGCTGCGCGAAGCGGATTGCCGCATCGGGCGCCTCGCCGGCCGCCAGCCGCGCGGCCAGCCCGCCGATGAAGGTATCGCCGGCGGCGGTCGTATCGACCGCGTCGACCTTCGGCGCCGGATAGTGCTGCGACGCGCCGCCTGCCAACCGCGCGACCACGCCCTGCGCGCCCAGCGTGACGATCACGTTGCGTGCGCCGCCCGCCATCAGGCTGCGTGCCGCCGCCTCGGCGTCGGCAGGCGTGGCGATCGTCATGCCCGTCAGCGCGGCGGCCTCCACCTCGTTGGGGATCAGCCAGTCGACCAGCGGCAGCCAGCCGTCGGGCAGCGGGCCGAGTACCGGGGCGGGATTGAGCACCACGGCGCAGCCGTGACGCCGCCCGGCCTCCAGCGCGGCCCGCACGGCCGGCAGCGGCGTTTCGAGCTGGCAGACCAGCACGTCGGCCGCCGCAAACCGGGCGTCGTGGTCGGCCACCGTCTGCACGCCCACCTCGCCGTTGCTGCCCGCCACGATCACGATCGCGTTCTGGCTCGCGTCGTCCACCACGATCAGCGCCACGCCGCTCGGCACGCCCGGGCTCACGCCGATCGCGTCGCAATTGATGCCCTCGACCTCCAGGCCGGCCCGCAAGGCCGCGCCGTTGGCGTCGTCGCCGAGCTGGCCGATCATCGCCACCTGCGCGCCGAGCCGCGCCGCGGCCACCGCCTGATTGCCGCCCTTGCCGCCGGCCGCCTGGGCATAGCCATGGCCCGCCAGCGTCTCGCCGGGCTTGGGCAGGCGCGGGGCGCGCACCACCAGATCCATGTTGAGGCTGCCGACCACGAGCACCTTGCCGCCTGCCCGGCCGCTCGACGGCGTGCCGCTCATGCGCGATCGCCCTCGGCAGCGCCCGACACCGCATCCGAACCCGCAGAATCGGCCGAATCGTCCGGATTGACCGCATGGCCCACCGCAGCCGTGGGCACGCCACGATACGGCGCGGTGGATTCGCGCAGCACCAGCCGCGGCGACACCACGCGCCGGCGCTTGGTCGGCGCGGCGGCGCCGGCGGCAATCCGCTCGATCAGCGTTTGCGCGGCGATCTCGCCGAGCGCGCGCACCGACTGACCGACCGTGGACAGCGCCGGGTACGTATAGCTCGACATCTCGATGTCGTCGAAGCCGATGATCGAGCAGTCGGCCGGCACGCGCAGCCCGCGCTCGGCAGCCGCGCGCAGCGCGCCGATGCCCATTTGGTCGTTGCCGGCGAAGATCGCGGTGGGCTTGATCGTGCCGAACAACTGGCCTGCCGCGCGATAGCCGCCCAGGCACGAGAAATCGCCTTCTGCGATCGCACCGGGCACGATCTCGATGCCGCGCTCGGCCATCGCCCGGATGAAACCGTGCACGCGCATCGCGCTGACGGCCGTATCGACCGGGCCGGTGATGCAGCCGATGCGCGAATGGCCGAGTTCGAGCAGATGGCGCGTGGCCAGATACGCGCCGCGCTCGTGGTCGATCTGCACCAGATCGGCCGACAGGCCTTCGATGTTGCGGTCGACCACCACCAACGGCTCGCGCGAATCGGCCAGCGTCTGGGCCAGCACGGCGTCCTCGCCGGCCGATGCGATGATCAGGCCATCGATGCGTTTTTCCTGGAGTACGCGCAGATAATTGCGCTGTTTGACGGGATCGTCGTCGGAATTGCAGAAAAATACGCAGTAACCGCGCGCCACGCATTGATCTTCAATGCCGCGCGCCAGTTCGGCGAAATACGGGTTGGTGCTGTTCGGCACCACGAGGCCGATCGTGGCCGTCGAGCGCGCCTTCAGGGATCGTGCGACCGCCGACGGGACGTAGTTGAGCTGGACGATGGCCCGCTCAACCTTCGCTCGCACATCGGCCGACACGGGCCGCGAGTTGTTCACCACGTGCGATACGGTGGTAAACGACACGCCGGCTATGGCCGCCACATCCTTGATCGTCGCCATTCTTGAAGCCCTCTGGTCTGTCTTTTTAAGTACGCGACCGGCGACTGCGATACGTGTCGAGCACAACGGCTACGACGATCACGGCCCCGGTGATGATGCGCTTGGTCGGTTCGTTCGCGCCGATCTGTGCCAGCCCCGCCGCGAGCACCGATATGATCAACACGCCAAAAAACGTGCTGATGACGGAACCGCGCCCGCCCATCAGGCTCGTGCCGCCGATCACCACGGCCGCAATCACCTGAAGTTCGAGCCCGACGCCGGCATTCGGGTCGGCCGCTTCGAGACGCGAGATCTGGAACAGCGCGGCAAGCCCCGCCAACGCCCCCATCAACGCAAACACGATGATTTTATACGGACGCGGGTTCACTCCTGCAAGCCTTACTGCTTCTTCGTTAGTACCGATCCCCACGAGATAGCGTCCGAACACCGTCCGGGTCAGCACGAATTGGGCCACGATCATGACCACCACCGCGATCACGAAGGCCGGCGAGATGCCGAACGCGAGCGGGTTCGAGAGGAAATCGAAGGCGTCGCCGATATAGGCGGTGCGCGAATTCGTGAGCTGGTACGCCACGCCGCGCGCCGCCTCCAGCACGCCCAGCGAGACGATGAACGACGGAATCCGCCAGCCCACCGTCACCGCGCCGGTCAGCATGCCGGTGAAGGCCGCCGCGACCATCCCGAGCAACGCCGACGGCAGCGGCCCCCAATGCCACTTCAGCGCGGCCAGGCTGACGAACGAGGCCGCCAGCGCCAGCACCGAGCCGACCGACAGGTCGATCCCGGCGATGATCAGCACGAACGTCATGCCGACCGACATCACCACCAGGTCGGGAATCTGGTTGGCGATCGTGCTGAACGTGTCGTAGGTCAGGAAGTGCGAACTCAGCGTCGAGAACAGCGCGATCATGGCCAGCAGCGCGCCGGCCAGGCCGAGATAGTTGGACAGCCCGAGACGCGTGCCGGACAGGCGTCGCGCGGCCGGCGCCACCGCGTCGGGCGCGGCGCTGTCGGACGCTGCGGCAGGCTTGGCCGCCTCGCGGCCAGGGACGATCGGTTCGTTCATGAATGAATTCCTGGGGTCGAATCAGCGGCGCTGCCCGGCGCGACGGCCGGCAGCGGGGCCGGCGTGGCATCGCGGCGCGAAAAGCCGGCAAAGGCGGCGGCAAGCAAGGCGTCCTGGGTCCAGGCGCCGCGCTCGAACACGGCCGTCATGCGGCCCGCCGACATCACGCCGATCCGGTCGCAGATCAGCATCAGCTCGCGCAGGTCGCTCGACACGACCACCAGTGCGCGGCCCTCGCGCGCCAGCGCGCCCATCAATGCGTAGATATCGAATTTGGCGCCGACGTCGATGCCGCGCGTCGGCTCGTCGAACAGCAGCACCGCCATGTCGTGCGCGAGCCAGCGGCCGATCACGACCTTCTGCTGGTTGCCGCCCGACAGTTCGCCCACGGGCTGCGCCGGGCCGCGGGTGCGAATCCGCATCGCGTCGATCTGGCGCTGCGCGAGCGCGTGTTCGCGCGCGGTATCGACCACCCCGCCGCGCGCGAGGCGCCCGAGCTGGCCGAGCGAGACATTGGCCGCGATCGGCTGCGACAGCAGCAGCCCCTCGCCCTTGCGATCCTCGGTGATCAGCGCGATGCCGTGGCGCACCGCGTCCGACGGCGAGGCGATCCGCACCGGCTGCAGGCCCTGGCCCGCCGTATCGAGCGACACGGTGCCGGCCTCGGCGCGGTCCGCGCCATAAATCAGCCGCAGCAGCTCGGTGCGCCCCGCCCCGATCAACCCGGAGATGCCGAAAATCTCGCCGGCGCGCACCTCGAACGACACGTCGCGCACCGCGTTGCCGCGCGCGAGCCCTTGAACGGCCAAACGCGGCGCACCGATCCGGCGCTCGCCGAGATCGATGTGCTCGCCCACCTCGCGCCCGGCCATCAGCGCGACGAGCCGCGCGCTCGACACCTCGCCCATCGGCCCGGCATGCACCAGCCGGCCGTCGCGCAGCACCGCCACGCGCTCGGCCACGCGCGCCAGTTCTTCCAGCCGATGCGAGATATAGACGAGCGCCACGCCCTGCGCCTTGAGCCGGTCGATCTGCGCGAACAGCAGTTCGACCTCGCGCGCGGTCAGCATGGCGGTGGGTTCGTCGAGGATCAGCACGCGGCAGTCGCCGATCAGGTTGCGCGCGATCTCGACCATCTGCTGATGGCCGATGCCGAGCGCGCCGACCGGCGTGTCGGGATCGATCGCATCGAGCCCGACGCGCGCCATCGCCTCGTGCGCGTCGGCCCGCAGCCGGCGCCGGTCGATCACGCCGAAGCGGCGCGGCAGGCGGTTCAGGAACAGGTTTTCGGCAACAGTCAGCGTGGGCAGCAGGTTCAGCTCCTGCATCACCATCCGCACCCCGGCCGCCTCCGCCTCGGACCGGCTGGCCGGCGCGAACGCCTCGCCCGCCAGCCTCAACGTGCCGACCGTCGGCACCACCAGCCCGCCGACGATCTTCGACAGCGTGCTCTTGCCCGCGCCGTTCTCGCCCGTCAGCGCCAGCGCCTCGCCGGCGTTCAGGGCCAGCGAGACGTCGGCCAGCACCGGCTCCGCGTAGGTCTTGCCGACGCCCGACACCTCGAGCACCGGCCCGCCCCGCGCGGGCGCGGCAGAGGGAATCGTCGCCATGCGCGGCCCTTACTTCTTGACGATCAGGTCGACCGGGGTTTCGACCACGCCCGACAGGTCGGACTGCTTCTTGTGCTCGGCGATCGCCTTCAGCGCGGTATCGATGCCGAACACGGCCTGCTTGGCGGCGTATTGATCGGCCGTGGCCAGCACCCGGCCGTCCTGCAGCATCGGCTTGATCGCATTGATGTTGTCGTAGCCGACCACCATCACCTTGCCCGCCTTGCCGGCCGCGCGCACGGCCGATACGGCGCCGATCGCCATGCTGTCGTTGCCGCACAGCAGCGCCTTCAGGTTCGGATATTCGTTGAGCATGGCCGAGGCCACCGCGTTGCCCTTGTCGATTTCCCATTCGCCCGACTGCACCGACACCACCTTCGCGCCCACCGCCTTCATCGCGTCCTGGAAGCCGGCCGTGCGCTGCTGCGCGTTGGTGGTGGTCGACACGCCTTCGAGAATGCCCACCTCGTCGCCGGCCTTCAGGCGCTTGGCCAGGTAGTCGCCGATCTTGCGCGCGCCCTTGCGGTTGTCGGGGCCGACGAACGGCACGTTGAGGTTCTTCGACTTCAGCACGTCCGGATCGAGCCGGTTGTCGATGTTGATGACGATGATGCCGGCATCCACGGCCTTCTTGACCACCGGCACCAGCGCCTTCGAATCGGCCGGCGCCAGCACGATCGCGTCGACCTTCGAGACGATCATCTGCTCGACGATGCGGATCTGGTTCGCGGTGTCGGTTTCGTCCTTGATGCCGTTGGTGACGAGGTCGAACAGCGCCGGATTGTGCTGCTGGTAATCCTTCGCACCGGTTTCCATGGTCAGGAAGAACTCGTTGGCGAGCGACTTCATGACGAGCGCGACCTTCGGCTTGCGGGCCGACTGCGCATAGGCGCCGAGCGGCGCGACGGCAACTGCGGCGCCGGCAAGCGCGGCGACCAGGACACGGCGGCGAATCTGGAAATCCATGCGTACTCTCCTCACAGGTCTGGGCCCGGCGCCCAAGGTGTGGTTTTCATGTTGAGCAAACGTTTGCCGACCCGATTCGGACCGCGATCGAAAACGGGTCGTGCGGCGACGGGAACGAAGACATTCGCACCACCGGGCCTTTCGATTTCATGACCGGAAACATGCGGTGCGCGCCTCCCGTTCCGTTTTTGTTGGTTCCGGGAAGCGCCTATGCTGGACGTTCGCCGAACGTCGCGCAACAAGGTTTTGCCCTGATTCCGGGAAGCGCGCGAATCGTATGCCGCGCCGCTAAAAAAGCAAACCGCCGCGCAGTCCTCGCGACTGCGCGGCGGTTCGGGCGAGGCACGCACCAGGCAAGCCGGCGCGCGCGATCAGACGGCGGTTTCCTTCAGTTGCGCGGCGACCTCGGCCTCGGTCAGGTGCGGCGCGAACATTTCCAGCAGCTTGTACGCATACGAGCGCAGGAACGCGCCCTTGCGCAGGCCCACGCGCGTGGTGCTGGCCTCGAACAGGTGCTCGGTATCGAGCGCGACGAGGTTGATGTCGCGCTCCGCGTCATAGGCCATCGCCGCCACCACGCCGATGCCCATGCCCAGTTCCACGTAGGTCTTGATGACGTCCGCGTCGATCGCGGTCAACACCACGTCGGGCACCGCACCGACCTTCGTGAACGCCTGGTCGATATGCGAGCGGCCCGTGAAATCCTGGTCGTAGGTGATGATCGGATATTCGGCGATCTCCTCGAGCGTGAGGTTCTCGCGGCCCACCAGCGGGTGATCCTTCGGCACCACCACGATGTGGTGCCACGAATAGCACGGGAACGTCACGATGTCCGGATAGCGGTCGAGCGCCTCGGTCGAGATGCCGATGTCGGCCTCGCCGCTCAGGATCATCTGCGCGATCTGCTGCGGGCTGCCCTGGCGCAGCGCCAGATGCACCTTCGGGAACACGTCGGTGAACTGGCGGATCACCTTCGGCAGCGCGTAGCGCGCCTGCGTGTGGGTGGTCGCCACCACCAGGTGGCCGCTGTCTTGGTCGGCGTACTGGCGCGCCACGCGGCGCAGGTTCTCGGCGTCGAGCAGCATGCGCTCGATCAGCTGATGCACGGCCTTGCCCGGCTCGGTGAGGCCGGTCAGGCGCTTGCCGCGGCGGATGAAGATATCCACGCCGAGTTCGTCCTCGAGATCCTTGATCTGCTTGGAGACGCCCGATTGCGACGTGTACAGCACGTTCGCCACCTCGGTCAGGTTCATGTTCTGGCGTACCGCTTCCCGAACGAAGCGCAATTGCTGGAAATTCATGGGTCAGCCTCTCATGGGCGTTGTCGTTATCGATGAAAAACCAAACGGCGGCCCGAGCGCGGCCGCCTTGCCGCTATGGTTGCTGTCGGCTCAACGAGCCGGGAACACACGTGCGTGGCGCGGCACCGCCAGCGCACCGTCGCCGACGCCGAGCGCCAGCGCGCGCCAGGTGTCGCGATCGAGTTCGGCTTCGAGCACCGAGCCGCCCGAGCGCGGTTCGAGCTCGATGCGCACCGCGCCGCCGAGCGGCACGACGCGCCGCACATCCACGGCGATGCCGTCCGAGCGCGCATCGGCGCCGCCGACGATCTGCAGGTCGTGCGGACGCACGTAGGCGTGCGCGCGGCCCGCGAAATCGGCATCCACCGAGATCGGGCCGGCCGCGCCGTCGGCCACGAAGCCGTCGCCGTGCACCGTGCCGTCGAGCTTGTTGGCCGCGCCGAGGAATTCGTACACGAACGCGCTTTGCGGATGATCGTAGACATCCTGCGGGCTGCCGACCTGTTCGACGTGGCCGCGATTCAGCACCACGATCCGGTCGGCCACTTCGAGCGCCTCTTCCTGATCGTGCGTGACGAAGATGGTCGAGATGTGCAGGTCGTCGTGCAGGCGGCGCAGCCAGCTGCGCAACTCCTTGCGGACCTTCGCGTCGAGCGCGCCGAACGGCTCGTCGAGCAGCAGCACCTTCGGCTCCACGGCCAGCGCGCGGGCCAGCGCGATGCGCTGGCGCTGGCCGCCCGACAGCTCGGACGGGTAGCGCGGCGCGAGCCAGTCGAGCTGCACGAGCTTGAGCAGTTCATGCACCTTCTCGCGGATCACGGCCTCCGACGGGCGCTCGTTGCGCGGCTTCACGCGCAGGCCGAACGCCACGTTCTCGAACACCGTCATGTGGCGGAACAGCGCGTAATGCTGGAACACGAAGCCGACCTGGCGCTCGCGCGCGCCGACATCGGCCACGTCCTGGCCTTGCAGCACGACCTGGCCGGCGTCCGCGTGCTCGAGGCCCGCGATCACGCGCAGCAGCGTGGTCTTGCCGCAGCCGGACGGCCCGAGCAGCGCCACCAGTTCGCCGGGCGGGAAATCGAGCGAGACGTCGTCGAGCGCCGTGAAGTCGCCGAATTGCTTGTGCAGATTGCGTACGGTGATACCCATTTCGTGTGCCTCTTCAGGAGTGCGATGCGGCGGCGGCGCGCGCGTTCGCGAGTTCGGCCGACATCCGGCGTTCGGCGAGCAGCTTGAGCGCCAGCGTCACGAGCGCGAGCAGCGCCAGCACCGATGCCACCGCGAACGCGGCCGAAAAGTTGTATTCGTTGTAGAGAATCTCGACGTGCAGCGGCATCGTGTCGGTCTGGCCGCGGATATGGCCCGACACCACCGACACCGCGCCGAATTCGCCCATCGCCCGCGCGTTGCACAGGATCACGCCGTACAGCAGGCCCCAGCGCACGTTCGGCAGCGTCACGCGGCGGAAGATCTGCCATCCCGACGCGCCCAGCACGCGCGCGGCCTCTTCCTCGTCGTTGCCCTGCGCCTGCATCAGCGGGATCAGCTCGCGCGCGACGAACGGGAACGTCACGAAGATGGTCGCCATCACGATGCCCGGCACCGCGAAGATGATCTGGATGTCGTGCGCTTCCAGCCACGGCCCGAGCCAGCCCTGCGCGCCGAACATCAGCACGTATACGAGGCCCGAGATCACCGGCGACACCGAGAACGGCAGGTCGATCAGCGTGGTCAGGAACGCCTTGCCGCGAAACTCGAACTTGGCGATCGCCCATGACGCGCACACCCCGAACACGAGGTTCAGCGGCACCGCGATCGCGGCCACCGTGACCGTCAGCACGATCGCCGACCAGGCGTCCGGATCGGCCAGCGATTCGAAGTAGAAGCCGATGCCCTTGGCCAGCGCCTGCGCGAACACCGCGGCGAGCGGCACCACCAGGAAACCGGCCAGGAACAGCAGCGCGACGCCGGTCAGCACCCAGCGCGTGACGCGCGACTCGCTGACCGGATTGTGACGGCGCGCCGCCGTGGCGCGCGGCGCGACGTTGCCTGCGGCCAGCGCGGAACCCGGATTGGTCTGGCGGCTCATTGCGCACCTCCCGCCGTGACGGCCGTGGCCGTGGTCGCGGCCGGCGCCGGGCCGCTTGCGCCGCGGCTGGTGCGGCGTTGCAGGACCCATTGCAGCGTGTTGATCAGGAACAGCATCGCGAACGACACCACCAGCATCACCACGGCCAGCGCGGTCGCGCCGGCGTAGTCGTACTGTTCGAGCTTGGTGATGATCAGCAACGAGGTGATTTCGGATTTCATCGGCACGTTGCCGGCGATGAAGATCACCGAGCCGTATTCGCCGAGCGCGCGCGCGAACGCGAGCGCGAAACCGGTCAGCAGCGCCGGCAGCACGGCCGGCAGCACCACGCGGCGGAACGTCAGCCAACGCGTCGCGCCGAGGCAGGCCGCGGCTTCTTCCTGCTCGCGTTCGAAATCCTCCAGCACCGGCTGCACCGTGCGCACCACGAACGGCAGGCCGATGAAGGTCAGCGCCACCAGCACGCCGAGCGGCGTAAACGCCACCTTGATGCCGAGCGGCACCAGGTATTGCCCGAGCCAGCCGTTCTGCGCGTAGACGGCGGCCAGCGAAATGCCGGCCACCGAGGTGGGCAACGCGAACGGCAGGTCGACGATCGCGTCCACCAGCCGCTTGAACGGGAACGTGTAGCGCACCAGCACCCAGGCCACCAGGAAGCCGAACACGGCATTGATGAGCGCGCCGCCGAGCGCCGCGAGGAACGTGAGCCGGTAGGACGCCACCACGCGCGCGGAGGTGGTCGCCGCGACGAACTGGTCCCAGGTCAGCGTGGCCGTTTTGAGGAAGGTGGAGGCAAGCGGTATCAGCACCACGAGGCTCAGATAGGCCACCGTGATCCCGAGCGTCAAGCCGAAGCCGGGCAATGCGCTCGGCTTGCGGAAGGTGTACGTCGTCATGCGAAAGCGCTTCCTAGGTTGACTTGGGAGACGCGGCCGCCGGGAGATTTCCGGGCGGCCGCGCTGGGTGCTGCGTTATATCGGGCCACGCGTGCCGTGTATTGCCGCGCCGCCTCGGGTCCTGCTGCTTGGCGGCGCGCTCCTCGGGAGCGCGCCGCCGGC
>NZ_BAAILN010000093.1:103701-106841 GCF_054589155.1 Burkholderia sp. 3C
TAGATCGAGTCGAACACGCCGCCATCGGCGAAGTGCGTCTTCTGCGCGTTGGTCCAGCCGCCGAAGGTGTCGTCCACCGTGTACAGCTTCAGCTTCGGAAACTGCTTGGTCAGCTCGGCCGGCACGTCCTTCGAACGCGGGCGATAGAAGTTGCGCGCCGCGATTTCCTGGCCTTCCTTGCTGTACAGGAAGTTCAGGTAGGCCTCGGCCAGCTTGCGGTCGCCCTTCTTGTCGACCACCTTGTCCACCACCGCCACCGGCGGCTCGGCCAGGATGCTGACCGACGGCACCACGATCTGGAACTTGTCCGGACCGAATTCCTTCAGCGACAGGAACGCCTCGTTTTCCCAGGCGATCAGCACGTCGCCGATGTCACGCTGCACGAAGCTGGTGGTCGCACCACGCGCGCCCGAATCGAGCACGCCGGCATTCTTGTAGAGCTTCGAGACGAAATCCTTGGCCGTCTGCTCGTTGCCGCCCGGCTTGTGCAGGGCGTAGGCCCAGGCCGCCAGGTAGTTCCAGCGCGCCCCGCCCGAGGTCTTCGGGTTCGGCGTGATGATCGACACGCCCGGCTTCACCAGATCGTCCCAATCCTTGATGCCCTTCGGGTTGCCCTTGCGAACCAGGAACACGATGGTCGAGGTGTACGGCGAGGCGTTGTCGGGCAGGCGCTTCTGCCAATCCTTGGCGACGATCCCCTTGTTGGCCAGCGCGTCGATGTCCCAGGCCAGCGCCAGCGTCACCACGTCGGCCTGCAGGCCGTCGAGCACCGAGCGCGCCTGCGCGCCCGAACCGCCGTGCGACTGCTTGAACGTGACGGTTTCGCCCGTCTTGGCCTTCCATTCCTTGCCGAAGACCTGGTTGATGTCCTGATACAGTTCGCGGGTCGGATCGTAGGAGACGTTCAGCAACGTCGTGTCCGCCAGTGCATGCGTGGCCCCGCCCAGCGCCGCTGCGCCGACTGCCAGTGTTGCGATAAGACGGCGAACGCCGCCTGCCAGCCCCGTGTTGCGCTTGACCATCCCGGTGATCTCCAAAGGTTCGTGGATCGTTTTTTGCAATGTCGGGTCAGTCTAGCGAACAGCTTTCATCATTAAAAATAATCGTTATTCATTCTTTTAGAAGAAAAAGTGGTAAAGACCGCCCGACGGACGGTTGAGGCATGGAAACCGGCGTTGGAACGCCCTTTGATGGCGTCGGAACCGGCGTCATAGCGACGAACTTCAAGTAACGCTTGAAATTCCCGAACTACTGTATAAAAATACAGATCACTGTCTATCCATACAGTTGATCATGACCAAACTCACCGCACGTCAGCAGCAAGTATTCGATCTGGTCCGCCGCGCGATCGAGCGCACCGGCTTCCCGCCCACCCGGGCGGAAATCGCGGCCGAGCTGGGTTTCAGTTCGCCGAATGCGGCCGAGGAGCACCTTCGGGCGCTGGCCCGCAAGGGCGTGATCGAGCTGGCCGCCGGCGCGTCGCGCGGCATCCGCCTGCTCGGCCTCGAGGATTCCCCCTATCAGTTCACGCTGCCCCACGCGGGGCTGATGCAGCTTTCGCTGCCGCTGGTCGGCCGGGTGGCGGCAGGCAGCCCGATCCTGGCGCAAGAACACATCTCGCAGCATTACGCCTGCGATCCGGCGCTGTTCACGAGCAAACCCGATTACCTGCTGAAGGTGCGCGGCCTGTCGATGCGCGACGCCGGCATCCTCGACGGCGACCTGCTCGCCGTGCAGAAGCGCACCGAGGCGAAGGACGGCCAGATCATCGTCGCGCGGCTCGGCGACGACGTCACGGTCAAGCGCCTGAAGCGCCATTCCACGGGCCTCGAACTGATTGCCGAGAACCCCGATTACGAAAACATCTTCGTGAAGGCCGGCAGCGCGGAGTTCGCGCTCGAAGGTATTGCCGTCGGTCTGATCCGGTCCGGCGAACTCTGATTCCCGCCGTCCCGCCACGCTGCCCCGATCTGGAGAAACGCCATGGAACGCCTCGCTCGTCTGCTGCCTTTCCGTCAATTCGGTCGTCTGCGCCATCTGCGCGGTCGCACGCCCTGTGCACCGCTCGCGGCTGATGTCGGCGCACCGGCCTCCTCCGGGGCGGCCGAGCCGGCTTCCTTGCTGCCATCGGCGCTGCCGGCCTTTGCCCGCGTTTCGCTGAATGCCGGGCTCCATCACGCCGAGCCGGCTCGGCGCGCGCCGGTACGCGTCTATCACGGGTCGTCGCGGCTCATCATGGTCGGCTCGATCGATGCGGTGTGCCGCATGATCGACGATTGCATCGCCCAGGAACGTTCGGCCGTCTGAGCCGTCTCTGGATACTGACCGTATCCACGCGGAGGCCCCGTGCCCGTTTCCTTATCCCCCGGTTCTTCGCCTCGCCGCGGCTGGCTCAAGCCGCTGGCATGGGTCGTCGTCGCCCTGCTCGTCTTGGCCACGGTGATTTATGCGTTCGCCTCGCCGTATCTCGCCCTGCGCGATCTCAAGCAGGCTGTCGATGCGCGCGATGCGCAGGCGATCAGCCGCTTCGTCGATTACCCGGCGTTGCGCATCAGCCTCAAGCAGCAACTGGCCGATGAGTTGATGCGTCGCATCGATCTCCAACGCCATAACAATCCGCTCGCCATGCTCGGCGCGATGATCGGCTCCGCGCTGATCGGGCCGCTCGTCGATGCGTATGCCACGCCGGAAGGCGTCGCCGCGCTGTTGAGCGGGCTGCCGCCGCGTGGCGATCCGGGCGAACACCCGCCTACGCTCGATCAGCCTGCTCCTGCCCCTGCACCCACGCCTGCACCGCCCGCCTCCGCTGCACCACCGGCCAGCGGCGTGCCAGGCCCGAGCACAGCGCCGCAGGCGAACGCCGCTTATCAGAGCGTTAATGAATTCGTGGTGGTGTATCAGCGTAATGCCGGCGACGCTCGCTACGCGGCGATCTTCCGTCGCAGCGGCCTGTTCGGATGGAAACTGAGTGCGATCGATCTGCATCGCTGATGGTTGACTGCCGCGGCCCGCGCGGCAGAGTCGAGGCGGCCAGCCGCGCCGCCTCAATCATGGCCTCGTCGGCCCCTTCAACGCCTCATGCCGCCGCGCTGGCCGCTGCCTCGCGTTCCTTTGCCCGCTCCTCGCGTTGCTCGTCGGCC
>NZ_BAAILN010000093.1:106992-154770 GCF_054589155.1 Burkholderia sp. 3C
CCGCTGCGGCAGCGATGGCCCACCACCACGAGATCGACGTTGAGCGACTTCGCCAGGTTGGCGATTTCGTCGATCGGATAACCGAACGCGAAATGGCCCTCGGCCTGCACGCCGCGCTCGGTCAGCCAGTCCACGCCTTCCTGAAGAATCTCGCGCGCGGTTTCCTCGAAGCGCCCGCAGGCCACGTCGGTCAGCAGGCCCGCGCTCTGGGCGATGCTCGAACGCATGTCGACGACCGACAGCAGATGCGTCTTCGCCTTCAATTGCAGCGCGAGATCCGCACCGCATCGCAAGGCCTTGCGGCCTTCCAGCGTACCGTCGTAACACAGCAAGATGGTCTGGTAGCTCGACATGATCGCCTCCATGCAGAATCGGTCGACGATTTGATCATGGTGCGCCGCAATTCAGGATGCAAGGGATGGAAAACGCGGACACGTAAATAGTTCGCCGATGCCGGATTGCGGTGCAGGCTTGCACGATCCGGTCGCGCACGGCGAGCCGAAAGCGGGACGCGATGCACTAGAATGGCCGCTTCGTGCCGTCCCTTCGTCGACCTCCCGCCTCCGCGCCCATGTCCGCTGCTCCGATCGAATTTCACGATGTCAAAAAAAGCTTCGGCGACAAACGCGTTGTCGACGGCCTGTCGTTTCACGTGCGGCGCGGCGAATGCTTCGGCCTGCTCGGGCCGAACGGCGCGGGCAAGACCACCACGCTGAGGATGCTGCTCGGCATGACCTACCCCGATTCCGGCACGATCCGGCTGTGCGACGAGCCGGTGCCGGCCCGTGCACGGCAGGCGCGGCTGCGCGTCGGCGTCGTGCCGCAATTCGACAACCTCGATCCCGATTTCAGCGTGCGCGAGAACCTGCTCGTGTTCAGCCGCTACTTCGGGCTGTCGGCGCGCGCGGCGCGCGAACTGGTGCCGTCGCTGCTCGAATTCGCCAAGCTCGAAAGCAAGGCCGACGCGAAGGTCGGCGAGTTGTCGGGCGGCATGAAGCGGCGGCTCACGCTGGCGCGCGCGCTCGTCAACGATCCCGACGTGCTGGTGCTCGACGAGCCGACCACCGGGCTCGACCCGCAGGCACGCCATCTGATGTGGGAGCGGCTGCGCTCGCTGCTCGCGCGCGGCAAGACGATCCTGCTGACGACGCATTTCATGGAAGAGGCCGAACGGCTGTGTCACCGGCTCTGCGTGGTCGAATCGGGCCGCAAGATTGCCGAGGGCGCGCCGCAGGCGCTGATCGAAAGCGAGATCGGCTGCGACGTGGTGGAGATCTACGGCCCCGATCCGGCCGCGCTGCGCGACGAACTCGCGCCGTATGCGACGCGCGCCGAAATCAGCGGCGAGACCGTGTTCTGTTATGTCGACGACCCCGCTCAACTGACGCGCAAACTGAAGGGCCGCACCGAACTGCGCTATCTGCACCGGCCCGCGAATCTCGAAGATGTGTTCCTGCGGCTGACCGGCCGCGATATGCAGGATTGACCACCGATGGATACCGGCCACTCGACACCCGCCCGCGACGCGCACGCCGCCCCCTCGGCCTCGGCTCGTTTCGCGATCGCCCTGCCCGCCAACGGGCGCAACTGGATCGCCGTCTGGCGCCGCAACTATCTCGTCTGGAAAAAACTCGCGCTCGCCTCGATGATCGGCAACCTGGCCGATCCGATGATCTACCTGTTCGGGCTCGGCATGGGCCTCGGCGTGATGCTCGGGCACGTCGACGGGGTGTCGTATATCGCGTTTCTGGCGGCCGGCACGGTGGGCTCGAGCGTGATGATGTCGGCCAGCTTCGAGGCCATGTATTCGGGTTTCTCGCGCATGCAGGTGCAACGCACCTGGGAAGCGATCATGCACACGCCGCTCTCGCTCGGCGACATCGTGCTCGGGGAAATCATCTGGGCCGCCAGCAAGGCGATGCTGTCGGGCACGGCGATCATGGTGGTGACGAGCGGGCTCGGCTACGCGTCGTTTCCGTCGCTGCTGGCGGCGCTGCCCGTGATCGCGCTGGCTGGCCTGGCGTTCGCGAGCCTGGCGATGGTGGTCACGGCGATCGCGCCGTCTTACGATTTCTTCATGTTCTATCAAACCCTGGCGCTCACGCCGATGCTGCTGCTGTCGGGCGTGTTCTTCCCGATCACGCAGTTGCCGGGCATCGCGCAGCACGCGGCCTATGCGCTGCCGCTGGCCAACGCCGTCGATCTGATCCGGCCGGCGATGCTCGGCCGGCCCGCCACCGACGTCGCGATGCATGTCGGCGTGCTGGTGGCGTATGTACTGGGCGGGTTTGTGGTGTCGGCCTGGTTGTTCCGTCGGCGCATGATGCGCTGAACGCAACACGGCGCATGCCGGAACTCAAGCATGCGCCGATGCGCCGCACCGGGGCCGGTACGGCGTGAAACCGGCAAGACGCCGGTTCGGTTACACCCTGTCGCGCGAGGCGCCGACGCCCATCAGGCGTCGTCGTCGCCCCAGGGCATTTCCACGTCGGTCAGGAACGCCACCGTCGCGATCGGGCCGCCTTCCTGGCGCCCCTGCTTGCCGTCGGCGCGATGCCATTCCACGCGAAACACCGTGCCGGGATCGTCGGCCAGCAGATAGACCGAGCGCAGTTCTTCCTCGTCGGCATCCTCGACCGGGCCGTCGAACGACACGCGCATGCGCTGCGGCCACAGGCCGTTGGCCGGATCGTAAATGCGATCGCCTTGCGGGATGTCGATGCTGGCCTCGACGCCGATCGTCGACGAGGCCTCGATGATCATTTTGCCGAGCGCATTGAGCACCGCCGTGGCACGCGCGGAATTGGCCTGACGGATTGCGAGATCGCCGCGCGTCAGCGCCTGTTCGAGTTTCGGATGAATCTTCGGTTGCTTCATGCGTAATCCTGATTGCTTCTGGGAATGCCGCCGCGAGGTCGCGGCGACGGTCGAATCTTCGGGTGAATCCTGGGGCGGCTCAGAAACCGAGCACCACCGCCGCGATGCCGGCCACGATGCCGAAACCCACCACCAACGCGGCGATCAGCGCCAGCATGCGGGCCGGGAACGAGCGCCACAGCATCGCCAACGACGGCACGCTGACGGGCGGCAGTGTCAGCAGCAGCGCCGCCGCCGGGCCGACGCCCACGCCGAGCGCCAGCATCGCCTGCACGATCGGCACCTCGCCCGCGGTCGGGATCACGAACAGCATCCCGGCGATGGCGAAAGCGACGATCCACAGCGCGGCGTTGCCGACATCGGGACCGACATGCGGAAACAGCCACGCGCGCGCCGCACCGAGCAGCAGCACGAGCACGATGTATTCGGGAATCAGCCTCAGCGTCATGCGCGCCAACAGCTTCATCCAGCGCACGAACGGATTGCCTTCGGCCGTCTGACCGGCGGCGATCCGCGCCAGCGCGGCTTCGTCCACGGGCTTGGCGTCGGCCGAGGCGATCCGGTTCAGCCAATAGCCGATCCCGAACACCATCGCCACGCCGAGCACGACGCGCAGCGCCGTCCATTGCCAGCCGAGCACGAAGCCCATGAACACCAGCGTGGCCGGGTTCAGCACCGTGTTGCCGAGCCAGAACGCCACCGCGCCGCCCGGCGACGCCTGGCGCGCCCGCAAGCCCGCCACCACCGGCGCGGCGCAGCACGTGCACATCATGCCCGGCAGCGACATCAAGCCGCCGGCCACGACGCTGCCGAAGCCGGTGCGGCCCAGCACGCGCGCGATCGCGCGGGCCGGCAGCAGCGCCTGAAGCGCCGAGCCGAGCAGCAGGCCGAGCACCATCGCCTGCCAGATCGCCTTGCCGTAGGCCCACGCGTAATCGAGCGCCGCCTGCCACGACGGCACCGGCGCATGCGCCGCCGTACCCATCAGGATCGACTGGCCGATCGAATGATGCTCGGCTGCGACAAAGGCGCGGTGGTAATAAGGCGACCACTTCACGTAGAACAGCCCGGCGATCGCGATCAAGGCGAATACTGCCCAGCCGAGCGCGGGTGAAGGAGTGGTCGAGGTCGAGCGGCTTGTGTTCATGTCGAGTGTGGCGTGCGGGCTGGCGGTCCTCGTCGGCGGGCTCGGTCGGCTCGCCCTGTCTGGGTCCGCCATGCGGTGAAACGGCATGCGGCGAAGCCGGGATTATCGCATGCGGCACGCGCTCGGCGACGTGCAACGCATGTCGCAATCCACTGCAGCGGCGCCCGATGCGCGGCGCTGGCGGGTGCGGATACAGAAGCGGGCGGACGGTTCATGCCGGCTCAACGCGACGCGAACGTATCGCAGTCGCGCACGTCGCCGCGCTGCATGCCGCGCTGCAGCCACGCGACGCGCTGCTCGCTGGTGCCGTGCGTAAACGCGTCGGGCACCACGTAGCCCTGACTGCGCCGTTGCAAGGTGTCGTCGCCGATCGCCGAGGCCGTCTTCAAACCCTGCTCGAATTCGCCCGGCTCGATCAATTGCCGGTTCGCCTGCTGCGCGTTGTAGGCCCACACGCCCGCGAAGCAATCGGCCTGCAACTCGAGCCGCACCGACAGCCGGTTCGCCTGCGTCTGCGACATGCGCTGGCGCGCCGCATCGACCTTGTCGGAAATGCCCAGCAACTTCTGTACGTGGTGGCCGACTTCGTGCGCGATCACGTAGGCCTGGGCAAAATCGCCGCCCGCGCCGAACTTGCGGCGCAGTTCGTCGTAGAACGCGAGATCGATATAGACCTTCCGGTCAGCCGGACAGTAGAACGGCCCCATGGCCGTTTGCCCGGTGCCGCAGGCGGTGGGCGTCGCATGCTCGAACATCACGAGCGTCGGCGGCGAATAGTCGCGATTGAGCTGCGTAGGAAAAACGTGGGACCAGGTGCGCTCGATATTGCCGAGCACCTTGCGTGTGAACACGGCGCGCGGGTCGTTCTGGTTCGCCTGCGAAGGCGTGTTCGCGGCCGGCGCGGGCGCCGTCTGGCCCTGGTCTGCATGCTGGCCTTGCAGCACGGCCGCGCCCTGCAGGATCACGCGCGGATCGATGCCGAAGAAATACGAGGCGGCCAGCGCCACGACGATCGTGCCGATGCCGAGCGTTGCACCACGCCCGCCACCGCCGAACCCGCCGCGGCGGTCTTCGACATTACGGCTTTCGGCTTCGTCATCGAGGCGCATCGCGGCTCCGTTCGTCGGGTTCGCGGCCGGCACGAAGCGCCGCGGGACGCACGAAGTATAGCCAATGGAATGCGCCATGACGGCACGCCGCGCCACACTCGCGGCATGGCGCCGGTGCGCCGAATCGGACTGCCTACTCGGGCCGCTGGATGAAACAGGTGGCCGAGCCTTGCGCAATGATCTTGTCGTCGGGGGTCTTCAGCGTGCCTTCGGCCACGCCGAGCGTGCGCGACAGGTGCGTGACGCGCCCTTCCGCGATCAGCTCGACGTCGCGCGGCACCGGACGCAGCATCTTCACGTGCAGATCCACGGTGCCGTAGCCCACCCCGCGGTCGAGCATCGAATGCACCGCACAGCCCGTCACCGAATCGAGCACCGTCGCCGCGAAACCGCCGTGCACGCCGCCGAGCGGGTTCAGGTGGCGTTCGTCGGCGCGCGCCGTCATCCGCACATAGCCGAGTTCCACGGCATCGAGGCGCATCGGCATGGTTTCGGTGATCGACGGCGCGGGTACGTCACCCGCCGCGGCTGCGCGCAGCAGGTCGATTCCGGAAAAATCGAGCGGTTTCATCAGGAAGCTCCTCGTGGATGGCGATCGAAACAACGTCGGGACGACTTTGTTAGTTCCAAAACAGAACGCATTATTCTGTACCGATTTTGGGGCTGTCAACGGCTGTCGACGCAAGGATTGTGATTTCGAGTGTGCGTTCTATAATCGAACCCACTTTTTGAACAGCGAGGCCGCCGATGAAATGGGACAACGTGGGCGAGATGCCGTGTTCGGTCGCGCGCACCGCTGCCGTGCTCGGCGACCGTTGGACCATGCTGATCCTGCGCAATGCGTTTCTCGGCATCCGGCGCTTCGACGCGTTCCAGGCGCAGTTGGGCGTGACGCGGCATGTGCTGGCGGAACGGCTCGCGCGGCTGGTCGACGAAGGCATCTTCGAGAAGCGGCCCTATCAGTCGAATCCACCGCGCCACGAATACCGGCTGACCGACAAGGGCCGCGACCTGCACCCGATCCTGCTGGCCCTGACCGCCTGGGGCGACCGCTGGAAGGACGACGGCGCCGGGCCGCCGGTGCTGCTGCGACACAAGCGCTGCGGCCACCTGATGCGGCCGGTCATGGTGTGTTCCGAATGCGGCGAGCCGCTCGACCCGCGCGAAACCGAAGCCCTGCCCGGCCCCGGCTGGCCGATTCCGGCGCAAGGCGACGCGCATTGACGCGCCGTTCCGCCGCGGCAATAAAAAAAGCCCGCTTCGCTGGCAGCGAAGCGGGCAAAACTCAAGGCAGCCGAGGCAAGTCAGCTGTCCCAAAATTATTAACGGCACCGAACCCCAATACTTTTGGCTTTCGCCCAAAAATATTGAGGCACCTTGGTTTACCGGCGGTTACGGGCGTAAAAACAAAAACGGCACCAAGCTTTCGCTTGGCGCCGCCTGCAACTAGACCCACTTCAGAATTCTTTGCGGTGAGGCGCGAAAAGCCGCCCTGCACCTGTTTTCCTGATTGCTCGCCGCCGCAGATTTGAATATGGGGACCGCGCTGGGCAACTGCTGACGACGTGCGGGAAAACGACCGCGATTGTACGACAAGCGGCACGATTCCGGCAACCGTTGCGCGGGCGGCAGCAGCGCTGGCGCAACAGGCCCGCTACCGCGCGCCGCGCCGGTTTCAGCCGTCCGTCGAAACCGTTACGGTTTCCCAGGCACCGATTTCCTGCTCCATGCTCGCCAGCTTGCCGCGCACGAGACCGAGCGCATCGCTGCCGAGCAGCAGGTGGGCCGGCGGATCGTCGGACGCGATCGCATCGAGCATCGCGCGCGCCGCCTTGCGCGGATCGCCCAGTTGCTTGCCGCTTTTCTCCTCGCGCGCCTGGCGGATCGGATCGAAGATCGCGTCGTAATCGGCGATCGAGCGCGGCGTGCGCACCATCGAGCGCCCGGCCCAATCGGTGCGAAACGAGCCCGGCGCCACGGCCGTCACGGCGATGCCGAACGGCCTGACCTCCTTGCCCAGCGCCTCGGAAATGCCCTCCAGCGCGAACTTGCTGCCGCAGTAATAAGTGATGCCCGGCATCGTGATGTAGCCGCCCATCGACGTAATGTTCAGGATGTGGCCACGCCGGCGTTCGCGCATGAACGGCAGCACCGCCTTCATCATCGCCACCGCACCGAACACGTTGACGTCGAACTGGCGGCGCAGGTCCGACAGCGGCGACTCCTCCAGAATGCCTTCGTGGCCGTAGCCGGCATTGTTGACGAGTACGCTGATCGGACCGACGGTGGCCTCGATCTCGGCCACCACGCCGTCGATCGCATCGAAATCGGTCACGTCCAGCACGCGCGCCACTGCGCCTTGCGTGGCCAGCGCCTCGAAATCGCGCTTCGCCTCGGCGCTGCGGACCGTGCCGACCACCGTGTGCCCCGCCGCCAGCGCCTCTTGCGCGAGCGCACGGCCGAAACCGCTGCTGACGCCCGTAATGAGCAGGATCTTTCCGCTTGCCATCGTTTGACTCCCGAATCGTGACTGGAGACTGCATGGTAGTATCCGCGAATCGATCCAATAAGCCGAGTTTCGGTATTTTTCTTGCCTAAAACTATGAACCCGAAACGAAGCGCCAGCGTGGATGCCGCTGCGGCGGCCTCGCCGGTCCGTCAGCGCACGATCGATCTGCTGCATGCCCTGGCGCCCGCTGAGGGCTACAACCTCACCGCCCTGCCGAGCGTGCGAATCCTGCGCTCGGACCGACCGCTGTCGCGCACGCCCGTGCTGTACGACCCCGGCATCGTGATCGTGTGCCAAGGCAGCAAGCGCGGCTATTTCGGCGATCAGCTCTATCTGTACGACGCGAATCACTATCTGGCCGTGTCGGTGCCCGTGCCGTTCACGATGGAAACCGAGGCGAGCGCGTCGCATCCGCTGCTCGCGCTGTATCTGCACCTCGATTTCACGCTGGCCGCCGAGCTGGCCGTACAGATCGACGGTGAGGACGCGGCGGCCAGCGCGCAAGCGCCGCAAAGCATGATGTCGACGCCGATCGACGATGCGATGGCCGGCTCCGTGCTGCGATTGCTCGAAGCGCTCGGCCGGCCGCTCGAAGCCACCGTGCTAGGTCAGGGCCTGTTGCGCGAGCTGTATTTCCGCGTGCTGACCGGCGCGCAAGGCGGCTCGATGCGCGAGGCGCTGGCGATGCGCGGGCAATTCGGGCGTATCGGCCGGTCGCTGCGACTGATCCATGCCGGCTACGCGCAGCCGCTCGACGTGACGCAGCTCGCCGGCGAAGCCGGCATGAGCGTGCCGAGCTTCCACACCCACTTCAAGACGATCACGCAGGCTTCGCCGATGCAATATCTGAAATCGACGCGCCTACATCAGGCGCGGCTGTTGATGGTGCGTCAGGATCTGACTGCCGAAGCGGCCAGCCATGCGGTGGGTTATACGAGCCCGTCGCAATTCAGCCGGGAATTCAAGCGGCTGTTCGGCATGACGCCAGCGGCCGAGGTGCGGCGAATGCGGGAGAGTTTCGCGATTCCGGCGGCGTTCGAGGATGCGGTGTTCGTGTCGTCGCATTGAGCTACGGCGGCCTGGCGCATGGAACATGGAACATGGAACATGGAACATGCCGGCCATTTTTCAGTGGTATTCACGGGTATGGAATCGCTGGCGATATCTCGACGTTCATTCGATGCCGAGTGCATCCGGGTTGATATCTCGACGTTTGATGACTTGGCGGCCGCGCACGTCGTCTTATAATGTCGCCCTTGGCCGATGCACGGGATCGAAATGCTTCGACCCTCTGCCGCATCCGCTCCGGCTGCACCGCGCTGCCGGCCCGCGCCCACAAAACCATCAGAACGACGGTGCCGGCCCGGGCGTAACCCGAACTTACGATATTGATTCAGCAGGAAGATTCGATGAAAGCAACGCCCCGGCGCGTTACCGTCGCGCCGATGATGGACTGGACCGACCGCCATTGCCGGTCGCTACACCGGTCGATTTCGCGCCATACCTGGCTCTACACGGAAATGGTCACGACCGGCGCGCTGATCCACGGCGACGTCGCGCGCCACCTCGCGTTCACGCCCGACGAGGTGCCCGTCGCGCTGCAATTGGGCGGCAGCGAGCGCGACGATCTCGCGAAGTCGGCCAAGCTCGGCGAAACCTGGGGCTATGACGAAATCAACCTGAATTGCGGCTGCCCGTCCGAGCGCGTGCAGCGCGGCGCGTTCGGCGCCTGCCTGATGAACGAGCCGGCGCTCGTGGCCGACTGCGTGAAGGCGATGCGCGATGCGGTGTCGGTGCCGGTGACGGTCAAGCATCGGATCGGCGTCGACGCGGTGGAAGACTACGCATTCGTGCGCGATTTCGTCGGCACGATCGCCGAGGCCGGCTGCGAGGTGTTCATCGTGCACGCGCGCAACGCCATCCTGAAAGGCCTCTCGCCGAAGGAAAACCGCGAGATCCCGCCGCTCAAGTACGACTACGCCTATCAGCTCAAACGCGATTTCCCCGAACTCGAAATCATCATCAACGGCGGGATCACCACGCTCGACGAAGCCGAAGCGCATCTGCAACACGTCGATGGCGTGATGCTCGGCCGCGAGGCGTATCACAACCCCTACGTGCTGGCCGAGGTCGATGCGCGTTTCTATGGCGGGGCCGGCCCCGCGCCGACGCGCGAGGAAATCGAAGATCGATTGATCGCCTACTGCGCCGACGAGATCGCGCGCGGCACTTACCTTGGCGCGATCGTGCGTCATGCGCTCGGGCTGTATCGCGGCGTGCACGGTGCACGCGGCTGGCGGCGCGTATTGTCGGACAGCAAGCGGCTCGCGCGCGGCGACGTCGCGACGATCTTTGCCGAGGCGCGCACCCATCTGACGGCCCCGGTCGAAAATTTTTAAAAAGGGGACTAGACAAGGCGATGCCCTGTCCATATAATCTCTTTCTTAGCTGCTGAAACAAAACGGCAACGAAGCAGAAGTAGGCAGTAACAACGGTGGCTGTAGCTCAGTTGGTAGAGTCCAGGATTGTGATTCCTGTTGTCGCGGGTTCGAGTCCCGTCAGCCACCCCAAGAATTTGTAGTCAAAACAGGCGCTTCGGCGCCTGTTTTGTTTGGGGCGCAATAAATCGCAAACGAAAAAATAACATCGTTGCCCCCACCAACACAAAAGCCGCCGGAGCCAGCCCCGACGGCTTTCATTCCCACACCGGCCCGCAACAGCCAGCAGTCAATCAGGCGGCCCTGGCCCCCCGCAGCTCGCGATCCACCGCCCCGCGCGCCATCGACATCACCTGATCGACCACGCTGCGCTCGCTGAGCCATACACCGTCGACATGCACGAGCCGCCAGCCGATCACCTCGGCATCACCGAACAACACGCGGTAATGGGCCTTCTCGCCGGCTCCGACCTGCTCGGTCTTCACTTCGAGCCGATAAGCGTTGTACTCCTCGACGTATGCATCGAGGCTGTGTCCAATCGAAATCGTATCCATTTTCATCCTCCCGACCCTAAGCAATCCGATCAAATCGATCAATCAAACTCTTCAGGCAACGCCGTTCTGCCATCTTCGGTCAGTTCGGCGCGCCCCGGGCGGCTCTGATACACGTAGCCGTCATTCTGCAGCGCATCGACCAGCGCGCCGAACTGCGTCGGCACCGGATAGCCCGCGCCAAATCGGTCGACCCACTTCAACGCTTCTATTGCATCGGGACTGAGTGCGGGGACCATCGACTCTCTCCGCGGTGAAAGAAATCTGATCCTAGCACTGAAAAATGAAAATCAATGTCAATGATTGCTTCAGAACGTAAGAGGCGGGCAACACTTGCGCGTTGCCCGCCTCCGGAATGCCGCTGCGCCCCGCCCCACGGGCATCAGAGACGCGCGATCGACACCTCGGTGGATTTCACCAGCGCGACCACTTCCGCGCCGACCTTCAGTTCCAGCTCGTCGACCGAGCGCGTCGTGATGACCGACGTGACGATGCCGAACGGCGTATCGACGTCGACCTCGGACACCACCGGCCCGCGGATGATTTCCTTGACCTTGCCCTTGAACTGATTGCGTACGTTGATGGCGATGATGCTCATGTTGGTATGGCTCCGAAAATAACAGTCGATGGAGGCTGGGCAGCGTCAGACGGCCCAACGGATACGGGTTGCGGGTGCGGGCTGCTCGAACGCGTCGGGCGCATCGACCACCGGGCCGCCCTTCAGCACGCGTTGCAGCACGCGATCTTCGAGCGCGGCGAACGACGACGACGCACGCGCCCGCGGCCGGTCGAGCGGCACGGTCTGGTCGAGCGCGATCTTGCCGGCCTCGATCAGCAGGATGCGGTCGCCAAGCGCCACCGCCTCCTGCACGTCGTGCGTCACGAGCAGCGCGGTAAAACGGTGTTCGCGCCAGAGGCGTTCGATCAGCGCGTGCATTTCGATGCGGGTGAGCGCGTCGAGCGCGCCGAGCGGCTCGTCGAGCAGCAGCAGTTGCGGCCGATGCACCAGCGCGCGTGCCAGCGCCACACGCTGACGCTGCCCGCCCGACAGTTGCGCGGGCCAGTCGTTGGCGCGTTCGAGCAGGCCGACCTCGTTCAGCACGGCGCGCGCATCTTCGCGCGAGCGGCGACCGAGGCCGAGCATCACGTTCTGCAGCACGGTCTTCCATGGCAGCAGCCGCGCGTCCTGATACATGATCCGCGTGTCGAGCGCCTCGCCGGTTTCGCTGCGCTTCACCAGCGCGCCGTCGGTCGGCTTATCCAACCCGGCGATCAACCGCAGCAGCGTGGACTTGCCGCAGCCGCTGCGCCCGACGATCGCCACGAAGCTGCCACGCTCGATCGACAGATCGAAATCGCTGAGCACGGCGCGCTCGCCATAGCGCTTGCCGACCTTGCGCAGCTCGACCGAGTGATCGCCGCTGCGCGCGAGCGGCGCGTTGCCGTTCGGGTTGCCACGGACATCACCGGCCTCGCGCCGCCGCGTCAGCGGCACGACGTGGCCGCCGGCGTCGCGATCGAGCACGGCGGCGTCCTGGCGGGCGGCGTCCTCGGTGCGCGACTGCGCGAGCTCGGCATCGATATCGGCGCCGGCGATCGGGCCGTAATGGTTGTTGAGCGTGCTCGCGTTCATGGCTTGGCTCCCGGTTGATACGCGGGGTGCCAGCGCAGCGTCGCGCGTTCGAGCCACTTCGCGAGCACGTCGGCCAGCTTGCCGAGCACCGCGTACAGCAGGATGCCGACCACCACCACGTCGGTTTGCAGGAATTCGCGAGCGTTCATCGTCATGTAGCCGATACCCGACTGCGCGGAAATCGTCTCGGCAACGATCAGCATCACCCACATCAGGCCGAGCGCGAACCGCACGCCCACCAGGATCGACGGCAGCGCGCCGGGCAGGATCACGTCGCGATACAGCGCGAAACCCTTCACGCCGTAACTCTTGGCCATCTCGATCAGGTTCGCGTCGACCGAACGGATGCCGTGATAGGTGTTGATGTAGATCGGGAAGAACACGCCGAGCGACACGAGGAACAGCTTGGCCTTCTCGTCGATGCCGAACCAGAGGATCACGAGCGGAATCATCGCCAGCGCGGGGATGTTGCGGATCATCTGGATGGTCGAATCGAGCGCCACCTCGGCGGCCTTCGAAATGCCGGTGGCGAGGCCAAGCACGAGGCCCACGCCGCCGCCGATCGCAAAGCCCACCAGCGCGCGCCAGGTGCTGACCTTGACGTTCGCCCACATGTCGCCGGATTGGATCAGGGACCACGCGGCGCGCACCACGGCGAGCGGCTCGGGCAGCACGCGCGTCGACAGCGCACCGGCGCGCGCGGCCAGTTCCCACGCGATCACGAGGCCGAACGGCACGAGCCAGGGCGCGATGGCGCGCCAGCCGCTGCGTGCGATGCCGCGTCCTGCTCGCTGGAGAGTCGGGGTTGCCATCTCGATTCCTCCGCTCAGCTCTGGCTCGCCTGCGGCGTGTAGTGATTGCCGATCACCTCGCCGAACGGGCCGGACAGCGGGCCGGCGCGGCGCGTGTTGGTGGTGCCCTTGATCAGCGGGAACACCAGCTCGGCGAAGCGGTACGACTCTTCCAGATGCGGATAGCCCGACAGGATGAAGGTGTCGATCCCGAGCGCCGCGTATTCGCGCATGCGTTCGGCCACCTGCTCGGCGCTGCCGACCAGCGCGGTGCCGGCGCCGCCGCGCACGAGGCCCACGCCCGCCCACAGGTTCGGATAGACCTCCAGGTCCTTGCGCGAGCCACGCTTGCCGCCGTGCAGCGCGGCCATCCGGCGCTGCCCTTCGGAATCCATCTTCGCGAACGACTGCTGCGCACGGGCGACCGTGGCGTCGTCGAGGCGGCTGATCAGGCGGTCGGCATCGGCCCAGGCTTCTTCCTCGGTTTCGCGCACGATCACGTGCAGGCGAATCCCGAACTTGATCTGGCGGCCACGCGCCTCGGCACGGGCGCGGATGTCGGCGATCTTCTTGGCCACGGCCTCGGGCGGTTCGCCCCAGGTCAGGTAGGTGTCGATATGCTCGGCCGCGATGGTGTGCGCGGCCGGCGACGAGCCGCCGAACCACAGCGGCGGATGCGGCGTCTGCACCGGCGGATACAGCACCTTGCCGCCCTTCGATTGCAGATGCTTGCCGTCGAAATCGATCGACTGGCTGTCGTGCGACTTGGCGAGCAGGTCGCGCCAGATATGCAGGAATTCGTCGGTGATTTCGTAGCGCGTGTCGTGGTCGACGAACACGCCGTCGCCTTCGAGCTCGGCGATGTCGCCGCCCGTCACGACGTTGATCAACAAGCGCCCTTCCGACATCCGGTCGAACGTGGCGGCCATGCGCGCCGACAGCGCCGGCGACGACAGCCCCGGGCGCACCGCAACCAGGAACTTCAGGCGCTTGGTGGCCGGAATCAGGCTCGATGCGACGACCCAGGCGTCCTCGCAGGAACGACCGGTCGGCAGCAGCACGCCGTCGTAGCCGAGCGTATCGGCCGAGGTGGCGATCTGACGGAAGTAATCGTAGTCGGCCGCACGCGCGCCGTCGGAGGTACCGAGGTAGCGGCTGTCGCCGTGCGTCGGAATAAACCAGAACACATTCATTTGCTGCTCCTGCCTGACTGTTCTTGCGAAAATTTCGGGCAAAGCGAGGCCCTCGACGCATACAGGGCGTCGAACAGGATCGTCTGCCGGGAATGAGGCTCGCCGGATCGCTCCGCGCAGCGGCGAGCTCGCGATTGCGCGGGAGGACGGGTTCTACCGTCTCTGGGAATTCAGTCTAGGGAGGGGCACTTCGTTTCGGAACGATTTTTTTGAGCTTAGTTTTTCCGCTTTCGTGATTTACGCGCTGCTGTAGCGAATATCGAGATGCGGGGACGGTCGAAGCACAACGCGCCCCCCTATAATGGCGGGCCGAATCCTACCCACCTTGCGCACGTGGCCGTACGCCCCGCGCGCTCATGCCTGATCCGATGCAGAAAGTCATCCTGCCGTTCCTGTCCGGTTTCCTAGCCGCCCTGTTCTTCCGCGAATCGACGCTGGCGCTGCTGCATGCGGCGGGCCTGATCGGCATCGGCGGCTTCTCGGTCGAACCGTTCGCGCCGGCGGGCATGCCGACCTTCATCGTCAATGCGCTGATCAGCGCGGTCTGGGCGATTTTGATGGCCTGGCTGCTGCGCGTGTCGCCCGAGCGGCGGGCACCGTGGGTGCAGGCGCTGGTGTTCGGCGGCATCGTGCCGACCGTGGCGCGCGTGTTCGTGATCGATCCGCTGCGCGGCATCTGGCCGGCCGGCAACATGCTCTCGCCGCTCGCGATCGGCTTCGCGGCCAATGCGATCTGGGGCTGGGGCGCGCTGGTGTTCATGCGCGCGTTCATGTCCGATGACGATTACGACGACTGATCGCGGCGCGCGCCCGGAGCGCGCGCCCTTCCCTTCAGGATTCGGGCCGGCGCTCAGTGCGCCTGCATCTTCGAGAACAGGTTCAGCACCACCACGCCCGCGATGATCAGCGCGAGGCCAATGATGGCCGGCAAGTCCGGCACCTGCCCGTACAGCGCGATCGCGACAAGCGTGATCAGCACGATGCCCGCGCCCGACCAGATTGCATACACGATCCCGACCGGCATCGTCTTCAAGGTCAGCGACAAGCCATAAAACGCGAAGCCGTAGCCGACGATCACGATCAACGTCGGCAGCAGCCGTGTGAATCCATCCGAGGCGCGCAAGGCCGAGGTGCCGATCACTTCGGCCACGATGGACATGGCGAGCCAGGCGAAAGCAGGCAATTTCATGGTCGTTTACTCCCCGGCCAGCGCGAGCGCGGCGTAATCGTGGCCGAGTTCGGCGCTCAACGCCTCCACCACCAGTTCATGATCGCGACGCTGCGGCAGGCCCGACACGACGATCGTGCCGATCACGCCGGCGCCGGCCACCGTCAGCGGAAACGCGCCGCCATGCGAGGCGTAATCGGTATCGGACAAACCGTGCTTCGCGGCCAGCGTGGTGCCGGCCTGCTTCAGACGCAAGCCGACCGCATAGGAGCTGCGGCGAAAGTGCTCGACCGTGCGGCGCTTGCGCGCAACCCAGGCGATATTGTCGGGTGTCGCGCCTTCGAGCGCGGCACAGAAAACGGGCAGGCCGAAGCTGCCGATCTCGATTGCAACGGCATGGCCGCGCGCAAGCGCCATCTCGCGCAGCCGCGTGCCGAGCGCCCAAGCGCGGGCCGTGTCGAACCGCGGAAAGACCAGCGTGTGCTCCTGGACGAGGATCGACTGCAGATCGTGAGCGATATCCATATAGATCGTCGAAACAGACGTTGAATGAAAGGGCGGGAACCGCCGACAGATTCTAGCCCAGCGCCTCGCACACACGGTGCGGTGACAGGGACAGATAAAACGCTTGCGCCGCTTTCGAGAACACCCTATAATTCAATTCTTCTGACGGACGCGGGGTGGAGCAGTCTGGCAGCTCGTCGGGCTCATAACCCGAAGGTCATAGGTTCAAATCCTATCCCCGCAACCAAGTCGCATTGATGATGGGTCACAGCGCTTCAAGCTCGTGGCCCATTTTCATTTCCGGCGCCGGAAATCTTCGCGCGCACCGCTTTCCGCTATCGTTTTCACAAGCGCCATCGCAGCGCCCGGCCTCGTGCCGCCGCCCACGCAAAGCGCTGCAAAAGCATGCCTGCGCCTTTCTGGAATCGCCGTGCGCGGTGATACACTCGCATCACCCTTTCGCTCCCCATCCCTATGAAATTCTGCTCAGTCTGCGGCCACGAAGTCATCGCGCGCATCCCTCCCGGCGATAACCGCGAACGCTTCGTCTGCGACCAGTGCGGCACGATCCATTATCAGAATCCGCGCAATGTGGTGGGCACCGTGCCCGTCTGGGGCGATCAGGTACTGCTGTGCCGCCGCGCGATCGAACCGCGCCACGGCTACTGGACTTTGCCGGCCGGCTTCATGGAGATGGGCGAAACGACCTCCGAGGCCGCCGCGCGCGAAACGCTGGAAGAAGCCGGCGCGCGCGTCGAAGTGCAGAACCTGTTCACGCTGCTCAACGTGCCGCACGTGCATCAGGTCCACCTGTTCTATCTGGCGCGCATGAACGGCCCCGAATTCGAGGCCGGCGAGGAAAGCCTCGAAGTCCGCCTGTTCGACGAAGCGGATATCCCCTGGGACGACATCGCGTTCCCCACCGTCACCCAGACCTTGCGGTTGTTCTTCGCCGACCGCGAGGCCGGTTCGTTCGGCGTGCATACCGGCGACATCTACCGCTCGCTGCGCAACGGCTGACGCGCGCGCATGGTCCCCTGGCTCACGCCCGAGGCGCCGTTTCCGCCGGTCGAGCAGGCGCTCGGCCCGGCCAGCGGCGCACCCGGCCTGCTCGCGGCCAGCGCCGACCTGCTGCCCGAACGCGTTGCCGACGCCTATCACCGCGGCATCTTCCCCTGGTATTCCGACGGCCAGCCCGTGCTGTGGTGGAGCCCCGATCCGCGCATGATCCTCGTGCCGGATGAGTTTCGCGTCTCCGCCACGTTTCGCAAGACGCTGCGCCGCGTGCAGCGCGACGCACGCTGGGAGGTGCGCGTCGACCACGATTTCCCCGCCGTGATGCGCGCCTGCGCGCAGGCGCCGCGCGACGGCCAGCGCGGCACCTGGATCACCGACGACATCGTGGCCGCCTACACGGCGCTGCATCGCGCGGGTCACGCGCACAGCATCGAAACCTGGTTCGACGGCGAACGCGTGGGCGGCCTGTACGGCGTGGCGTTCGGCACGATGTTCTTCGGCGAATCGATGTTCGCGAACGCCACCGACGCCTCGAAGATCGCGCTGGCCACGCTGGTTGCACACGTTCGCGCACACGGCGTGGCGATGATCGACTGCCAGCAGAACACCGCGCATCTCGCCTCGCTCGGCGGCCGCGAAATCGGCCGCCGCGAGTTCGTCGCGCACGTGCGGCGCGCCACGGCCGAGCACGCGATTCCGTGGCGCTTCGACAAGCACGCGCTGGCCCGGCTGACCGAGACTGCGCACGCCGGCTGATGCGCGGCGCATCGCGTGGCACTCCTCAACACGATAATTTTCATGTTACCTTTGTCGACATCCGACCGGCCGGCGCTCGCCAAGGCCGGCCCTATCCGACAAGACATCCGATGCCCACCCTGACGATCTCCTCTCCGCATGCGCCGTGTCCGGCGTCGGCCGTCGCGCGCAGCACGCGCGTCGTGTGCCGCCGCACCGGCCCGGCATGCGGGATCCGTTCGGGCCCGGCTCGGCGTGCCACGCGGCCCGGCGGCTTCCGCCCGGCCCGCTGACGCGATCCTCCCGCTTCGAGAGCTGCCCATGACTCATCCCACCGAGTTGCCGCTTTCACCGCTTTCGGCCCTGCAGTTCTATGCAACGGCGCCGTATCCATGCAGTTACCTCGATGGCCGCGTGGCGCGCTCGCAAGTCGCGACGCCAAGCCATCTGATCAATTCCGACATCTATACCGAACTCGTCAAGGCCGGCTTCCGGCGCTCGGGCGTGTTTACGTATAGGCCCTATTGCGACGGCTGCCGCGCCTGCGTACCGGTGCGCGTGCCGGTCGACGCGTTCGCGCCGAACCGCACCCAGCGCAAGATGTGGAACCGCCATCACGGGCTGGTGGCATCGGTTTCGCCGCTGCACTACGACGAGGAGCATTACGCGCTCTACATGCGTTACCAGTCGGCACGGCATGCGGGCGGCGGCATGGATCGCGACAGCCGCGATCAATACGAGCAGTTCCTGCTGCAAAGCCGGATCAATTCGCGGCTCGTCGAATTTCGCGACGCGCCGCAGGCCAGCCCCGACGACCCGAACGCCACGCCCGAGCCCGGCACGCTGCGCATGATCAGCATGATCGACATCCTCGGCGACGGCCTTTCCTCGGTCTACACGTTCTTCGAGCCCGAAGACGCGCACAAGAGCTACGGCACCTACAACGTCCTCTGGCAGATCGAGCAGGCCCGCAGCCTGAGGTTGCCCTATGTCTATCTCGGCTACTGGATTCGCGAGAGCCAGAAGATGGCCTACAAGGCGAACTTCCGGCCGCTCGAAGGCCTGATCGACGGCCGCTGGAAACCGCTCGACCCGGCCACCGTGGATCTGCCGCCGGTCGACGCGGCGCTGGCCCGCGCACCGCTGCCGGGCGGCCACGGCGGCGTGCGCTGAAGCCGCGGCTACCGTGGCGCGCAACGGCGAACAAGCTGCCGGTGCGCCCTGCCACCGCCCTGCATTCCTGACCGGCCAGGCTGCCGGTTCGGTTAAAATGCCGGGTTATCAATTTCCGGCCCCGCCCTTCACGCCGTGTTCAGCTCCCTTTATCCGCTCGCCCGCGCGTCCCTCTTCAAGATGGATGCCGAAGATGCCCACCACCTGACGCTGCGCATGCTCGGCGCCGCCGGCCGCACCGGCCTCGCGAGCCTGCTCGCGCCGAACGTGCCGGACGTGCCGCGTACCGTGATGGGCCTGACGTTCCGCAACCCGGTCGGGCTGGCGGCCGGGCTGGACAAGGACGGTGCCTGCATCGACGGCCTGGCCGCGCTCGGCTTCGGCTTCATCGAGGTGGGCACGGTCACGCCGCGCGCGCAGCAGGGCAACCCGCGCCCGCGCATCTTCCGCCTGCCGGAAGCGAACGCCGTGATCAACCGGATGGGCTTCAACAACCACGGCGTCGATCAGTTCGTGAAGAACGTGCAGGCCGCGCGCTATCGCGGCGTGCTGGGCCTGAACATCGGCAAGAACGCCGACACGCCGATCGAGCGCGCCGCCGACGATTACCTCTACTGTCTCGAGCGCGTCTACCCGTTCGCCAGCTACGTCACCATCAACATCTCGTCGCCGAACACCAAGAATCTGCGCCAGCTCCAGGGCACCGACGAACTCGACGCGCTGCTCGCCGCGCTGAAGGACAAGCAGGCGCGCCTGGCCGATCTGCACGGCAAGCTCGTGCCGCTCGCACTGAAGATCGCCCCCGATCTCGACGACGAACAGGTCAAGGAAATCGCCGCGTTGCTGTTGCGTCACCGCATCGAAGCCGTGATCGCGACCAACACCACGCTGTCGCGCGCTGCCGTGCAAGGCATGCCGCACGCCGACGAAACCGGCGGCCTGTCGGGCCGTCCGGTGTTCGACGCGTCCACCGAAGTCGTCCGCAAGCTGCACGCCGAACTGGGCAGCGCGGTGCCGATCATTGGGGTTGGCGGCATCTTTTCGGGCGAGGACGCGCGTGCGAAACTCGCCGCCGGCGCGTCGCTGGTGCAGCTCTACACGGGTTTCATCTATCGCGGCCCGCCGCTCGTCGCCGATTGCGTGAACGCCATCGCACGCGGTTGAGCGCACGGCACGGTTATATAGAAATAAACAAACGATAGTTGGCGGGCAATTGTGTTTTCACTATGATTGCCGCCATCGTCAACGCCCATTGCGGGCAATACAGGGAACAGAATGAAGATTGTGTCGCTGAAGAAGCTCCTGAGCGCCGGCCTGATCGGTGCCACGCTGGTTGCCGCCTCCGCCCATGCGGCCGACATCCTCGACCAGGCCAAGCAGCGCGGTACGCTGCGCATCGGCCTGGAAGGCACGTTCCCTCCGTTCAACTCGAAGGCGCCGTCGGGCGAGCTGGTCGGCTATGACGTCGACATCGCCAAAGCCGTGGCCGCCAAGCTGGGCCTGAAGCCGGAATTCGTCACGACCGAGTGGAGCGGCATCATCGCCGGCCTGCAGGCAGGCAAGTTCGACGTGATCGTCAACCAGGTCGGCATCACCGACAAGCGCAAGGAAGCGCTCGACTTCTCGCCGGCCTATACGTACTCGGCCGCGCAACTGATCCAGCGCAAGGACGACACGCGCGAGTTCAAGTCGCTCGACGACCTGAAGGGCAAGAAGCTCGGCGTCGGCCTCGGCACCAACTATATGGACATGGCGAAATCGGTGCCGGGCATCGACGTCAAGACCTACCCGGGCGCGCCCGAGTATCTGCGCGACCTGGCCGCTGGCCGTCTCGACGCGGCGCTGAACGACCGCCTGATGCTCGCCTACCTGCTGAAGGCTTCGCCGCTGCCGCTGCGCACCGGCGCCACGGTCGGCTCGGCCGAACCGTCGGGCATCCCGTTCAAGAAGGGCAATCCGAAGTTC
Source organism: Burkholderia sp. 3C (assembly GCF_054589155.1). Classification (NCBI taxonomy): domain Bacteria; kingdom Pseudomonadati; phylum Pseudomonadota; class Betaproteobacteria; order Burkholderiales; family Burkholderiaceae; genus Burkholderia; species Burkholderia sp. 3C. The sequence continues at coordinate 127,803 of NZ_BAAILN010000093.1, forward strand.
GCCAAGGCGATCGACGATGCGATGACGCAGCTCGAAGCCGACGGCACGTTCGCGAAGATCTCGGACAAGTGGTTCGGCATCGACGTGTCGAAGCCGATCAAGTAAGTCGGAATACGGCATGACGAAGGGCGGCATCGGCAACGGTGCCGCCCTTCGCTTTGTTTCCGTCGGTTTATGATGGCGCCTTGTCAAGTTTCCGGGCGCGCCTGCCTGATTTGCCTCACACCATGTCGATCACTTCCCTGCTCGTCGATTCGCTGCCCGTGCTTGCACAGGGCGCGATCCTGACCGTCAAGTTCGCCGTCCTGTCGATGGTGTTCGGCCTCGCCGCCGCTGTCGTGCTCGCGCTGATGGGCATCGCCCACAGCCGCGTGCTGAACGCGATCGCACGCGTCTACGTGAGCCTGATGCGCGGCACGCCGCTGCTCGTGCAGATCTTCGTCATCTATTACGGCCTGCCGAGCCTCGGCATCTCGCTCGACCCGACGCCGGCCGGCGTGATCGCGCTGTCGGCCAACGTGGCCGCCTACATGTCGGAAAGCATGCGCGGCGCGATCAACGGCATCGAGAACGGCCAGTGGCTGGCCTCGTACAGCCTCGGCCTGTCGTGGGGCCAGACGCTGCGCTACGTGATCGGCCCACAGGCGCTGCGGATCGCCGTGCCGAGCCTGTCGAACAGCCTGATCAGCCTGATCAAGGACACCTCGCTGGTGTCGGTCATCACCGTGACCGAACTGCTGCGCAGCGCGCAGGAGATCATCGCCTCGACGTATCAGCCGCTGCCGCTCTACCTCGCCGCGGCGGCGTTCTACTGGGTGCTGTGCCAGCTCCTCGAATGGGTGCAGCGCTGGTGGGAGCGCCGGCTTGCGCTGCCGGGGCGGTTTTGAGCCGCCGCTGAATCCCGCAACGGGCGCGCGACTTGCGCGCCCGTTGCGCTTTCAGCCCTCGTCCGCCGCGAACCGCACGCCGAGCGCCAGGCGCGCCGCGTCGCTCATCGCGATCATGCCGCGCGAATGCGCATGCGTGAGCACCGGGCTTTCGGTCAGCCCATCGCGCAGCAACGCGCAGAAGTGTTCCGTCTCGTAGTTGAGGCCACCGCCCGAAAACGGCTCGTCGAGTTCGACGACGCGGCCGTCGGTGTAGCGGATCGTCGCCTTCTGCGGGTTCCACCAGTTCTCGTGAATCGTCACGGTGCCGCCTTCGGCGCCGAGCAATGCATCGCCGCGGCCCATCACGTCGAGCCCGCAGAACAATTGCGCGATGCCGTGCTCGTGGCGGCTGTTCAGGCTCGCGAAGGTATCCACGCCGGTCGCGCCAACCCGGCCGAGCGTCTGCACGTCGAGCGGCGCGCCGAGCCAGTCCACCGCCAGGAACATCTCGTAGATGCCGATATCGAGCAACGCGCCGCCGGCCGTCTCGAAGCTGAAGCTGGTGTGATCGGCAGGCACCGTCGAGAACGCGCCGCCGGCTCGCACGAGCCGGATCGGGCCGACCGGATCTTGTGCGAGCTGTTCGCGCAGCCGCCGGTAGAGCGGATAGAACGGCGGCTTCATCGCCTCCATGAACAGCCGGCCGGCCGCCTTGGCGGCGGCCAGCACCGTGTCCAGTTCGCGCGCGTTGACGGTGGCCGGCTTCTCGCACAGCACGGCCTTGCCGGCGGCGAGCGCGGCGCAGGCGTAGCGCGCGTGGCTGTCGTTGAGCGTGGCGATGTAGATGGCATCGACGTCCGACGCGCACAGCGCCTCGAAACTGTCGATCGGCGTGCCGCCATGCGCCGCGCAGAACTCGGCGGCGGCATCGGCACGGCGCGCCCAGACGTGGGCCAGCGCAGCGTCGGCGACGTGCGGCAGCGATTGCGCGAAGCGGCGCGCGATCGCGCCGGCACCGACGATGCCGAAACGGATCGGGGAAGAGGAAGGGACGTTCATCGGGATCGAGCTCGACAGGAAATCAACGCCGGACGAACCGGCGGGGAGCCGTCATGATAACGGTCCGCCGCCAGCCCATCGCAGCGTCATCCGTCGAGGCCCCGCCCCGGGAGCGCCTCGATGGCCTCAGCCCGTCGCCCGCATCGGCACCGCGTTCGAGGCCTCGTCGGTCAGGTCGATCAACTCGCGCGCGGCGGCTTCGGCAGCCCGCCCGTTGCGCTGCTCGATCGCCTCGACGACGCGCTGGTGCAGTTCGACCAGCCGCTCGGGCGCGCCTTCGCGGCCGGCCGTCTGCTCGCGCACGAGCCGCAGCGCACCGCTGATGATCGCGCTCATCTGCTGGAAGAATTGATTGCCGCTGGCGTGGACGATCCGCGCGTGGAGCCGCTCGTCCGCCTCGTCGTAACCCGCCTCGCCCGGTTCGAGCGAACGGAACACATCGAAGGCTTCGCGGATACCAGCGATATCCGCGCCATTCGCACGCTCGGCCGCCTGCCCGGCCGCGCGCGGCTCGATCAGCATGCGGAATTCGAGCACGTCGCGCATGAATTGCGGATCGGGCTTGGCGCGGAAGCGCCAGTTCACGACGTCCTCGTCGATCATCCGCCAGTCGCGCATCGGCCGCACCCGCGTGCCGACCTTGGGCCGGACATCGAGCATGTCGCGTGCGAGCAGCATCGAGAGCGCTTCGCGCATGACGGTCCGGCTGACGTCGAAATCCTTGGAAAGCACGTCCTGCGGCGGCAGGATGCCGCCGTATTTGTCTTCCACGATTCCCGTCACCAACCCGTCCATGACCTTGCTGACGAGCGACCTGTCTTTGTCTTTTGCTTGTTCCATAGGAGACCTCCCCGTTACTACATATCTGTGTTGGCGTGCTGCCCCCGCAGTCCGGCCTGGCCCCTTTTACAGCTCTCTCGATTGAAAACGACTCGCGAAACGATTGTTCTTATGTTCGATACGTTGCTGAGTTCGCGGACGCAACGCTATCTGGAAAACACCTGAGAGGGTAATCCCTCTTACGATTTCCTAAACGCATCGTATCTCAAAAAAAAGCCCGACAGGCCTGGAAAAGCGCGTCGGACGATTTATCAGGACCGCAAAACGTTTGCGATGATTAAGGCCGATGCAATTCGTTGGTTTTTTGAATTGCGATTGGCCTTAATGTTTTAAACCCCTATTTAATGCGTGCGGTAATCGATCGATTCAACGCCGCTCTTGCCGCCCAGCAGGCAGAGGTCGGCGCCGCGTTGCGCGAACAGGCCAACCGTCACCACGCCGGGCCAGCCGTTGATGGTGGCTTCGAGCCCGCGCGGGTCGGTAATCGACAGCCCCTTGACGTCGAGTATCTCGTTGCCGTTGTCGGTCAGGAACGGCGAGCCGTCCTTCGTGACGCGCAGCACCGGCACGCCGCCGAGCGCCGTCAGTTGGCGGCCGATGGCGGTGCGCGCCATCGGCACCACTTCGACCGGCAGCGGGAACGCGCCGAGCGTGGCCACGCGCTTGCTGGCGTCGGCGATGCACACGAAGGTGCCCGACACCGATGCGACGATCTTCTCGCGCGTCAGCGCGCCGCCACCGCCCTTGATCATCGCGCCGCTCGCATCGATCTCGTCCGCGCCGTCGACGTACACCTGCAGGCCTTCGACCTCGTTCAGGTCGAACACGCGGATGCCGTGCGATTCGAGCCGTTGAGTGGTGGCGATCGAGCTGGATACGGCACCGCGATAACGGCCCTTGATCGCCGCCAGCGCGTCGATGAAGCAGTTCGCGGTGGAGCCGGTGCCGACGCCGATCACGGAGCCTTCCGGCACGTTGGCGAGCACGTAATCGGCGGCGGCCTGGCCGACGAGGCGTTTGAGTTCGTCTTGAGTCATGGTGGGGATGAAGCGCTGATTGCGAAACCCGCGAGTCTACCGGACTCGCCCGACGCGGCGGCGATTTTCGGGCGCCTGCGAGGCATCGGCGCGACAATCGACGGGCGGCGCACCGGCGGGGTGCAGGGCCGCCGGAATCAGGGCGCGTCGGGTTGCGATACGGGCGTGGCCGAGGGTGCCGCGCCAGGGAAATACTTGTCGAGCAGCGCCTGCGCGATCGCGTCGGTTTGCGCATCCGGGTTGCCCGAATAATCGGCTGGCCGGAAATGCATCTGGAACGCCGCGAATACGCGCCGCGTGCGGGCGTCGAGCACGCCGTCGGTGGCCACGTCGTAGCCATAGCGCGCCAGCTTCGACTGCAGCCCGCGCACATCGGCGGGATCGCCGGGCGCACGGCCCGCCAGATGCGCGGCGACGGTCGCATCGTCAGGCCACGCGCCGATGCCGGCACGGTACAAGGCCAGCCACGGGAACGCCGGCCCCGGATCGATCTTGCGCTGCGGCGCGATATCGCTGTGACCCACCACGCGCGTCGGCGGAATGCCGTAGCGCGTGACGATGTCCTTCGCGAGCTTCACGACCGCCTCGACCTGATCGGGTGCATACGGTTGCCAGGTGCGATCGGTGGGCGCGTCGAGCGGCCCGGCATTGACGATCTCGATGCCGATCGACGCGGCATTGAGCTCGGTGGTGCCCTGCCAGTCGCTGACACCGGCATGCCAGGCCCGCTGGCTTTCCGGTACGAGTTGGAGCACCACCGGCTCGCCATTGCGGCGCGCCGGCTGGCTCGGGATCAGGTAATGCGCGCTGACCTCGTTATGGGTCAGCGTGAACAGTGCGCGCCGGTCGTCCGATTCGGTGTAGTGCATCACGAGGAAGCGCACGCGCGAATCGGCGCCCTGCGCCGGATGACTCGTGTCGGCCACGTAGGTGCCGCGATCGACGAGCGTGGGCGACGCGCAGGCGGCCAGCAATGCGGCCATGCCACCCAGCGCGAGCGCACGCGCCGGCCGCACCCATGGTGCGAGCCCGGCCCAAAGATTCGCGATGCGCGCCACCACGCGGCTTACTTCGCCACCGCCACACGACGCTGGCGCACGGCTTCGTACAGCACCACGCCGCTCGCCACCGACACGTTCAGGCTCTCGACGCTACCGGCCATCGGAATATTCATCACGTCGTCGCAGGTATCGCGCGTGAGCCGGCGCATGCCCTCGCCCTCGGCGCCCATCACGAGCGCGACCGGGCCTTCCAGCTTGGTTTCGTAGAGGCTGGCCGTGGCGTCGTCGGAGGTGCCGATCACCCACACGCCGGCGTCCTTCAGCTCGCGCAACGCGCGCGCGAGGTTCGTCACCGTGATGTACGGCACCGTGTCGGCCGCGCCGCTGGCGACCTTGGCCGCCGTGGCGTTCAAGCCCACCGCGCGGTCGCGCGGCGCGATGATGGCATGCGCGCCGGCCGCATCGGCCACGCGCAGGCACGCGCCGAGATTGTGCGGATCGGTCACGCCGTCGAGCACCAGCAGCAGCGCCGGGCCCTGGATGCCGTCGAGCAGCTCGGCGAGATTCTGCGCGAGCGGCAGATCCTCCACGCGCGCGACCACGCCCTGATGGCGCTCGGTGTGCGCCAGGCCCCACAAGCGCGTTTCGTCGGCCGCGATCAGCCGCACGCCGGCCTCCTTCGCGGTGGCCAGGAAATCGATCATCCGGCGATCGCGCCGGGTCTGGTCGTACAACACCTCGGCAACCGTCGACGCGTCGTGGCGCAGGCGCGCGGTGACGGCGTGAAAACCGTAGAGAACCTTCAAACGTGACATGACTGGACCAACCTTCATCTAAACGCGAGGCGCATGGTGTGCGTCGCGGGAATGGTAAAACGCAAGCGCCGCGTGACGGGCCTGGCGGCCTGACAACGCGGCGTCTTCAATGCATCGAATGCACGGGCCGGCGCCTTGCGACGCCGGCCGCGGCATCAATATTTCTTGCGCGGGCGCGCCTTCTTGGCGGCCGATTTGGCCGGTGCACCGCCCTTCTTCTTGGCGGCGGGATGTGCGCCATGCGCTTCCTTCGCAGCCGGTGCCGGTGCGGTAGCCACCGACTTCTGGCGGCGCGGCGGCGGCGGTGCATCGTCGTCGCTCGTGATACCGGGCATCGCACGCACGCGCGCACCGTTACGCTCACCGGCCGGGCCAGGACCCGCGCCACGCACGGTTTTCACCGGCGTGTCGCGCACCAGGCGGAAGTCGATCTTGCGCGCATCGAGATCGACGCGGCTGACCTGCACACGCACACGATCCGACAGGCGATAGCGAATGCCGGTACGCTCGCCGCGCAGCTCGTTCTTGATCTCGTCGTACTGGAAGTAGTCGGAGCCGAGCTCGGTCACATGCACCAGCCCTTCGATGAACAGCGTGTCGAGCTGCACGAAGATGCCGAACGGCGTCACGCCGTTGACCATGCCGCCGTATTCCTCGCCGAGCTTGTCCCGCATGAAATAGCACTTGAGCCAGGCTTCGACGTCGCGCGAGGCTTCGTCGGCGCGCCGCTCGTTGGCCGAGCAGTGCAGGCCGAGTTCGTCCCAGATCGCGGTGTTGGTGCGCACGCGGTTACGGATCGCATCGTCGTCCTTCTGCATCGCGCGGGCGCGCGGCGAGATGGCCGTGTTCAGCTCGACGCCGTCGGGTGCCTTCGGCGTGTACTTCTGCCCCGACAGGATCGCGTAGATCGCGCGGTGCGTAAGCAGATCGGGATAGCGGCGGATCGGGCTCGTGAAGTGCGCGTAGGCATCGTAGGCCAGGCCGAAGTGACCGATGTTGTCCGGGCTGTAGACGGCCTGCTGCATCGAGCGCAGCAGCATCGGCTGCAGCATCTGCGCATCGGGCCGCTCGCGGATCTTCGCCATCAGCGCCGCGTAATCGCTGGCGTGAGGGGTGTCACCGCCGCCGAGCGTCAGGCCCATGCCGCGCAGGAACGAACGCAGGTTCTCGAGCTTCTCGGCGGTCGGGCCCGCGTGAATGCGGTACAGGCCCGGCTGCTTGTGACGCTTCATGAAATCGGCCGCGCACACGTTCGCGGCCAGCATGCATTCCTCGATCAGCTTGTGCGCATCGTTGCGCTGACGCGGCAGGATCTGCTCGATCTTGCCCTGCGCATTGCAGACGATGTAGGTCTCGGTGGTGTCGAAATCGATCGCGCCACGCTTCTGGCGCGCCGCGAACAGCGCCTTGAACACGCCGTACAGATCCTGCAGATGCGGCAGGATGTCGGCGCGGCGTGCCGCCTCCGGCCCCTTGGTGTTGCCGAGCACGGCCGCGACCTCGGTGTAGGTCAGGCGCGCCGCCGAATGAATCACGGCCGGATAGAACTGATAGCCCTTCACCTCGCCGCGCGACGTGACGACCATGTCGCACACCAGCGTGCAGCGGTCGACCGCCGGGTTCAGCGAGCACAGGCCGTTCGACAGCTTCTCGGGCAGCATCGGGATCACGCGGCGCGGGAAGTACACCGACGTGCTGCGCTGGAGCGCATCGACGTCGAGCGCATCGCCCGGCTTCACGTAGTGCGAAACGTCGGCGATCGCGACGATCAGGCGGTAGCCGTCGCCACGGCCGACCTTCATCGGCTCGCAATACACGGCATCGTCGAAGTCGCGCGCGTCTTCGCCGTCGATCGTGACGAGCGGCACGTCGCGCAGATCCACGCGATAGCGCAGGTCGATCGGGCGCACCTTGTCGGGCAGCGCGGCCGCTGCCGCCACGGCCGCCGGACTGAATTCGTGCGGCACGCCGTACTTGCGCACCGCGATTTCGATTTCCATGCCCGGATCGTCGATATCGCCGAGCACTTCGGTCACGCGGCCGACCGGCTGCGAGTGACGGCTCGGGAAATCGGTCAACTCGACCACCACCACCTGGCCGACCTTGGCCTTCTTGGTGTTCTGCGTGATCAGGATGTCGTGGCCGATGCGCTTGTCTTCGGGCGCGACGATCAACGCGCCGTTCTCGTTGAGCAGGCGGCCGATCACGCGCTTGTTGGCGCGATCGGTGACTTCCACCACGTGCCCTTCCGGGCGGCCGCGGCGGTCGTAGCCGACGATGCGCGCCAGCACGCGATCGCTGTGCATGACCTTCTGCATCTCGCCGCTCGGCAGGAACAGGTCGTCCTGGCCGTCGTCGCGAATCAGGAAGCCATAGCCATCGCGATGGCCCTGCACGCGGCCGGCCACGAAATTCGACGGATGGGTGAGTTGGTAATGGCCGCTCTTGTCGAGCCGGATCTGGCCGTCGCGTTCCATGGCGGCAACGCGCCTGAAGAAGCCCTCACGCTCCTGGCGCTTGATCGACAGCGCCTCGGCGATGTCGTTCGCGACCAGCGGCGCATCGCTCGTGCGCAGCACGCCGAGGATTTCTTCACGGCTCGGAATGGGATACGGATACTTGCTCAAGGGCTTGTCGATGGTTGTTCTCGTTGCGTGGACTTACCTGTCCGGTTCGAACGATCGGACGCCAGGTTGCGAGTCATTCTATCACTCGACACGGCACCAATAACCGCGAAGCGCCGCGCATCGGCCATGAGCGGGCCGTCACGCGCCACGATGCAAAAAGCTGTTGACATGATTTATCGACCTGCTATGATTGCGGTCTTGCTTGATGCAGAAGCAACTTGTGCCCAGGTGGCGGAATTGGTAGACGCACTAGGTTCAGGTCCTAGCGGTGGCAACATCGTGGAGGTTCGAGTCCTCTCCTGGGCACCACAAGTTTTTGAAAAGCCGGCCTCGTGCCGGCTTTTTTCATTTCTGCGCGCCGGCACACCCGTCGCGCGTCAGCTCTCCCCGTTCAGCACCGACAAATCCGCATGCCCGTCGCACGTGATGCGTGCGACATAGGTTGCGCGCGTGCCGTCGTTGTCCGTATGCCGCAGCAGGATCGTCCAGATCTGGCTGTGTTCGTCCCAGATCGCGCCAGGCAGCAGTTCGAACGTCTTGTCCTTGTCCGCGCCGGCCTTGAAATAATTGACCAGCACCTGACGCTGCGAATCGACCGAGCCCGGCTGGCACGAACCGGCCGCCAGTGGGTGACGATCCGAGAAATCGGATGCGAGCTGCAGCGCGACCACCACGGCAGCGACCGTCGCGGCGACGGCGGCAACCCGCCTCACGAACCTGAACGGACGGCGCTCAACAGCCTGTTCCATGAAAGCTCCCGGAGAGGGCGACGGGGCACGCCACGAGGCACACCATCGCTTCGATGAACTGTCATCGAAACTTACGTGACGCGCATGCCGACCGTCAACCCGGCCGGCCCGACGTAACGAGGCCGTTCCTGCCGCGACGTCATGCGCTCGCCAAGCCCACAAGATAACGCGTCAACGCGGCCGACGACATTTCGCGCGCCAGCCGCGCCGCCTGCCCCGACCACATATTGCTGAAATCGGCGCAGCCGGTTTTTTCCGTCACGGCACGCAGCGGCATCAGCGCACCGCCCGCAGTCGGGAACGCCGGCGCGAGCTCCGACAACGGCCCGATCTCGCGCATCAGGCGATTGACGATGCCGCGTGCCGGACGCCCCGTGAACAGGTTGGTCAGCGCCGTTTCGTCCTCGCCGGCCGTGCGCAGCGCCTCGCGATGAAACGCGCTGACCTTCGCTTCGGGCGTCAGCAGATAAGCCGTGCCGACCTGCGCGGCCGAGGCGCCCAATGCGAACGCGGCCCGCACGCCGCGCGGGTCGGCGATACCGCCGGCCGCGATCACGGGCACCGGCACCGCATCGACGACTTGCGGCACCAAGGCCAGCGTACCCACTTGCGTGCTCATCTCGCTCGACAGGAAATTGCCGCGATGCCCGCCCGCCTCGTAGCCCATCGCGATCACCGCATCCACGCCGCGCTCGGCCAGCCAGCGCGCTTCCTTGACGGTGGTGGCCGACGCGATCACGCGTGCGCCGGTGCGCTTCACACGTTCGAGCAGCGCGGGCGCGGGCAACCCGAAATGGAAGCTGACGACTTCGGGGCGATAAGCCTCGACCACCTCGCAATACGCCGCATTGAACGGCGCGCGGTTCGACGACGGCACCGGATCGGCCGGATCGATCCCGAGTTCGACGTAGTAACGTGCGAGCGCCGCGCGCCAGGCGGCCTGCCCGGCCGGGTCCGGCGCGGGATCGACGTGTACGAAGAAATTGACGTTGATCGGCTTGCGCGTGGCGCTGCGAATCTGCGCCAGCGCCGCCGTCATCTGCTCGACCGACAGCATCGCGCACGGCAGCGAACCGAGTCCGCCTGCCTCGCTGACGGCGATCACCATCTCGGGCGTGGACGCACCCGCCATCGGCGCCTGGACGATCGGCAGTTCGATGCCGAACAGGTCGAGAATTCTTCGGTCCTGGTCGTGACCGTTGCTCATGATTCGGCTCTCCATTCGGGGTGCAATTGATGGCATGGCCGGCCGTGAGACACAGGTGCGCCGTCACGCCCGGATGCCCGATGTTGCACGCCATCGTACCGTAGCGCGGGCCGCCGCAGCGGGAATCGGCACGGCGCCGTCCCGAGCCCTGCGCCACCACTGGAATCGCAAAAATTGTTGACATGCTGCTCTGGCACGCTATAATCGCGTTCTTGCTTGATGCAGAAGCAGCTTGTGCCCAGGTGGCGGAATTGGTAGACGCACTAGGTTCAGGTCCTAGCGGTGGCAACATCGTGGAGGTTCGAGTCCTCTCCTGGGCACCACAAGTTTTGAAAAGCCGGCCTCGCGCCGGCTTTTTTCATTCCCGGTCGGGAGGGAGCGCATGGCCTCTCCCACCGATCGCGGTGCGAGCATGACCCATGCGTCGATGACAGAAATGAGTTCTGTCCCGAAAAAAGAGTTGACAGGGTGGCCGCGCCCTTTATAATTACGGTCTTGCTTGATGCAGCAGCAACTTGTGCCCAGGTGGCGGAATTGGTAGACGCACTAGGTTCAGGTCCTAGCGGTGGCAACATCGTGGAGGTTCGAGTCCTCTCCTGGGCACCACAAGTTTTGAAAAGCCGGCCTCGTGCCGGCTTTTTTCATTTCCGGGCCAGTCCGGGCCGCGCCCCGCTCATCCGAGCCGGGCCACCGCATCATCCACGCTCAACTCCGACAGCGCCTCTTCCCGCAAGTCGTCATCACACGCTCGCCGCAACACCGTCAGCACGTCCGGTTTCAATCTCACCAGCATGAGCCGCCAGCCACGCGCCTCGCATTCGGCCGCGAACGTCTTCAGCGACTCGACGGCCGTGCCGTCCAGATTCGGCGATTCCTCCAGGCTCAATACCACCACCTTCGCACTTCCGGCCGCGGCAAGCTGACGGACGCGCCCCAGCACGCGCTCGGCATTCGCGAAAAACAACGGCCCTTCCGGCCGCACGATCAGCATCCCCGCCACTCGCGTGGCATCGCGATGAATCGCCACATCGACAAAATCGCGGCTGTCGCGCAAACGCCCCAGTTCACTGAGCTTCGGCTCGGACAAGCGGCGCACCGTCAGCAGCAGGCTCGCGGCAATCGACGCGAGCAGCCCGTTCAACACGCCGAGCACGAGCACCGCGAGAATCGCGGCGATCACCAGCAGCCGGTCGCGGTGCCAGCGCCAATACGGCCGGAACACGGCCGGATGCAGCGAATGACTGACCGCGAAGATCACGATCGCGGCCAACACCGGCTCGGGCGTGCGCGCCAGTTGCGGCAGCAGCAGCCAGACGATCAGCCCGATCACGACGGCCGCGCACGCCCCCGCCAGCCGGCTTTGCGCGCCGGCCGCCTCGTTGGCCGAACTGGCCGAATAGCCGGCGCCGACCGGCATCCCGTGCAGCAGCCCCGAGATCAGGTTCGCGCAGCCGAGCGCCATCAGATCGCGATTCGGCGACACGGCGTCGCCATGCTTGAGCGCGAAGCTGCGGATCGAGCCATACGATTCGGCGTAAAGGATCAACATCAGCGCAACGCCCAACTCGACCGTCTGGCTCCAGGCGGCCCGATCAAGCGCGGGCAGGCCGAACGTCACATGCGCCAAGTCGATCCGCCCGACCACGGCAATGCCATAGGCCGACCAATCGATGCCGTAGCCGGCCGCAATACCGAGCACGATCACGATCAGCGTGGCCGGCGCGCGCGAGCGGCTGCCAAGTGCAAACAGCAAGGCCAGCGCAACGGCGCCGAGCGTCACGCTGGCGGGATTCGCATGCGGCAAACCGCGCAGCAGATCGACGAAGACATGCGGCGTATCGCTGTGATGCACCGGCACGACCAGGATCTTCGGCAGTTGCTTGATGACGATCGTCAGCGCCAGCCCGAACGTGAAACCGCGCAGCACGGGCCGCGCGATGAAATCCGACATGCCGCCGAGCCGGGCCGCGCCCGCGATCAGGAACAGCACGCCGGTGGTTGCGACCATCGCGGCGGCCAGCGCCAGTTGCGCGGCCGGCGATGCGCCGGTTTCGGACAACACGGTAGCCGCCAGCACCGCAGCCGACGACGATGTGGACGACACGATCGCGAACCGGCTGCTGCCGAGCGCCGCATACACCACCAGCCCCACCAGCAACGCGATCAACCCGGCCTGCGGCGGCAGATTCGCGAGCCCCGCATACGCCACCGCCTCCGGAATCAGCAAGCCGGCGATCGACAGCCCGGCCAGCGCGTCGCGCCAGCTTCGCTCGCCGCGCGGCATGGCCGGCGCGCCCAGCGAAGCGAAGTGGGCCGCGCCGCCCGGCGCCGCTTCCGGCACCGGCTGCGCAGGCGACGGCGTGCTCGCCGCGAGGTTAGCGGCGGCCTCGGGCCGGGCCGGCGGCGCTTGACGCTCCTCGCTCATCTCACGGCCTCGGCGTGTACACGCCGGACCAACCCGGCAGATAGCGCGCGTCGGGGGCATGCGCATGCGCGAGCGCCTCGTCGAGCGCCTTCGCGAAATGCTTGCGGATCCGCTGCGCCGGGATTTTCGTGCGCAGATAGTCGGCCCACAAGAATTCGCTGAACGGCGTGGTGTCCTTCGCGTAGCCGCCCGACGTGCGCAATTCGCCGGCGAGGCTGCGATACGGATCGTCGCTGAGGCCGGTCAGCGCGCCCGGCAGGCGGTCGTAGCCGTGACGCGCCCCGTCCGGGCCGAACGGATGCACCCACTGGTTGTGCTCCATCATCCGCCAGAAGATCGTGTCTTCGAGCCAGGACAGATCCTTCAACAACATCGCCTTCACGTCGCGCACGCCCTCTTCCAGCAACGCCCGGCCCAGATGATGGTGATCGACGATATACAGCGCATTGCCCGGCCCGAGCACGGCCGGAAACCAGTGCAGTTCAATCGAATCGCGCCGCGCCTTCTTGCCGAGCGACTGCCAGTGTTTGCGCTTCGCCTCGACCTCGCGAAACCCGACGGTCATCTGGGTCGGCTTCAGCGCATCGAGTTTGGCGGGAATCAGATGGACATCGGTGCCCAGCGCCATGATCGGTCTCCAATAACGAATCACCGCCACGATACCGTCGCGCGCGACGCCTGTGCGCACGACATTGTGAGCAATCATGAATCGGTCGACGCCGATTCACGAATCAATATTGTAAATATCGAAATCCGAGGCATTCGATTTCAATACATTCCTTTCATTCAGCATTCTGATTCCGCAATATTCGGATTTCGAACGTTAATTCATCTAGGGATTAATCCGGAGCCCGGAACAAAACGGAACGCGATCGCAATTCCCCGGCGTACACTGAATTGCCGTCCGCGCCCCGCGCCAGCCGGGCGACCGCGACAGCCGTGGCGCAGACGACCAAGGAGGCCTGCCTCATGAGCTGGACCCGGGAACAAAGAAACGTAACGATCGCCGCCTATCTCGGCTGGACGCTTGATGCGTTCGATTTCTTCTTGATGGTATTCGTACTGAAAGATATCGCGGCGGAATTCAATACAAAAATCCCGGCTGTCGCTTTCGCCATCACGCTTACGCTCGCCATGCGCCCGCTCGGCGCGTTGATTTTCGGCCGGATTGCCGATCGTTTCGGCCGTCGTCCGACGCTGATGATCAATATCGCCTGTTATTCGATTCTCGAACTGGCCTCCGGCTTCGCGCCGAGCCTGATGGCCCTGATCGTGCTGCGCGCGCTGTTTGGCGTGGCGATGGGCGGCGAATGGGGCGTCGGCTCTGCGCTGACGATGGAAACCGTGCCGGCGAAATCACGCGGCATCGTGTCCGGGCTGCTGCAGGCCGGTTACCCGAGCGGCTATCTGCTGGCCTCGATCGTGTTCGGCCTGTTCTACCAGTACATCGGCTGGCGCGGCATGTTCATGATCGGCGTGCTGCCCGCGCTGCTGGTGGTCTACGTCCGCGCGCAGGTGCCGGAATCGCCGGCCTGGAAGCAGATGGAGAAACGTCCGCGCCCGAGCCTCGTCGCCACGCTCAAGCAGAACTGGAAGCTGTCGGTCTACGCCGTGGTGCTGATGACGGCGTTCAACTTCTTTTCGCACGGCACGCAGGATCTCTACCCGACGTTCCTGCGCGAACAGCATCACTTCGATCCGCACACGGTGTCGTGGATCACGATCGTGCTCAACATCGGCGCGATCGTCGGCGGCCTTGCCTTCGGTTCGATCTCCGAAAAGATCGGCCGCCGCCGCGCGATCTTCATCGCCTCGCTGATCGCGCTGCCGGTGCTGCCGCTGTGGGCCTTCTCGAGCGGCCCGATCGCCCTCGCGGCCGGCGCGTTCCTGATGCAGATTTCGGTACAGGGTGCGTGGGGCGTGATCCCCGTGCATTTGAACGAGATCTCGCCCGACGAAATTCGCGCGACGTTCCCCGGCTTCATCTATCAGCTCGGCAACCTGCTCGCATCGGGCAACGCCGCGATGCAGGCGCAGATCGCGATCGACAACGGCAACAACTACGGCCACGCGCTCGCCCTGGTCGGCGGCACCGTCGCGGTGGTGATCGCCGTGCTGATCCTGTTCAGCCGCGAACGGCGCGGCATCGACATGACGCAAAGCGCCGCGCAAGTCGCGGCGAGCCACTAAGCCTCGCCCGCAGTGCATCATGGCGGGAAGCGCGACGCATCGCGCTTCCCGCCCGGCGATGCTGCATTCGCACATCGCCTCTAGAGGAATCTGCCCACACACAACGCTTGCCGCCTCCCTCCGCACTTTTTATCGTTACGAAAAAACGCTCGTTTCAATTGGAGATTTGAATCGTTCGTTCGTAATGCGAAACAGCGATCAACGGAGGCGTACATGGCGGTTCGTCAGGCCAGCCGGCAACCCGGCGGCACGAAGGCGCGCATACTCGACGCGGCAGAAGATCTGTTCGTCGAACATGGTTTCGAAGCGATGTCGATGCGTCAGATCACGTCGCGCGCCGCGGTCAATCTCGCTGCGGTCAACTATCACTTCGGCAGCAAGGAAGCCCTGATCCACGCGATGCTGTCGCGTCGCCTCGATCAGCTCAACGACGAACGGCTGCGCATCCTCGATCGCTTCGAGGCCCAGCTCGGCAACTCGATCACCTGTGAGCACGTGCTCGGCGCGATGTTCATCCCGGCCTTGCAGGCGTCGCGCGACCCGCAGCGCGGCGGCCGCGCGTTCCTGCGGCTGATCGGCCGTGCCTACACCGATCCCTCCACGTTCGTGCGCAGCTTTCTGGCCGCGCATTACGCCAGCGTCGCGGGCCGCTTCTTCGATGCGTTCCAGCGCGCGCTGCCGCAACTGCCGCGCAACGAACTCGGCTGGCGGCTGCACTACGCGATCGGCGCACTGTCCGGCGCGCTCGCCGGCGCCGAAACCGACAGCCTGCTCGACGACTTCTCACAGGGCCGCACGATGAACGACGTGCAGATGATCGCGCGGCTGTCGTCGCTGATCGTCGCCGCACTGAAGGCGCCGATGCCCGATGCGTCGCAGATGTCGATTTTCGCAGCGGTGCTCGACGACGCACAACGCGGCATGAGCCTCGGGCCGGGCGGCGGCGAGTTGTCCGTCGGGCCGTTCGGCGCTTCGGCCGGCACCCAGCTTCACGCGCGACACCCGCGCTGACGCGCCGCGCGGCGCATTGCCCCGCTTCATCAGCAACACGCGCGAACCCGCGTGGGCCGGCGGCTTCCCGGCCGATACCGATTACAACGACTCTGGAGACATGCGATGAACGCCCTTGCGGCCCAACTCGGCGCGCCGGCGCCGAACACCGACGGCATCTGGTTTCCGTCGTATCCGCGCGGTGTGCCGCACGAGATCGACCTCACGCAATACGCCTCGCTCGACGACTACTTCGACGAGTGCACCACCCGCTTCGCCGATCGGGTCGCCTACATCAGCGCCGGTTCACGCCTGACCTACGCCGCGCTCGCGCGCAAGGCCAATGCCTTCGCCGCGTACCTGCAACGCGACCTCGGCGTGAAGCCCGGCGACCGCGTCGCGATCATGCTGCCGAACTCGTTCCAGTATCCCGTCACATTGTTCGGGGTACTGAAGGCTGGCGCGATCGTCGTCAACGTCAATCCGCTCTACACGGCGCGCGAACTCGCGCATCAGCTCAAGGACAGCGGCGCGGAAACCATCGTCGTATTCGAGAATTTCGCGCACACGCTCGAAGAGGCGCTGCCCGAAACCCGCGTGCGCAACGTGGTGGTCACGGCGCTCGGCGACCTGCTCGGCGAGGGCTTCAACGCCAAGGGCCGGCTCGTCAATTTCGTGCTGAAGCGCGTCAAGAAGCTGGTGCCGGCCTATCGCCTGCCTCAGGCGGTACGGCTGCGCGCGGCGCTCGCGAAAGGAGCCGCCGCGCCGGCGAAGCCGGTGCCGCTCACGCGCGACGATCTCGCCTTCCTGCAATACACGGGCGGCACCACCGGCGTCGCGAAGGGCGCGATGCTCACGCACGGCAACCTGATCGCCAACCTGCTGCAGGCAAAGGCCTGGATCGCCGACCAGGTGTCGGGCGACATCGAAACGGTGCTGACGCCGCTGCCGCTGTATCACATCTATTCGCTGACGGTAAACGCGTTGATCTTCATGGGCCTCGGCGGCCGCAACATCCTGATCGCCAACCCGCGCGACACCACCATGATGATGAAGATCCTGCGCAAGGAAACCTTCACCGGCATCACCGGCATCAACACGCTTTACAACGCGTTTCTCGACAACGCAGAATTCCGCGCGCGCGATTTCTCGCAGCTCAAGCTCGCGATGGCTGGCGGCATGGCGATGCAGCGCGCCGTGGCCGATCGTTTCAAGGAGGTGACGGGCTGCCCGATCGTCGAAGGCTACGGGCTGACCGAATGCTCGCCGATCGTGACGATGAACCCGGTCGACCTCCACGACATGCACGATTTCAGCGGCTCGATCGGCATTCCGGCGCCATCGACGCTGGTGCGCATGCGACTCGAGGACGGCACCTGGGCCGGCATCGGCGAAGCCGGCGAGCTGTGCGTGCGCGGCCCGCAGGTGATGCGCGGCTACTGGCTGCGCCCCGACGAAACGGCCAAGGTGCTCGACGACGACGGCTGGCTCGCGACCGGGGACATCGGCGTGATGGACGAGCGCGGCTTCGTGCGGCTCATCGATCGCAAGAAGGACATGATTCTGGTGTCCGGCTTCAACGTCTATCCGAACGAGATCGAGGAAGTGCTGGTGATGCACCCGGGCATCAGCGAGGCCGCCGCGATCGGCATACCCGACGCCACGCACGGCGAACGGATCAAGGCGTTCGTGGTGCGGCGCGATGCGTCGCTGACCGTGGACGAGGTGCTCGCGCACTGCCGCAAGAACCTGACCGGCTACAAGATGCCGAAGGCGATCGAGTTCCGCGACGCGCTGCCGCAGACCAACGTCGGCAAGATCCTGCGCCGCGCATTGCGCGACGAGGAGCTCGCGAAGCTCAAGCCAGCCGCGCCGCACTGATCCGGCACCCGCATCCACGAAAGGAGATCTGCATGCCGTCGAGCCTGCCCCTGCGCCGCATCCGTGGCGTCGCACTGCCTTGCGCCCTGTCGGTTGCCCTTGCCGCCGCCATGGTGGTACTCGCCGTTCCTGCCAGTGCGCAAAACGCGTCGAACACGGCCGCCACTGCGGCGGCGCTGCCGCCCGAACTGGCGCGGGTCGTCCAACAGCCGATGGCGCAGCAGGCGGCGTGGCTGAAAACGGCCGCGCGCGACGGCGCGCTAGACAAGCTCGACGATGCGACGCTCACCGCCCTGTTCACGGCGCTCGACCCGATGACGGTGCCGGCGTATATCGCGGCCGGCCCGAACGGGTATCCGTCTTACGAATTCACGATGACGCGCCAGGAGCGGATCGGCACTTCGTGGGCCAGCCGCCCCGATCACATGCTCGTCAGGATCACGCGCGAGCCGCTGCGGGTCTATGCGAAGTGGCTGCCCGACGGCCCGCATTCGGGCCAGGAAGCGATCTACGACGAGACCAAGCGCAAGGACGAGATGTACGGCCATCTGGGCGGGCTGCTCGGCAAGATCCCGTTGTGGACGTCGCTGACGGGCGTGCTGGCACGCGCGCAGTCGAACCACACGATCCGCGATCTCGGCACCGAATACATCACGGGGCTGTATCTGAGCGAGGGCAGGAAATACGAGGCGGCCGGCGTAAGTCGCCCGACCCACGTGGAGGCAAAGACGATCGATGGCGTGCGCGTGGTCGCGCTGACTTACGAAACGCCGACCGGCCGGCCTCAGTTCTACGCGAAAAAAGAGACGCTCGGCCTCGATCTGCGCCATCCCTACTTTCGGACCGTCGAATCCTACGACAACGACGGTACCCTCTTCGAACGAATCGTATTCGAGAAGATCGCGCCGAAAAGCTTCGACGACAGCACGTTCGACCCGAAGAACCCGGATTACCAATACTGAGCGCCGGCGTCCCGGTCGCAAGGCGCGACCGTTGGCCGCGCCCGTCGCGCCAATCCTGCCTCGCCGCCGCCGCGACCTCATCGCAAGCCGGTTCCGCGATCGCAAAGCCCCGTCGTTATCCTGTCCAGGCAACCTGCCTCGGCCATCCAGCCAAATCGCCCTCGACCGCTGCAAGGTCTATAGTGGGTAACGGTTAGACACAAACGCGCCCGCACGTATCTCAATTGAACAGGGTAGAATCCCGCTCAAGCGCTTCGCCAGATAGCGCGGTGCATCCAAGCAAAACCCTCATCTGACGCCGGCTCAAGCCGCTTCTCAATGGCCAATCCTGCAGAATCCCATCCGCAAAACGACTTCATCAACGCAGCGCGCAAAGAGCGCAAGCGCGTAGAAATTTATCTCGTCAACGGCATTCGGCTGACGGGCTGTATCGAGTCGTTCGACCAGTACCTGGTGATGCTGCGCACGCCCGTCGGTTTGCAAGGCATCTACAAACGCGCGATCTCGACGATCCAGCTCGACATGGGCGGTTCGCGCCCTGGCGGCGGCGGTCGCAGCGGCCCCCGCACCGGTGGTGGCGGTCACGGTGGCGGCCGACCGCCCCGCGAAGGCGGTGGTCATAGCCCCTACGGCTCGCACGGCGGCCAGCGCGAATCGCGTGGCGAAGGCCGCGAAGGCTACCCGCCGCGCGAACACCGCGAACCGCGCGAGCCTCGCGATTACAACGCCCCGCGCGAATACAGCGCCCCCCGCGGCGATTACCCGCGCGAATCGCATGAAGGCGTGTCCACGCCGACCGAGCGCAGCAGCAGCCCAACCGTCATCGTCACGCGCCGTCGGCGCCCGCTTGGCCCCACGGGCGGCGGCAGTAGCGGCAGCGGCGAGTAAACGCAAAACGGGCAAGCCTCTCGGCTTGCCCGTTTCTCATCCAGCCCGCAAAAACCTTACTGGTTGCCCGGCAATCCGGCGTCGGCCTGACGCTGCAAGGCACGCACCTGCGTCTGCAACTGGCGCAGTTGAGCTTGCAATGCATCACGTTGCGACTGCAAGGATGCCGCTTCGCTGCGCGTCGCCTTCTGGCGATTGTTGACCGCTACCTGCTGCTCGCGAGCGATCGTCAAATCGGCCTGCAGGCGGTTCGCTCGATCCTGCACCACGGCGATCTGCTTGTCCGTTTGCGACTTCTGCGCTTCGAGGCGAGCGGCCTGCAATTCCGTGGCGGACAGCGATTCGGCCTGCTTTGAAAAATCGCGAAACACGGCTTCGGCACGTGCCTCGTTCGTCGTCTTGAGCACGCGCCAAAACGCCTTTTGCTGGAACAAGGCAACGTAGTACGTCGAATCCTTGATGCTGAACAGCAGGCTGGCGCCGTAACTGCCGTTGTACGCCGTACGCATTTCGGTCAGCGAATGGGCCTGGATCTGCTGTTGCAGCTCGTCAACCGTGCTTTGCGTGGTGCCGTCGGTGGCGGGCGAAGCTTGTTGCGCGCCAGCCGAGGTAGGCGGCAATGCGCTCGACGCGGCCGGCGCCGAGTTCACCACGCCGCCGCGCGACGACGCAACGGGGGCGGCGTCGTCACTGCCCGCCAAGCCCTGCGCCTGTACGACCTGAAGCCCCCCTACTACCCACAACCCAGCAACAAATGCGCGCCCCAAAACCCGTTTATGGCTCATGTAGAGAATCCTGCACAGATTAGTTGTATTTCTAACCACAATTTTCGCATTATCCCTCACTTTCACGCGCTTCGGGCTCTTCGTCGAAAATCTGGTATTTCCGCATCTTTTCCCACAACACTTTTCGGCTGATCCCGAGGTGTTGGGCGGTATCCTGGCGGCGCCAGCCGTTCGCGTCAAGCGCAGCAATCACTCTGTTGCGCTCGCTCATATCCCACTTGCTGCGGTCGACGTATACCTCAGCCGCACTCTCGGCCGGCACCGGCTGCGCCGCACGCGCGTGGGCCACCAGGCGCTGCAGTCGCGCCGCATCCCAGGCACCGGTCTGGCGCACGGTTACGCCCACCCGTTCGGCCAGGTTGCGCAACTCGCGCACATTCCCAGGGAAATAAGTATCGGCCACCGCGTCGGCCAGCCAGTAAGGCAGATCGGGCAACGCGGCGAGGCGGCTCTCGCCCACCACTTCGGCCACGAACGACTTGAACAGCGCGATCTTGTCGACCGCGCCGCGCTCCTCCAGCGACGGAATGCTGATCTCGATCACGGCGAGCCGGTAATACAAGTCGGCGCGGAACGCGCCCTCTTTCACGAGTTGCGGCAGCTTCTTGTTGCTGGCCGCGACGAGCCGGAAATCGACCTTCAGCGGCGCCACCGCGCCGACCCGCAGCACCGTGCCGTCTTCCAGCACGCGCAGCAGCTTGACCTGCTGATAGAGCGGCAAGTCGCCGACTTCGTCGAGGAACAGCGTGCCGCCCGCCGCCTGCTCGAAATAGCCCTTGTGCGCCACCACCGCGCCCGTGAACGACCCTTTTGCATGGCCGAAGAACAGCGATTCGAACAGCCCGTCCGGAATCGCGCCGCAGTTGACGGGCACGAATTCGCCGTGGCGGTAGCGCGAATGCTTTTCGTGCAGCAACTGGGCGATGCGCTCCTTGCCGACGCCGGTTTCGCCGTGCAACAACACGTTGGTGTCGCAATCGGCAAAGGTGTCGACCTCCTGCAGCAGCGCATGCATCGGCTCGGAATGCGCGACCAGCATGGCCGGTGCAGAGGTTTGCGCCGCATGCGCGCGTAGCTGCGCGACCAGCTTCGACACCAGCCCGCGCAGCTCGGCGCAGGTGAAGTCGAGCGGCAGGATGTGGGAATACTCGGGCGGATACGAGGCCGCGTCGGTACCGCCGCCGCGCGCTGCGCCCACCCAGACCACCGGCATGCCGATATTGGCCTGCCATTCGCTGAGAAAGGCCGCGCCGCTCTCGATCATGCTGACGCTGATGATCGCCAGCGACGGGCGCGCCGCCGCGCGTTCGGACGACAGCACCACGTTGTCGGCGCGGATCACCTCCACGTCGAAGCTGGCCATGCAACGCGCGACACGGTCGACGATGTCCGCCTTGCCCTCCCAGACGTAGAGGTCGAGCCCCTCGATTGCAGGTGAATTTCTCATCGGATACCAGTCAATGCGTTCAGTAGACCGTTTGCGACACGCCGCAGGTCAGCGACATATGGTGGACGGTGGCCGCGCCCACCTGCACACCCAGCAGGTTCAGCAGCGGAACAATAATGGCGTCGAGCGATTGCAGGATCGGACCGAGCAACGACGTGACAAGGCCCAGCAACTGCGAAACGAGGCCGGTCGGGATCGCCAGCGGCAGCCCGAGCAGCGTGAGGGTAACGTTGATCTTGGACGCTGACAGCTGCGACAGCGCGCTGGCCAGGAGGGAGCCGAGCGCATTCGAGTTCGAGGTCCAGTAATCGGCATCCGTGCCGACGTTGCCGGGGAACACATGCTGTTGCGCCGCGCCGTTCGCCTGCACGGAGACATTCGCCAGACTCGCGTTCACGTGCACCACGCCGATGCCGAGCGGTGCGATATTGACGTCGATCAGCGACGCGGGCACGCTGCAGCTATACGCGGACGACAGGCTGATCAGCCCCTTGCTATTGAGCGGCGGCGTGCCGATGCAAAGATTGGCAATGCCCGGCGTGGCGGTGATCGTCGCAGTACTGGTGGCGAGCGTCGAACCGCACTGTGTCGAGTTCAGCACGGCCTTGCCGGTGCCCACCTGCAGATAGAGCGGCAAGCCCACGTTGACGCCGATGCCGAGAATATTGATCGACGCGAGATTGACCACCATGTACAGGCCGACCGCCGCCGTCGAGGCCTGCGTGCGCCACGTGCCGGTAGCCGGATTGATGCCGCCCTCGCCGATGCCGATCGACGGCGGGCTGATGATCTGCACCTGCAACTGCGTGCCGGTCAAGCCGCCCAGGTTCACCGACGGCACGTTGACAGCCACCGCGTTGTTCGAATTGGCGACCTCGGCACCCACCATGATCAGGTCGAGCAGGTTGACGGTGGCAGAGGCAGCCGATTGCGTGTCGGCCAGCGCGACGTTCAGCAGGCCGTTCGCGCCGCCGAGGTTGACATTGCCGCCGTTCACGTTCGCCTTGACCAGCGCCTGGAGCGCGCCGAGGCTGGCCTGCAGGTTCGCGTTGGCGACGCTGGTCTGCTGGGCCGCATTGGCCACGAGGCTCAGGAACTGCGACAGCGACAACTTCAGCGCCAGCAACTGGCTGATGGTGCCGACGCCGGCCGCGGCGGCCAGGTCGGCGAGCCGCACGTTGGTACAGGCCAGCGCCTGATACGACACGAGGCTCAGGTTCAGCCCCGACGCCGATCCGAGCAGCCCGCTCAACAAGCCGTTGACGAGCCCCGGATTCGCGCTCGACGAAGCCGGCGTGCCCGAGCAACTGGTGCCGCCGAGCTGCGCAAGCGTCGCGCCGACCGAGAACACGTCGATCGCCGTGGCACGCGCCGTGGAGCTGGCCTGCACGAGACGGGACGGCCCGAGAAAGAAGTACGGCACCGTGCGCGTCACCTTCACCTGCACGGCATTCCATTGGCGCGCGTTGACGTCGCCGGACGAGCCGGCGTTCGCGCCGGCCGAGTAATAGCTCGGGCCGGCATAGGAGGTCGGGTCCCAACGCCCGCAGTTGACCGTGATGGTGTCGCCCTTGCCGGCATTCAGGCCGTTGTTGGTGGCGCTCAGCGTGGCCACGCCCGGCGACATCGAGCAGGTGTTGTCCACCCGCTGCACGCCCGCCATGGCGGCCATGTCGGCGATCCGCTGCATGTCGCGGCGCTGGAAGAACACGTTGCCGATATCGAGCATGCCGAGGATCGCAATGGCCGCCGTCATGAAGATGAGCGTCATCGTCGCGAACGCGCCACGTTCCCGGCGCCGGCCGGCGAGCGCGCCGTCCATCGTGCCGGATCCGGCCTGGCGGCCGGGACGACGGGATTGAGTGGATCTCATGGCGACCTCGACGATTATTGCGACTGCCCGCTGCCGAACGACGAACCGCCGCCACTGCTTCCCTGAGCAGCCTGCGACGAACCGAACCAGGCCGGAATCGGTGTACCGAACGAATTCAGGTAGCGCTGATACGCGTAGGACGCCGCCGCCCCTTCGAACGGGTGCGGGTTATCGGACGCGGCGCGATTGCTGCGCTGCAGTTCGAGCCAGGCCTCCGTGCTCGAACCGATATCCGAGGCGCGGGTCGAGGTGCGCGGTGGCTTGGCGGGCGGCTCGGCTGCCACAACCGGTGCAGGCGGCGGCGGTGTCGGCGCGATCACAGGTTGCGGCGGCGGCTGCAACGTGGCTTGCGGCGGCGGTTGTTGCGGCGCGACCGCCGGCAGCGCCTGCGGCGCGGCCTGCACCTGTTGCACGGCAGGCTGGGCCGCCGGCACTTGCAGTTGCGAATCGGGCATCGGCAGCAATTGCTGCTGCAACTGGGCCAAGGCCGGGTCGGCAGGCTGTTGCGCCAGCGCGGCCGGCGCGCCGAACGCGGCGGCGCATGCCACCGCCAGCGCGGCGAGCACGGGAGCAGCCCGCCATGCGTCCGCCTGGGGGCGGGTGAGGATCTGTCGCATCGTCGGCTCCGTAGCTATCGTCGTCATTTTTGTGAGAATCGTTGCAGCAGCGGCGCGGCCAGATCGAAGCCGTCGTTGCTGGCGATCGGCTGGCCGGTATCGCGGCGCACGGCGTTCTGCGCGAGCGTCGGCCCGGGCGGCACCACCGTCAGTTGGCGCGTGCGCTGCGCGGCCGTCACGCGCGCCGCGTCGTCGCGGATCTCGGCGCGCACCTGCGGCGTCATCTTCTGCTGGTCCATCAGCCCGCTCGCCTCGTCCAGATGCCCGGTGGCGACGAGGAACAGCGCGACGTTGCCGAACGTCTTCGGGTTCTTCTGGTCGAGTTCGGCGGCCTTCATCAGCGGCACGCGCGCCGCGGCCAGATCGCCCGCGCGCATGCGCGCGTAGGCAAGATCGGACAGCATCGAGGCATCGGTCGGCGCCAGCTCGCTCGCCTGCGTCAGCAGCCCGGCAGCGCGCGGGAAATCACCGCGCGCGCCGGCGATCAGGCCGAGGCCACGATAGGCCCGGGACGCGGCCGGCGTGTTCAGCAATTGCGTATAGACCTGCTCGCTCGCTTCGTACTGCGAGGTCGCGCGCAACGCATCGGCGCGCAGCAGCTTGGTGTCGGGCGTCGAGCCGTACTGCTTCTCGTACTGGTCGATATGCGCCAGCGACGCGTAATACAGCCCCTGCTGCTGCATCCGGTCGATCAGGCCCAGATACATGCCCGGCGTGTCCGGCGGATCGGTCTTGTCGGCGGCGGCCTGCATCATCGCGGCCCGCTCGGCCTGCGCGCCGACGCCGTAGTTGGAATCCTTGAACAGCGAGCAGCCGCTGGTCAGCAGCGCCACCAGCAGGCCCGCCAGCGCGATGCGCCCTTGGGTTCGTTTCATTGTGCTTGGCTCCTTGGCCGTATGGCGCTCAATGCCGCATGCTCGCCAACGCGCTGACGACCGTCATGATGCCGGGGCCGGCCGTCACGATCAGCAGCGCGGGCAGCAGCGTCACGACCATCACGCCCGTCATTTTCACCGTCAACCGGCCGATCCGCTCGCGCAGCGTGGCGCGCCGGCCTTCGCGCAGCCGGTCGCCGAACAGCCGCAACGGCTCCTGCACCGCGCCGCCATGCTTGTCCACCTGAATCAGCAACTGCACGATGGACCGCAAGTCCTCGTTGTCGAAGCTGTGCGTCAGGCGCGCCAGCGATTGCTCACGGGTGCGGCCGGCCGCGAATTGGCGCTGGGCCACGCTCAACTCCCACGACAGCACCGGCAGCATGGTCCGGAAATCGTTCGAAATGACCTGCATGCTCTGGTCGAGCGACAGGCCCACGCCTTGCAACAGGCGCAGCATGTCGACGAACAGCGGCATTTCCTCGCCCACGCTTTCGCGGCGCGCGCCGGCGCGGCGGCGCACGTAGATCTTCGGCAGCATGTAGCCGGCGGCCACCGCGAAGAACATCACGCCCATCCAGGTCGACGCCGACTTATGAAAAACGAACGGCAGCGACACCAGCACCAGCACCACCACGCCGACGATCCGCGCCATCAGGAACAGGCCGCGCGAGCGCACATCGGCATAGCCGCATTGATCGAGCATCGCGCGATCTTCGTCGGCCACCAGTTGCTTGCCAAGACCGGTGTCGAGCCAGCGAATGCCGACCCGTTCGATATGCGCGCGCCACGCCACGAACCCCGTCAGCGAAGGCGCGGCGGCCAGCTTCGGATCGGGTGAACCGCTCGCGCGCTCGGCCGCGGCGCGGCCGGCGGCCACGCGCTGATCGAGCGCCTTCGCCAATACGCGGTCGCTGCGCTGCGCGAGCAGCATGCGCACGATCGCCACCCCGGCGAGCAGTAGCACCCCGAACGCGCCGAGCAACAGCGCCAAGGCCCCCAGACGATTTGCATCCATGTCGCCCCCTACCTGAGCCGCGCCATTCGATACAGCAGGAACACCCCCAACGCCTGCAGCGCGAAGGCCACGTACAACACAAGGCGCCCCGTATCGTTCATCCACATCGAGGTGAAGTATTTCGGGTTGGTCGCAATCACGAAGCTGCCGACGGCGATCGGCAGCGAGCCCAACACCCAGGTGGACAGCCGCGTTTCCGCCGACATCGCGCGCAGCTCGCGCTCGGCCGCCTCGAAGTCGCGCATGAACGTCGCCATGCGCTCCAGCATCACATCGGCACGGCCGCCGTATTTCACCGACAGGCGCAGCACCGAGCCGACCAGTTCGAATTCGCGTATCCGGTATTGCTTCGCGATATGCACCATCGCGCGATCGACCTCGACGCCCGTGCGCAACATGCGCGACACCTGGTCGAGACAGAGCCGCAGCGGCATTTCGGTAGTGCCGAGCGCACCCTGAAACGCGGCCGGTACGCTGTTGCCGAGCGTGACGAGACGCACCATGCCGTCGAGAAACGACGGCAGTTGTCGCACGATCTTCAGGCGGCGTACCGAAATCCGCCGCACCACCCACAACACGATCAACACCAGGCCGCCAAGCAGCGCCGCGAAGAACGCCACCCAACCGCCGCTCGCGCTGGCCAGCAGCGCGAGCATCACGACCACCGCCACCATCACGAGCAGCAGCGTACGCACTTCGTCCAGGCCGCCGCGATCGCTGATGCCGCGCAGCGCCTCGCCGACCTTCGCACGCCACCCCGCGATGCCTTGCTGCGGCGTGGCCGCGCGCGCGGCCTGTTGCTGCCCGGCCGTC
>NZ_BAAILN010000093.1:154921-171165 GCF_054589155.1 Burkholderia sp. 3C
TGGCTGCCGCGCCACAGCCAGACGCCGGCAGCCGCCAGGATCAGCGCGAACGACAGCGACCAGAGCACGCCGCTAGACATTGAAGCCTCCGTTACGGCCGAAACCGTCGGCGCCGCCCATGTTGCCGATCAGCACGTTGCGGAACCGCGCGAGCTTCGGCGAATGCGGGTGAATGCCGAGCGATTCCCAATGATCGATTTCCTCGCCCTCGGGCGTGACGCGCGCCTCGTAGCGATACAGCTCCTGGGTCGCGACGATGTTGTCGGCCATGCCCGTCACTTCGGTGATCGACAGAATCCGGCGGCGTCCGTTGGACAGGCGGCCGATCTGCACGATGAAATCGATCGCGTTGGCGATCTGGCGGCGCAGGCTCGATTCGGTGCCTTGAAAGCCCGCGAAGCCCGCCAGCATTTCGAGGCGATACAGGCATTCGCGCGGCGAGCTTGCGTGGATCGTGCCCATCGAGCCGTCGTGGCCGGTGTTCATCGCCTGCAGCATTTCGAGCACTTCGCCGCCGCGCACTTCGCCGACGATGATCCGATCCGGCCGCATCCGCAGCGTGTTGCGCAGCAAGTCGCGGATCGACACCACGCCGGTGCCGTCGAAGCTGCCGGGGCGGCTTTCGAGGCGCACCACGTGCGGGTGGTTCAGCGACAGTTCGGCCGTGTCCTCGATCGTCACGACGCGTTCGGTCTCGGGGATGTAGAACGCCAGCGCGTTCAGCAGCGAGGTCTTGCCCGAACTCGTGCCACCCGACACCAGGACGTTGCAGCGTCCCTGCACGGCCGCTTCCAGCAACGTGGCGATCTCGTCGTTGAACGTGCCGTTCTCGAGCAGGTCGGACGGCTTGAGCGGGTCCTTGCGGAATTTCCGGATCGATACCACCGGCCCTTCGAGCGACAGCGGCTCGATCACGACGTTGACGCGGCCGCCGTCGGGCAGGCGCGCATCGACCATCGGATTCGATTCGTCAAGCCGGCGGCCGACCGGCGCGAGGATGCGACGCACGATGCGCAGCAAGTGCGCGTTGTCGGTGAAGCGGATCGGCAGCTTGGCGAGAATCCCGCGGCGCGACACGTAGATGTCGTTGTAGCCGTTGATCAGGATGTCCTCGACGAGCGGGTCGGCCAGCAGGTCCTCGATCGGCCCGAAGCCGGCCAGCTCCTTGGTCAGCGCCTCGCCGATCTCGCGCACCTCGCTTTCGTTGAGCGGAATCCGGCGCAGGCGCACGAAGCTGTCGATCTCGAGATCGACGAACTGGTTGATCGCCTGGCGCGACCAGCGGCCGAACTCCGAGCCGAGCTCCTCGATCCGGGTCAGCAGATGCTCGTGCGCCGCGTTCTTGATGTCGTGGAACTGCTGCGTTTGGGAAAACGGCGCGGCGCCGTCGGCAAATTGGATGTCGTCGTGTGCCATCTCGCTTACGACCGCTTCGTGGAGGATTGAATGAAACGCTTCAGCGCCGCGAGGCCGCTCGCCGGCGGCGCGACTGCCTCGCCGGACGCCGTGCCTGCCGCGCCCATGGTGCCCGCGGCGCTCGCCGTCAGGCGCTCGATCAGCCCGTCGAGCGCCTTCACGTACGGATCGCGCTCGGCCGCCTCGACGATCAGCTTGCCCTGGTTCGCCGCATGCCCGATCGCGACGCGACGCGATGGCAGCGTCGCCGCGAGCGGCACGTCGAGCCGCTCGGCGATCTGCGCCGGCAGCAGGCCGATCCCCGCGTCGTATTGATTGACGACCAGCTTGACGCGCTCGGTATTGACGCCCTTCTCGCGCAAGTCGCCGAGCAATTCGACGGCCGACACGACCGACGCGATGCCCTGATCGCAGACAAGCCAGACCTCGTCGCTCAACGACACGATCTGCGAGATGAACTCGCGATTCGTGAAGCCGCCGAGATCGACGACCTGCTGATCGACGAACGCACGCAGCCGGTTGAACAGGCCGGCGCAGGCGGCCGCCGACACTTCGCGCAGATCGGCGAGATTCGGCGGCAGCGTGGTCAGCGCCACGCCGCTCGTGTGATGCGCGAAGGCGGTATTGACGAACGTGCGGTCGAAGCGGCGCAGGTTGCGCACGGCCTCGACGAAATGCAGCTCGCAGCGCGTGTTGAGGAACAGCGCGCCGTCGCCGGCCGGCAAGCCGAGGTCGACCAGCGCGGTGCGACGGTTCTGCGCCGCCACCTTGCGCTGCAGCAGCACCGAGAGATTCGTCGCCAGCGTGCTGACGCCCATCCCCGCGCGCGCACCGAGCAGCGTCAGCACCTTGCCGTGCCGGCTGGTCGGTTCGCCGAGGTTGTCGAGCAGCCCGCGCGTGACGCGCAGCGCCTCTTCCGCCGGCGCCGACAGATCCACGAAATCGCGCACCCCGGCACGCAGCGCCGACAGCGCGCTCTCGGGCTCGGTCAAGGTGCCGAGCGCGATCACGGGCAGGCCCGGATACGCCGTGCGCACGGCCGACACCGCCGTGCTCGCGGCCGCGTGGTCGCCGGCGAAATCGATAAAGACGAGCGCCGGATTCAGGCCGCCGATCCGCTGGATCAGCACCGCCGCGTCGAGCGGCGATGCCTCGACCGCGCCGGTGGACACGAGCGTCTGCCCGAGCCACCTGACGTGCTCGCCGCGCGCCGAGGCGCAGATGAAATGATCGGTGACGGCAGGCTCAGCCAACGATTGCGTTCTCGCGTTCATGTTGAACACTCCCCGTAAAACGGTGCGCGAACGTGCACCGCATCCGGCCGTTCACATTCCCCACCTCCGGCGCGCTCATTTCGAGAACCCCGGAGCCGCATCCGGCACCAGCATGCCGCCCAGGAACGACCGCCAGACCGGCCCGTCGCGCTGCTCCGAGCGTTCGCCGGGCGTGGCCGGCAACGCCGCGCCGGCCGCGATCGGCGACACCAGATGCGGCGTCACGATGATCATCAGTTCCTTGTCGTTCTGCTGGTAGCTCAGACTCTTGAAGAAGGCGCCGATGATCGGCAGATCACCGAGGAACGGCACCTTGCTCACATTCGACGTCGTTTCGCGATCGATCAGGCCGCCGATCACGTAGCTTTCGCCGTCGCCGAGTTCGACCGTGGTGTCCGCGCGACGGGTGGTCAGCGCCGGCACCGTAATGCTGTCGATCGTGATGGCATGCAGGAAATCGAGCTGGCTCGCTTCCGGCGCCACCTTCAGCGCGATCCGGTTCGGACCGAGCACGGTCGGCGTGACCGTCAGCCCGATACCGTAAGGCTTCCATTCGATCGAGATGGTGCCGAGCGACTGCGGCACCGGCACCGGAATCTCGCCGCCGGCCAGGAAGTTCGCGCTCTGGCCCGACAGGGCGACCAGCGTGGGCTGCGCGAGAATCCGGGCCAGGTTGTTCTGCTCCATGACCGAGAGGTTGCCCGCCAGGCCGCGCGAGGTCGAGCCCACCACCAGGTTGAACGCCGCCGTGATCGGCGAGGCCGCCGTGACGGCCAGGCCCGACGACGGGCTGTAGTTCATGGTCTGCAGCGAGCTCGGCGCGAACGAGCCGAACGAGAAGCCGTTGTTCGACTTGAACAGGTTCAGGCCCGCTTCCTTGATCGCCGCGCGGCTGAATTCCACCACCCGCACGTCGACCTGCACCACGTTCTTGCCGCTGATCGTCGACGCGTCGACCACCTGCGGGCCGCTGCCCGCCGCCACGCCGCCGCCTGCTCCGCCACCGGCTCCCGAGCCACCCCGCGATGCGCCGCTGCCACGGCCCGCGCCGCCCGCAGCGCCGCCCTGCCCGGCTGCACCTTGCCGCTGCGCCGCAGCCCGCGCGGCCGCTGCCGCGTTCGCCACATCCACCGCGCGCTGGTGCGCTTCGAGGGTGGTCCCGGAGCCGGAAATCACGGTGGTGTCGCCGTAGGTATCGACGCGCGGCGACGCATCGTTGAGCAACGCGTTCGCCGCGCCGCTCGTCACGTGCACGGTGTACGTGGACGGCTCGCTGCGCCCGCGCTCCCAGAGCATCACGTTGGTGGTCCCGGCGCTCTTGCCGATCAGCAGCACACCGCCACCCTTGATGATCAGCACGTCGGCCACCGCCGGATCACCGACGGCGACGCGCTGCAAGGTGCGCCCGGCCGCGATCGGCCGCTGCGCGCCAACCGCGACGTCGACGCTCGCGTCCGGGCCGGCTGCGCTTGCCACGGACGACAACGTCAATGCATTCAATGCAATGGCCAATGCAATCAGTTTCTTTTTCATTGTGTCGGAGGCCCGCAGCCGGGCCTCTCCGTGTCGGTTGCAACCTGTACCGCGTACTCACTGCCACTCAATAGGCGACCGACTCGGCCCGCCCGCCCCGTATCACTTCGATGCTGCTGCTTTCCGCGCTGCGCGCCACCACGCGCGGCGGCGCCTTGCGCACGACCGGAGCCGGCGTCGTATCGGCCACGCCGCGCGACAGCTCGGACAGGGACATGCCGGCCGCGGCCCGCGCCGACGGGTCCTTGTCGGCATTGGCCGCGACACGCATCGCCACCGTCTGCGTCGCCACCGCCTCGTCGCGCGGGCTGCGCAGCGCGAGCGTCAGGTTGCCGGTGGCTTCGGCCAGGGTCAGTGCATCGATCTGTTCGGTCGGCACCGCGAGTACCGCGGTGCGCACGCCGCCCATCGCGCCGGGCGACTGGTCGCGTGCGGTCGTCGCATCGCCGAAGGCCAACACGCGGATCTTCGAGAGCAGCATCTTTGCCTGGGTCTTGGCGATCTCCGGGCCGTTGCCGTTGCCGCTTCCGGTCACGGACATGGCGGACGCCGCATCGCGCTTCAGGTTGACGAACACGTCGACGAAATTGCCGGGCCGCACGCGATTGCCGACCGCGTTGTTTTCATCGACCTTGACCGCCACGGCGCGCTCGCCCGGCGCGATCAGATCGGCCATGCCCGATGACAGTGAGCTCTCGACCACGGCGGCCTGTTCGGGAATGTCGGCGATCGGCACCCGACCGATGATCTGGACCGGATCGGCGAATGTGCCTTGCGGCAGGCCGGCGACCTGCTGCACCTTCAGGCCGTCGGCCGCGATCGCCTGACCGGCCTTGAGCGGATGCGCGGCGACCACGACCGGGAACAGCTTCGCCGCCGCCTGCTGAACGTTGTTTTCGACAATCGGCGCGGGCCGGCGGCCGAGCACCCACGCGTAGATGCCGAGCAGCAAGGCGATGGCGATCAGCGCCACCGCGAATATTTTCGTCAGATTGTTGGCCATGGTTGTTATGCGAACAGTCGATCCATGAAATGTCCTGCACCTGCCTGTACTGCCGCCGATCCCCCCGTATTTGACGATCGGCGCGGTCCTCCACGTGCTCCTAAATGATGTTGACCGGACTGATCTGGACCGTGGCCGAGCCGATCAGTGCGGCCGGGACCGGCAACAGCATGCCGACCAACGGCAGCGGCGCGATCAATGGCCTGGTTGAATAGGGGTAGGACAACGTCACCTTGATGCAGTACATCGAGGCGTCGTAGGAGCAGGTGCCCGCGGGCGTCGAAGTGCATTGCGCACCCGAGAGCCAGCCGACGAGATTGGTTGCTGCCGTGCATGCGGCGGCGGCGCGTGCGCCCAACGCCGCCTGCGGCGTGGTACTGACCTGATAGTTCAACGCGGCACGCGCGCCTTCGGTGGCGGCCAGCGTCAAATTCTGTTGGGCGGCGAAAATCAGGCCGTAAGTCACAACCGAATACAACACCATGAAAAACAGCGGGAATATCAATGCGAACTCAACTGACATCGAACCGCGGTTGCTCCGCCGACGCGGCGCGCAGACCCTCGATTTCATCGCACATTCCCCGTTACGATATAAAGTATCAATGCCGCTGCCGCGGGCATGACCAGAAACGCAGCGTAAGGCGATCCGCGATATCCACCCAACGCCAATGCGGGTTTACCACGCCGCCACAATTCACCTAATGGCGTTCGAGTCCAATACATGATTCCAAGCGCGTGAATCAATGCAACCAGGCTCGCGAAAATCCAGCACCAGAACATCATTCGCAATCCGCACCACGCACCGAGCGTCAGAAACACCTTGACATCTGCCGCCCCCATCAAGCGCAGGGCAAAAAACGGCAACAATCCAACAAAGCCAACAACGGCGCCGATTATTGCACCGGCCAGCGTTATACCAAAAGGGTTATACCCGGCAGCAGCAAAAACAATGGCGCATATCAATCCTGAAACTACCAAGGAATTGGGAATACGCCGATAACGAAAATCGCCGACTGCAACCATCATTGCCCAGGCCAGGAAAAACCCGACACTAAAGAGCAGGATCATTCAAATTTCCGAAGCGTGCGCGAAGAGTGCGGGCGCCGGGTAGACGACCCGCACACAGAATGACAAATATGAAGATCTCGCGGACTTGTCGCCCGGACGCTCAACCTCCAGGGAGCCTGGCGGCGATATAGCCGAAGGCGCCGCTGAGCCCGTTGGTCAGCAATCCGATGCCAGCAACCAACGCCACCGCCATCAGGCCTGCGATGAGGCCGTATTCGACAGCGGTCACCCCGTCTTCTTCCTTGAGGAAGCGATTGATAAGTGCATTCATGGTAATCCCTCGTGCCTTGAGTTTCGTTGGCCGCATGCGATATGCATATCGGGCCACCTAACCGTTACCAGCTCTGACGTCCGGCTTCGGCCATTTCTTTATAGCTCGTTTTTTCAGGAGCTCTTAACATATTTTGATGCCGATTAACAATCTTGCAGTTGTTTCGATAGGCACCTCCACTTCGCGTTGTCTGTGCGGTTCCGTACACGCACGATCGAATCTTAATCCCAAGAACTTTTATTTCCAACTTTTTTTATGATTTTTCTTGCCGATCCGTCCAGCCCTCAAGGCAATTTTTACTATCTTTCTGAGCCTTACCCATAAGGGCTAACGATAGGTTAGATGTACCTATCTAAATCATCAGTAAAACAATCGTTCGATTGAATGGCGCCGCGGCACCACGTTACGAACCGGGCGTAACGGAAATGATGTGACGTTACGTTACGGAACGTGATTTAGCCGGTTTCCCAGGCTCCATTGGATTCGATTAAAAATCGTTTTCAGCAATCGTTAAACCACGGCACGACAAGGCTTTCCGGGCAGTCGAGAAAGCAACCGAATCGTTAATCGAATCGCATGGCACGGGTGTTGCAGAGTGATCGTCGCAGCAACACACATCACACAACAGCACTGCGAGGACGAAATGGACACCCAAACGATCACTCATGGCACGTTCCGGACGACTTTGATCGCGGCCACCGTGGCAGCCATGCTTTCCCTCTCCGCCTGCGGCGGCTCCGGTTCGTTGAGCCAGGGCACCGGCGGCTCCGACAACAACACGCCGCAAACCACCTCGGGCACCAGCGGCTCGTCCGGCACCAGCGGATCGTCGGGCACCAGTGGCTCTTCCGGTACCAGCGGCTCGTCGGGCACGAGCGGCACGTCGAGTTCGTCGGGCACCTCGGGATCGTCGTCGGGTAGCACCAGCGGCTCGTCGAGCGGTTCGACCAGCGGCTCGTCGTCTTCCTCGTCCTCGTCGGGCAGCAGCTCGGGCACCAGCTCCGGCACCAGCTCGGTCAACGCCCTCGGCACGGTGGTGGCCAACACCAGCAACGTGGTGTCGAGCCTCGGCACGACCGTCGCAGGCGTCGGCTCGACGATCGCCAACCAATCGATTCCCGGCCTCGGCAGCGCGCCGACGCAAGCACTCGGCAGCGTGGTCGGCAGCGTCGGCGGCGCCGTCAGCACGCTCGGCAACGGTCTCGCGAGCGGCCTCGGCCAACTCGGCTCGACCTCCAATCCGCTCGGCACCACGCTCGGCTCGACCGGCGGCGTGGTCTCGCAACTCGGCAACGCCGTCAGCGGCACCGGCACCCTCGTCTCGAGCCTCGGCAGCGGCCCGCTCTCGCCGCTGGCGCCCATCACCTCGACGGTTGGCGGCCTCGTATCGACGATCGGCGGCGCAGTCGCCAACGGCGGCACGACGCTGACCAACGCGCTGACCACCGGCCCGGTGCAGCAGATCACGCAGACGGTCAGCTCGGCGATCACGCCGATCACCTCGGTGGTCGCCAACACCACGCAGACGATCGGCAACGCAACCGGCCTCGGCGCCCCGGTCAATTCGCTGCTCGGCACCCTTGGCGGCGGCCTGAAGACGGCCGGCGCGGCGATCGCGGCCACGGGTGGCGGCAATGCCATCACCGCCGGCCTCGGCTCGACGGTCGCGGCCACCGGCAGCACGGTCGCCTCGCTCGGCGGCCTGCTGACCGGCGGCAACGGCACCAACCCGCTGGCACCGGTCACGGGCCTGTTGGGCGGCCTGGGCACCCTTGGCGGCACGTCGGGCGGCAGCGGCCCGCTCGCCCCCGTCACGGGCCTGGTGTCGACCGTCACCGGAGCACTCGGCAGCCTGGGCGGCAGCTCGGCAGGCAGCAGCCCGCTGGCCCCGGTGACGGGCCTCGTTTCCACCGTCACCGGCGCACTCGGCGGCCTGGGTGGCAGCTCGGCAGGCAGCAACCCGCTGGCTCCGGTTACGGGCCTCGTTTCCACCGTGACGGGCGCGCTCAGTG
The DNA here is from genome assembly GCF_054589155.1 of Burkholderia sp. 3C. Lineage (NCBI taxonomy): Bacteria > Pseudomonadati > Pseudomonadota > Betaproteobacteria > Burkholderiales > Burkholderiaceae > Burkholderia > Burkholderia sp. 3C. The sequence goes on from NZ_BAAILN010000093.1 coordinate 163,499, forward strand.
GCGCGACCGGCGGCACGGCCGGCAGCGGCGCGGGCGCCCTGTTGGCACCGGTCACCGGCCTCGTTTCGACGGTCACCGGCGCACTCGGCAGCGCAACGGGCGGCACCACCAGCGGTGGCGCAGGCGCCCTGCTCGCACCGGTCACCGGCCTGGTATCGAGCGTGACGGGCGCGCTCGGCGGTGTGGCCGGCGGCACGTCGGGAAGCAGCAGCGCGAGCGGCCTGCTCGCACCGGTTACGGGCCTCGTATCCGGCGTGACGGGCGCACTCGGATCGGCAGCGGGCGGCACGGCCACGAGCGGCGCCACCTCGACGGCCACCACGGCGGTGGCGGGCCTGACCGGCTCGAGCAACACCACCTCCACGAGCGGAACGGGCGGCGGCCTGCTCTCCCCCGTGACCTCGCTCGTCGGCGGCCTGCTCGGCGGCGGCAAGAAGTAAGCACCACTCACGATAAATAGCGTCAGAGGAGTCCAACCATGAACCCGATCCAAACGTCCCCGTCGGCCCACCGCGCCTGGCGTCTCACGCTGAGCGTGGTGGCGGCCGCCACCCTGTCCGCGCTGGCTGCCTGCGGCGGCAGCGACATGACCTCGCAAGCGAGCAACGGCAACAACACGCCGCAAACCACCTCCGGCACGTCCAGCGGCACGTCGAGCGGCACCAGCAGCAGCGGCACCACCGGCGTGCTGACGACGGCCGCGCAGACCGTCACCGACCTCGGCACCACGGTCGGCTCGGTCACGATCCCCGGCGTCAACAGCGGCGTCACGCAAGGCCTCGGCAGCACGGTGTCCGGCGTCGGCACGGTGGTCGGCTCGGCCGCCAACGCCCTGACCAACGGCCTCGGCCAGATCGGCACGACCAGCGATCCGGTCGGCACCACGGTAGCCGGCCTCGGCAACGTGGTCAGCAGCGCCGGCACGGCGGTCGCGGGCCTCGGCCAGACCGTCAACTCGCTCGGCACCGGCCAGCTCTCGGCACTCTCGCCCATCACCACGCCGGTCAGCTCGCTGCTGAACACGGTGGCGAATGGCGTGCAGGCCGGCGGCATGTCGCTTGGCAACGTACTGTCGTCGTCGCAGGTCACGGCAGTCACGCAACCGATCAGCTCGGCCATCACGCCGATCGTCACGACAGTCGGCCAGACCACGCAGACGATCGGCTCGACTACCGGCCTCGGCGCCCCCGTCTCGGGCCTGCTCGCGCAACTGGGCAGCGCGGTCAGCTCGGCCGGCACGCAGGTCAAGGGCGCGTCGTCACAACCGTTGGTCGGCGACGTCGGCACGCTCGTGCAATCGCTCGGCAACACCGTCACCAATGCCGGCGGCCTGGTCAACGCGTCGGGCGCCAACGGCGCGAACCCGGTGGCCGGCCTGATCACCAGCCTGGTCGGCGGCTCGAACGTGAGCGTCGCGAACGGTTCCACCTCGGGCGGCACGGCGAGCAACCCGCTGACGGGCCTGCTCGGCTCGCTCGGCGGCGCCACCGGCGGCAGCGCCAGCGGCCCGCTCGCTCCGGTCACCGGCCTCGTGTCGACCGTCACCGGCGCACTCGGTTCGGTCACCAGTGGCGCGGGCGGCACAGGTAGTACAAATCCCCTCGCGCCGGTTACCGGTTTACTGAATACTGCAACTGGTTCGCTCGGCAGCGTGACGGGCGGCACGGCCGCATCGGGAGCCGGCTCGCTGCTGTCGCCGGTCACCTCGCTGGTTGGTTCACTGACCTCCACGGTGGGTGCGGCGGGCGCAACCGGCGGCAGCACGACGGGCCTGCTTGCTCCGGTCACGGGGCTGCTCGGCACGTTGGGTAACGTCGGCAAGTAAGGGTTCAGGCGGTATCCGTCCGCGCTGGCGGGAAGCGCGGACGGTCTTCACAGGTTGCAATGAGCGGGCGGCACATCGAGGCCGCCCGTTCGCAGTACAAAACTAAAAGCTGGCCTACGAGGACTCACCGAAAATGCGATCCACCCATCAGGTTTGGACGATGCTGTTCGCGCTCGCCGCGACGGCCGCTGGCCCCGCGCAGGCGCAAACCCGCCCCGCCGGCAACCCGCTCGAATCGCTGCCGCAAATCAATGTGCCGCAGCGCTCCACCGTCACCGTGCAGGTCGAGCCGCAGGCACAACAGGTGCAAGAACTGCTGGCTCGCCATATCACGCCGTCGACGATCCGCGTCGAAGGTGTCAAATCGGTGCCCTTCGATCTGGTGTCCTCACGATTCACGCCCCTGGTCGGCAAGGACATCACGATAGGACAACTGATCGAAGTCGCAAACGGCGTGACCAAGCTCTACCAGGAACGCGGCTTCGCGCTGTCGTTCGCGTTCGTGCCCGCTCAAACGTTCGAGGACGGCGTGGTGCGCGTGACGATCGTCGAGGGCTACGTGTCCGACGTGCAGATCACCGGCAAGCCCGGCCCGATGGAATCGAAGCTGCGCGCGGTCGCGGCGCACATCACGGCTGACCGGCCGCTGCGCAAGGACACGTTCGAGCGCTACGTGAATACATTCGGCCTGCTGCCCGGCATCACCGTCAAGGCCAACGTGCCGCCGCCGCAAAACACCGACGGCGCGACCACCATGACGCTCGATGTATCGCGCAAGCCGATCAACGTCAGCAGCGGCATCGCCACCACCACGCCCGGCGTGCAGGGCGTGTTCACCGTCACCGAAAGCGGCCTGACCTCGCTCGGCGAACAGTTGAGCATCTCGGCGCTGGCGCCGAAGGGGCCGAACAACGTGACCTATGTGGCGGCCAGCGGCTCGGTGCCGATCGGCAGCAACGGCCTGATCGCGCGCATCGATGCCAGCCATTACCGCGGCAACCCGACCGACAACCCCGGCCTGCCCTCCTATGTGAAACGCACCGTGATCAACGACAAGATCGGCCTGTCGACGTCGTACCCGATCCTGCTCAACAATCAGCGCAGCCTGCTCGCCACCGTGTCCGGCTACGCGTCGCATAGCGAGGACAACTATCAAAACCAGCTCGGCGGCCAATACATCGGCCTGCGCTCGCAGGTGCGCGTGCTGCAGGCGCAGATGGATTACACGACGATCCGGCCGAGCTCGGTCACCAAGCTCAGCCTGAACGTGGCGAAGGCCTTCGACATCCTCGGCGCATCGAAATCGGCCGAAACGAATATCGCCGGCTCGACGCAGACCAACCCGGCCTCGATCACGTTCGTGCGCACTGGCGGCACGCTGGTGCAGACCAACCAATGGCCGTACAAGATCGGCACCACGGTGCAGTTGACGGGCCAGTACAGCGCGGTATCGCTGCCGACCACCGAGCAGATTGCGTTCGGTGCCCAGCGCTTCGCGCTCGGGTACGAGCCCGGCGAGGCATCGGGCGATTCGGGCTGGGGCATGTCGGCGGAAATCAACCGTCAATTCACGGTCGGCTATGCCTATTTGAAGTCGATCACGCCATACATCGCGTACGACATGGCGCGCGTATACCTGCACGCGGGCACGCCGCAACCGAACCGGCTGTCGTCGGTCGGCATCGGCGTACGCGTATCGGACGGCCAGCACTACAACCTCGACCTCAACGTGGCGAAGGCGGTGGGCGACGCACCGATCGAAAGCGCATCGCGCAGCCCGCGCATCAATGCGTCGTTCTCCTATCAACTGCAATAAGCCTGATGCGCCGGCTCGCGCGCCGAACGCGATCCGGCTCGATTAGAGGCACCTCTATCAAACGCAGCGACGGCTTTCACGTATTCTGCGCAGAGGTTCTCGAACGATCGTGCCAAGCATGTTTGCAGGCATTCAGCGCAAACGACGCAGAGCTCGACAGAAAAAGATATGCACTCAAGGAGGAAGACAATGACCCGCTTCAATCTCTCGCTGCGCAAGCTCGCCGTCGGCGGTGCCCTGCTCATGTCCGCCATGAGCGCATTCGCTCAAGCCGACAGCCCGCTCGGCACCTGGCAAACGATCGACGATCACACCGGCAAGCCGAAGGCACTCGTTCAGATCACGCAGGATTCGAACGGCGATCTGACCGGCACCGTGATGAAGGGCCTCGGCGATAACGACACGCCGGATCGGCGCTGCACGGCCTGTACCGACGAGCGCAAGGATCAGTTGATCAAGGGCATGACGATCATCAAGGCGATGAAGAAGGAAGGCGACCACTGGGACGGCGGCAACATTCTCGACCCCGAGAATGGCAAGGTCTACAAGTGCAAGATGACGCTTGAGGACGGTGGCCAAAAGCTGGTCGTGCGCGGGTATATCGGCGTATCACTGCTCGGCCGTTCGCAGACCTGGGTTCGCCAACCCTGAGCGAGCGTCAAGCAGAACGCGGCGCACGGTCAAACACGGGCGCCGCTGCTATTGCTCTTGATGTACCGCGCTTGATCACGCCGCCAGTGGATGGGGCGGCTGCAACGGAGACGACGCGAGTGCGTGCGGCTCCGACAGGAAGGGTTGATCGACACGCGGCATGCGAACCCGGTTCGGCAAAATCGCATGACGCAATTCCGCTGCCCGTGAATGCGTGTGCTTACGCATGCGGATGGTGACGGTTTCGTAGAGATCATCGCTGATGGTGCCGAACAATTCGCTCAACACGGCACGCAAGGTGCCCGATTCGTACCAGAGCATGAAGCGGCGATGGCACGTTTGGTACGCAGGATAACGGCGCGGGATGGCAGACCACGATGCGCCGCTGAAAATCACCCACAGCACGCCGTTCAGCACATTGCGCGCATCGGCAAGCGGACGCCCTCGCAATTCCTTCCGCGGGCGCAATTCGGGCAGCAGGCCGGCAACGCGCTGCCACTCGATATCGGTTATGTCTCGGTACGGCGTCATGTCACCACTCCGATTACAGGAACATGACGTACGATAACGAGACGCTCACGCGCTGGATATTGGACGATTCTGAAAATGACCGAATGAGTTGAATCGGTCGTTCCCCTCACGCGAACTCGCCCCGGCTCGCTTCGATCAGGTCAGCGAAGTATCCACCACACGTCGCGGCGTTTCGATGTACTCCTGCGACTGCATCTCCACGATGCGCGACACGGTCCGGCTGAACTCGTTCGCCATCGGCCCTTCCACGTAGAGATCTTCCACCCGCACCTCGGCCGACATCAGCAGCTTGACCTTGTGGTCGTACAGCACATCGATCAGCCAGGTGAAGCGGCGTGCCTCGGACGCCATCCGTGGCGACATTTGCGGCACGTCGGACAGCACGATCGCGTGAAAGCGCGACGCCAGCTCCAGGTAATCGTTTTGCGAGCGCGGGCCGCCGCACAGCGTCGCAAAGTCGAACCAGACCACGCCATCGGCCTTGCGCAACGCCTTCAGCTCACGCTTCTCGATACGCAGAATCGGGCTTTCGTCGGGCACCGCGGCCAGCCGCGCAAACGCATCGCGCAATTCGCGGTCGGCTTCGGCGCCAAGCGGCGAGTGGTACATCTTCACCTGCGTCAGCGTGCGCTGGCGGTAATCGACGCCGGCATCGACGTTCATCACATCGAGCTTCTGCTTGATCAGCGCGATGGCCGGCAGCATGCGGTCGCGATGCAGCCCGTCGGGATACAGCAGATCCGGATCGTAGTTCGAGGTCATCACGAACTGCACGCCGTTGCTGAACAGTCGGTCGAGCAAGCGATACAGAATCATCGCATCGGCAATATCGGACACGTGGAATTCGTCGAAGCAGATCAGGCGATAGCGCTTCGCGATGCGGCGCGCCAGCTCGTCGAGCGGATCGGCCTGCCCTTTGAGCTCTTCGAGCTCACGGTGCACTTCGCGCATGAATTCGTGAAAGTGCAGGCGCGTCTTGCGCTGCACCGGCACGACCGCGAAGAAGCTGTCCATCAGGAAGCTTTTGCCGCGACCGACGCCGCCCCACATATACACGCCCTTCGGCAATTCCGGCCGGATGACGAGTTTCTTGAATGCATTCGAGCGCCGCGCCTTGTAGGCGACCCACTCGTCGAAACAGTGTTGCAGTCGCGTGATCGCGGTGCGTTGGGCAGTGTCGGCCTGATAGCCGCGCGTACCCAGTTCGCGCTCGTAGTATTCGGTGACGTTCATCATGCAAGCCAGAAAAACCAAAGGCGAGCGGAAAACTCCCGCCCGCCTTCGGCATCAAACGGCGGCACCGCCCCGGCAACATGCCGGCACGGCGCCGTATCGCGGCCTCGCGGCCGCATCGATCAGCTGTTCAGCGAACGCTTGTCGGCGGCGAGTGCCGCTTCGCGCACGACTTCCGACAGCGACGGGTGCGGATGGCAGATCCGGGCGATGTCTTCCGACGCCGCCTTGAACTCCATCGCCACCACGGCTTCCGCGATCAGGTCGGACGCATTGGCCGAGATGATGTGCACGCCGAGCACTTCGTCGGTCTTGGCATCGGCGATGATCTTCACGAAGCCTTCCGGTGCGTTCATGCCGAGCGCACGGCCGTTGATCGAGAACGGGAACTTGCCCGCCTTGATCTCGCGGCCTTCCGACTTCAACTGCTGCTCGGTCTTGCCGACCCAGGCGATTTCCGGCGAGGTGTAGATCACCCACGGAATGCAGTTGTAGTCGATGTGCGGCTTCTGGCCGTCGATCACTTCGGCCACCAGCACGCCTTCGTCTTCGGCCTTGTGCGCGAGCATCGGGCCACGCACCACGTCGCCGATCGCGAACACGTTCGGCACGGCCGTGCGGCAGTGGTCATCCACGTCGATGAAGCCGCGCTCGTTGGCCTTCAGGCCGATGGCTTCGAGGCCGAGGTTGTCGGTGTTCGGCACGCGGCCGACCGACACGATCAGGCGGTCGGCGTCGAGCGTCTTGGCGTTGCCGTCCTTGTCGGTATAGGCAATCGACACACCGGCGTCGGAGGCCTTCACGTCGCCGATCTTCACGCCGAGGTTGATATCGAGGCCTTGCTTCTTGAACAGCTTCGCGGCTTCCTTGCCGACCGCTTCGTCAGCGGCACCGAGGAACGCCGGCAGCGCTTCGAGCACGGTCACTTCGGCACCCAGGCGGCGCCAGACCGAACCGAGTTCGAGGCCGATCACGCCGGCGCCGATCACGGCCAGCTTCTTCGGCACGGTGTCGAACGTCAGCGCGCCTTCGTTGTCGGCGACGATCTTGTTGTCCACCGGCAGGTTCGGCAGGTGACGCGCCTTCGAGCCGGTAGCGATGATGACGTTCTTCGCCGTCACGACTTCGGTCTCGCCTTCGCCGCTGACTTCGATCTGCACGCCCGCGTCGGTCTTGCCCGCGAACTTGCCATGGCCCTTCAGCCAGGTGATCTTGTTCTTCTTGAACAGGAACTCGATACCGCCCGTCATCTTCTCGACGATGGCGTCCTTGCGGGCCAGCATCTTGGCGGTGTCCATCTTCACTTCGCCGACCGTGATGCCGTGATCGGCCAGGTGATGCGAGGTGTTTTCGAATTCTTCCGACGAGGCCAGCAGCGCCTTCGACGGGATGCAACCGACGTTCAGGCAGGTGCCGCCGAGCTTCAGCGTGCCGGCCGGGTTCTTCCACTTCTCGATACAGGCAACCGTCTTGCCGAGCTGGGCTGCACGCACCGCAGCGATGTAGCCGCCGGGGCCGGCGCCAATCACGACGACGTCAAATTCCTTGGACATGACTATCCTTCTCTGTTGCCCGACGCGCGGCGGCACGCAATGCGTGCGCCGCGCGAAC
>NZ_BAAILN010000093.1:171247-183067 GCF_054589155.1 Burkholderia sp. 3C
ATTCAATACGGAAAAGCGAGGCTTACAGATCCAGCAGCAGGCGTGCCGGATCTTCCAGCGCATCCTTCATCGCGACCAGGGACAGCACGGCTTCGCGGCCGTCGATGATGCGGTGGTCGTACGACAGCGCCAGGTAGTTGATCGGACGAATCACGATCTGGCCGTTTTCGACGACCGGGCGTTCCTTCGTCGCGTGCACGCCGAGGATGGCCGACTGCGGCGGGTTGATGATCGGGGTCGACAGCATCGAGCCGAACACGCCGCCGTTCGAGATCGAGAACGTACCGCCCGTCATTTCCTCGATCGACAGCTTGCCGTCCTTGGCCTTCTGGCCGAATTCGGCGATCTTCTTCTCGATGTCGGCCAGGCTCAGCTGGTCGGCATTGCGCAGGATCGGCACCACCAGGCCACGCGGCGAACCAACCGCGATACCGATGTCGAAGTAACCGTGGTAGACGATGTCGTTGCCGTCGATCGACGCGTTCACGAGCGGGTACTTCTTCAGGGCGTGAACCGCCGCCTTGACGAAGAACGACATGAAGCCCAGCTTCACGCCGTGTTCCTTCTCGAACTTGTCCTTGTACTTGCCGCGCAGGTCCATGACCGGCTGCATGTTGACTTCGTTGAACGTCGTCAGGATCGCGTTGGTTTGCTGCGATTCGAGCAGACGTTCGGCGATACGCGCACGCAGGCGCGACATCGGCACGCGTTGTTCCGGACGATCGTTCAGCCAGGTCGTGGCCGAGGCCGGAACCTTGACGTCCGGCAGCGCTGCGGCCTTCTTCGGCGCGGCGGCGGCCGGTGCGGCAGCCGCCTTCACCGGTGCGGCGTTCGCGCCCAGCGCGTCGCCCTTCGTGATGCGGCCGTCGCGGCCCGTGCCCGAGACCTGGCTCGGATCGACGCCCTTCTCGGCCAGCAGCTTGGCGGCAGCCGGCGAGGCCGACGTGTTGCTCGACCCCGAAGCAGCGGCCGGCGCGGCTTCCACGGCGACGGGCACCGGAGCCGGACGCACTTCCGCTTCGCCGGCAGCCGCCGCCACGGCGCCAGCCTTGGCTTCGGTGTCGATCGTGGCGATCAGTTGATCGGCAACAACCGTATCGCCGTCGTTTTGCAGCACTTGCGACAGCACGCCGGCTGCCGGTGCCGGCACTTCCAGCACGACCTTGTCGGTCTCGAGTTCGATCAGGATTTCGTCCTGAGCGACGGCTTCACCGGGCTTCTTCTTCCACTGCAGCATGGTGGCTTCCGAAACCGATTCCGAAAGCTGGGGGACTTTGACTTCTACGATAGCCATGACTTGTTTCCTGGATGCTTGATCTGGGTAATGTCGGGATGCCGAGGACAGTTCGTGCTCGCGTCAGATTCGCTGCGCGCGCGACGAAACAAACCGGGAACGCGCTTGGGCGCGCTCCCGGTTCGTGATGTCCGCTTATTTTGCGATCGACGCGCTCTTGAGTCGGCCGAACGCCCCTTCGATCAGGGCCTTCTGCTGCTCATAGTGCTTCGCGTAGTAACCGACCGCCGGCGAGGCCGAAGCCGGACGGCCGCTGTATGCCAGCTTCTGACCGTCCTTCATGCCTTCCTTCAGGTGGTGTTCGATGTAGAACCACGGGCCTTGATTCTGCGGCTCGTCCTGCACCCAGACCACTTCGGTCGCATTGTCGTACTTCTTCATTTCCGCTTCGAACTGCTTGTGCGCGAACGGATAGAGCTGTTCGATACGGATGATCGCGACGTCGTTCGCCTTCGCTTCGCGACGGTGTGCGACCAGGTCGTAATACACGCGGCCCGAGCAGGCCACCACGCGCTTGACCTTCTTCGCGTCGATCGACTCGTCGATCTCGCCCAGCACCGGATGGAACGAACCCTTCGCGAGTTCCGACAGATCCGACACCGCTTCCTTGTGACGCAGCAGCGACTTCGGCGTTGCCACGATCAGCGGCTTGCGGAACAGGCGGATCATCTGGCGGCGCAGCAAGTGGAAGATCTGAGCCGGCGTGGTGGGCTGGACCACTTGCATGTTGTGATCCGCGCACAGTTGCAGGAAACGCTCGATACGCGTGGACGAGTGCTCCGGACCTTGCCCTTCATAGCCGTGCGGCAGCAGCATCGTCAGGCCCGACACGCGGCCCCACTTCACTTCGCCCGACGAGATGAACTGGTCGATCACGACCTGCGCGCCGTTCACGAAGTCGCCGAACTGCGCTTCCCACAGCACCAGCGTGTTCGGTTCGGCGGTCGAGTAGCCGTACTCGAAACCGAGCACCGCTTCTTCGGACAGCACCGAGTCGATCACATTGAAGTTCGCCTGACCTTCCGAGATGTTCTGCAGCGGCACGTACGTGCCGTCGTTCCAGCGCTCGCGGTTCTGGTCGTGCAGCACCGCGTGACGGTGCGTGAACGTGCCACGGCCCGAATCCTGGCCCGTCAGACGCACGGCATAGCCCGATGCGACCAGCGAAGCGTAGGCGAGGTGTTCACCCATGCCCCAGTCCAGCGCCTGCTCGCCGCTCGCCATCTTGCGGCGATCGTTGATGACGCGCTCGACCAGCGGGTGAACCTTGAAGTTTTCCGGCACCGTGGTGATGCGTTCGCCGAGGCGCTTCAGTTCGGCGAGCGGCACGGCCGTATCGGCTGCATCCGTCCACTTGCGGTTCAGGAACGGAACCCAGTCGACCGAATACTTGCTCTTGTAGTTCGAGAGCACCGGATCGATGGTGTGGTGGCCATCGTCCATCGCCTTGCGGAAGGCCTTGACGTATTCGTCGCCCGTTTCCGCGCCGATCACGCCTTGCTGCACGAGCTTCTCGGCATACAGCGCGCGGGTGCCCGGGTGCTGTGCGATCTTCTTGTACATCAGCGGCTGCGTGACCGCCGGCGTGTCCTGCTCGTTGTGACCCAGCTTGCGGAAGCAGACGATGTCGATCACGACATCCTTGTGGAACTGCATCCGGTAGTCGATCGCGATCTGCACCGCGAGCACCACCGCTTCCGGATCGTCGCCGTTCACGTGCAGCACCGGCGCTTCGATCATCTTGACCACGTCGGTACAGTACAGCGTCGAGCGCGCATCGCGCGGGTCCGACGTGGTGAAGCCGATCTGGTTGTTGATGACGATGTGCAGCGTGCCGTGCGTGCCGTAGCCGCGCGTTTGCGCGAGGTTCAGCGTTTCCATCACGACGCCCTGGCCCGCGAAGGCCGCATCGCCGTGGATCTGCACCGGCAGCACTTGCAGGCCGTCGGCGTCGCCGCGACGGTCCATCCGTGCCTTCGCCGAACCCTCGACCACCGGGTTGACAATTTCAAGGTGCGACGGATTGAACGCGAGCGACAGGTGGACCGGGCCGCCTTCGGTTGCGACATCCGACGAGAAACCCTTGTGATACTTGACGTCGCCAGCCGGCAGATCGTCGACGTGCTTGCCTTCGAATTCGGCGAACAGGTCGGACGGCATCTTGCCGAGCGTGTTCACGAGCACGTTCAGGCGGCCACGGTGGGCCATGCCGATGACGATTTCCTGGACACCCTTCGAGCCGGAATGCTGGACCACTTCGTCCATGGCCGCGATGAAGCTTTCGCCGCCTTCGAGCGAGAAACGCTTCTGGCCGACGAACTTGGTATGCAGGTAGCGCTCGAGGCCTTCGGCGGCCGTCAGGCGGTTCAGCACGTGCTTCTTCTTCTCGGCCGTGAAGTTCGGCGTGGCGCGCGTCGACTCGAGACGCTCCTGCCACCAGCGCTTCTGCTCCGGGTCGCCGATATACATGTATTCGGCGCCGATCGTGCCGCAGTACGTGTCGCGCAGCGCCTTGACGATGTCACGCAGCGAAGCCTGCTCGAAACCGAAATACAGGTTGCTGGCGCTGAAGGTCTGGTCGAGGTCGGCTTCGGAGAAGTCGTAGAACGACGGCTCCAGCTCAGGAATGGCGGGACGCTCGCGACGCTTCAGGGGGTCGAGATTGGCCCATTGCGAGCCGAGGAAGCGGTACGCGCTGATCAGGGTCTGGACGTGAACCTGCTTGCGAGCCGTTGCCAGATTGCCGCCGTTGCCGCTGTCACGCGGAATGAAGGCGTTGGCCTTCGCGCGTTGAGCGAACGACTCGACGATCGGGAAATGGGCAACGTCGTTGGCATTCGAACCATCCGTTGCCGGGACATTCTGCAACGCGTCGAAATACTCGCGCCAGTTGTCCGGCACCGATGCCGGGTTGTCCAGATAGGCTTCGTACTGCTCTTCTACATACGAAGCATTGCCGCCGAACAGATAGGAGTTCAGCTGAAACTGCTTCATGACATCTGACATTTTACGCTCACCTTTCTTCGAGCTTCTCGAGGAATAGCGGGTTGCTCAACCTTCCGCGACACGGCCTGACCGTTTGGCGGATTGCGAATCAAGTCTTGCTTGGAAGGACCGAAAACTTTGTGCGCGCAGCATAGCACACTACGCAACAATGAAGGGCGGAATGTCGCACCCGTGAGAGCCAAGCCCAATGGGCTTTCATGGCAGAAAGGGGCGATTTCCGATAAGTCCCGCAATAGTGTTTTACGCATCACGGCGCCGACAACGAAAAAGCCGCCCGAAGGCGGCTTTTTCCTGATCGTTGTCGCAGCTTCGCGAGGGTTCGATCACTCGGTTTCGCGGCTGGCGCGACGGCGCTCGTGTTCCTTCAGGAAGCGCTTGCGCAGGCGGATCGACTGCGGCGTGACTTCCACGAGTTCGTCGTCGTCGATGAATTCGACCGCGTATTCCAGCGACATCTGAATCGGCGGCACGAGGCGCACCGCTTCGTCGGTGCCCGACGCACGCACGTTGGTCAACTGCTTGCCCTTGATCGGGTTCACGACGAGATCGTTGTCGCGGCTGTGGATGCCGATGATCATGCCTTCATACAGCGCATCACCCGGCTTCACGAACATGCGGCCGCGATCCTGCAGCTTCCAGAGCGCGTAGGCCACGGCTGCGCCGTCATCCTGCGAGATCAGCACGCCGTTGCGGCGCTCGAACACCGAGCCATCCTTGACCGGTGCGTACGAATCGAAAATGTGGCTCATCAGGCCCGTGCCGCGCGTCAGCGTCAGGAATTCGCTCTGGAAGCCGATCAGGCCCCGTGCCGAAATCTTGTACTCGAGACGCGTACGGCCACGGCCGTCCGACGCCATGTCGAGCATTTCGCCCTTGCGGCGGCCCAGCTCTTCCATCACGCCGCCCTGGTGTTCGTCTTCGACGTCCACCGTCAGCAGCTCGAACGGCTCGTGCTTCACGCCGTCGACTTCCTGCAGCACCACGCGCGGACGCGACACAGCCAGCTCGTAGCCTTCGCGACGCATGTTCTCGACCAGAATCGTCAGGTGCAGTTCGCCACGGCCCGACACTTCGAACACGGTTTCGTCACCCGTGTCGCGCACGCGCAGCGCCACGTTGTGATTCAGTTCCTTCATCAGACGATCGCGGATCTGGCGGCTCGTCACGAACTTGCCTTCGCGGCCCGCCAGCGGCGACGAGTTCACGAGGAAGTTCATCGTCAGCGTCGGTTCGTCGACGGTGATCATCGGCAGCGCTTCCGGCGTGTCGACGGCGCAGATCGTCGCACCGATACCGACATCTTCAATACCGTTGATCAGCACGATGTCGCCGGCTTCGGCCGATTCCACCTGCACACGCTCCAGGCCCGTGAACGACAGCACCTGGTTGATCTTGCGGCTCAACACCTCGCCTTCCGGGCCGAAGCGCATCACGACCGGCTGGCCCGGCTTGATGCGGCCACGCGTGATGCGGCCCACGCCGATACGGCCGACGTAGGTCGAAAAGTCGAGCGAGGTGATCTGGAGCTGCAGCGGCGCATCCGGATCGGCCGGGCGAACCGGCACGTGCTCGAGCACGGCCTCGAACAGCGGACGCATGTCGCCGTCGCGCGCTTCCGGGGTCAGCGAGGCATAGCCGTTCAGGCCCGATGCGTAGACGATCGGGAAGTCGAGCTGCTCATCGGTGGCGCCGAGCTTGTCGAACAGATCGAAGGTCTGGTTGATGACCCAGTCGATCCGTGCGCCCGGGCGGTCGATCTTGTTGACCACGACGATCGGCTTCAGGCCGAGCGCCAGCGCCTTCTTCGTGACGAAGCGGGTTTGCGGCATCGGGCCTTCGACGGCGTCGACCAGCAGCAGCACCGAATCGACCATCGACAGCACGCGCTCGACCTCACCGCCGAAGTCGGCGTGGCCGGGGGTATCGACGATGTTGATGTGCGTGCCTTCGTACTCGACCGCGCAGTTCTTCGCGAGAATCGTGATCCCGCGCTCCTTTTCGATGTCGTTCGAGTCCATCACTCGCTCGACCATCTGCTGGTTCTCGCGGAAGGTGCCGGACTGGCGCAGCAGTTGGTCGACGAGCGTGGTCTTGCCGTGGTCGACGTGGGCGATGATGGCGATATTGCGAAGGGCGCGGGTCATAGAAACCTGATTTCGAAACCTGATGATCGGACACGCAAAAAGGCGCGTGTTGGATCAAGCCTCACGCGCGCAGCTGCAAATTGCATCCTGGAAAGCCAAGGATTATAGCATGCCCACATGTCGCAAGCTGAGCGCTTCGCTGCACTGCACACTCGACTGTCGCGCAAACGCCATCGCCGCGGCGCCAGGGCCGCCTGTCCGGGCGCGCACCGCGCCCTCTCCGTATCCGCCCCGATTGCCGGCCACGTAACCCGGATGCATTATTTGCCGCGGCAAACATTCGCACCTATACTGCTGCCTAGTCAACTATTGCAGAAACAGCGACCATGTCGGATTCCGATTCCCCTTCACGCCTTCCTCCCGGCCTGTCGCTGGCGGCCTACCCGATCAACGACAGCGTGGGCTATCTGCTTTCCCGCGTGCGTTCGCTGATGACCAACCTCGTCACTCAGCGCACCCAGACCGAACTCGGCATCACCGGCACGCAGGCGAGCATGCTGTTCATGCTCGCGGTCGGCAAGTGCTCGACCGCCGCCGAACTGGCGCGCGAGTATGCGATCGACGCCAGCGCGGTGACGCGGCTGCTCGATCGCGTCGAAAAGCGAGGGCTGCTGTCACGCGTTCGCAGCCACGAGGACCGACGCGTGGTCCAGCTCGAACTGACCGACGAGGGACGCGAGCTGGCCGAACGCATGCCCGAAATCTTCATCAGCGTGCTCGATACTTTGCTGGCCGGCTTCACGCCAGAGGAAGTCGGATTCCTGAAAAGCATGTTGCGTCGGATCCTCAGCAACTACTGCGGCGAGAGCGCAGTGGGTGGTGCCGGCGGCACGGGCAATCCGGCGCAGTAAAAACGTGCCACAACAACAATTCCAGACGGATCGACATAAGGAAATCCTTGCAATGTCCACTATCCATCGAGGGCCGGGGACGGTAGCGCGGCCGGTGCACGGCGCGATCGCGGCTGCGCTTGCCGCGTTCGCGCTCGCCGGCTGCGCCAATTACATGGGCATCCGTAGCGACAAGCAGATTGCGCCCGCCGCGCAGTTCGACAGCGCGCAGAGCCTGCCCGCGCAGGGCGGCCAATGGCCGAGCTTCGACTGGGCCAGCCAGTTCGGCGATGCACAACTGCCGAAGCTGATCGACGAAGCGCTGGCGGACAACCCCACGATTGCCCAGGCCCAGGCGCGCATCGCCAAGGCCTCGGCCTACATCCAGTCGTCGCGCGCCACGTTGTTCCCGAAAATCGACGGCCAGTATTCGTGGACGCGCGAGCTTTATTCGGGCAACGGCCTGTTCCCGCCGCCCTACGGCGGCAGTTGGTTCAGCGAGAACAACGCGCTGGTCAGCGCCTCGTGGGATCTGGACCTCTGGGGCAAGAACCAGGCGCGCCTGAAATCGGCCGTGTCGCAGCAAAAAGCCGCGCAGGCCGAGTTCCAGCAGGCGCGCGTGACGCTCGCCACCTCGATCGCGCGCACCTACAACCAGCTCGCCCAGCTCTACGCCTTGCGCGACATCGCCCAGCGCGAAATCGGCAACCGCGAGACGGTCGGCAAGATCACCGAAGGGCGCGTGGGCGCCGGGCTCGATACCAACGTCGAACGCCAGACCGCACGCGGCAACGTGGCGACCAGCCAATCGACGCTGTCCGAACTCGACGGCCAGATCGCCACGGTGCGCTATCAGTTGGCCGCGCTGCTCGGCAAGGGCCCGGACCGCGGCCTCGCCATCGCGGTGCCGGTGCTGCAACCGGCCGGCGCCGTCACGCTGCCGGACAACATTCCCGCCGATCTCGTGTCGCGCCGCCCCGACATCGTCGCAGCGCGCTGGCAGGTCGAGGCGCGGCTCGCCGACGTCAAGGAGACCAAGGCCGAGTTCTTCCCCGACGTGAACCTTGCGGCCGGTTTCGGCTTCGACGCGTTCGGCTGGGGCCAGTTTCTGAAGTTCGCGAGCCGTCAGGCCCAGTTCGGCCCCGCCGTGCATATCCCGATCTTCTACGGCGGCGCCCTGCGCGCGCAGCTCAAGGGCAAGTACGCGGATTACGACCTCAGCGTGGCCGACTACAACCAGACGCTGATCGGCGCGCTCGAGGACGTTGCCACGCAGGTGGCATCGATCCGTTCGGCCGACCAGCAGATGGGCGACGCGCGACGCGCGCTCGAGGCCTCGACGCACGCCTACGATCTCGCCGTGATCCGCTACAAGGCCGGGCTGTCGCAGCAGCTTCAGGTACTGAGCGCGGACATCAACCGGTTGTCCGCGGAACAGTCCGTCACGAATCTCGTGATGCGGCGCCGAGACCTGCAGATCGGCCTGATCAAGGCGCTCGGCGGCGGCTTCGACGCCACGCAAACGCCACTCGCGGCCGAGCCGCCCGCGGCCAGCGGCGCCACGGCCAGCCGCCAGCAGGCATCGAACTGATGCTCGCCACCCTCGCCCGATACCACTCGCACACCGACAAGAATCGACGGAGAACATCGCCATGAGCGACCCTCAACAGAACGCAGCCGGCGCCTCCCAGCCGAACAACTCGAAGCGCAATCGGATGATGCTGCTGCTTGCCGTCATCATCGTGATTGCCGCAGTTGCCTACGGGCTTTACTACTTCCTCGTCGCGCGCTTCCACGAGGAAACCGACGACGCCTACGTGAACGGCAACGTCGTGCAGATCACGCCTCAGGTCACCGGCACCGTGATCGCGGTCAACGCCGACGACACGCAAACCGTCACGGCCGGCTCGCCGCTCGTCAAGCTCGACCCGGCCGACGCGCAGGTCGCGCTGCAACAGGCCGAGGCCAATCTCGCGCAGACGGTGCGCCAGGTGCGCGGCCTGTTCGTCAACGACGATCAATATCGCGCCCAGGTCACCCTGCGCCAGTCCGATCTGTCGAAGGCTCAGGACGATCTGCGCCGCCGTGCGGCCGTCGCACAAACGGGCGCCGTCTCGCAGGAAGAAATCTCGCACGCGCGCGATGCGGTCAAGGCCGCGCAGGCCTCGGTCGACGCCGCGCAGCAGCAACTCGCCTCGAACCGTGCGCTGACCGCGAACACCACGATCGCCGATCATCCGAACGTGCTCGCCGCCGCCTCGAAGGTGCGCGATGCCTACCTCAACAACGCGCGCAACACGCTGCCGGCGCCGGTCACCGGCTATGTCGCGAAACGCTCGGTGCAGGTCGGCCAGCGCGTCGCGCCGGGCTCGCCGCTGATGTCGGTGGTGCCGCTCAACGCAGTGTGGGTGGATGCCAACTTCAAGGAAGTCCAGCTCACGCATATGCGGATCGGCCAGCCGGTCGAACTGAGCGCCGACATCTATGGCTCGTCGGTCAAGTATCATGGCAAGGTGGTGGGCTTCTCGGCCGGCACCGGTTCGGCGTTCTCGCTGCTGCCGGCGCAGAACGCCACCGGCAACTGGATCAAGGTCGTGCAGCGCCTGCCGGTACGTATCGCGCTCGATCCGAAGGAGCTCGAACAGCATCCGCTGCGTATCGGCCTGTCGATGCAGGTCGACGTCGATATTCAGAACGACCAGGGTGGCCAGCTCGGCAACGTGCAGAACACGATTTACCAGACCGACGTGTTCGCGAAGTACGGCGACGAAGCCAACGCCGAAATCGCGCGGATCATCGCCGACAATGCCGGCGGTGCCGGCACGTCGCGCACGTCCGCTGCGGCACCCGCCGCAACGGGCCATCCGTCCACGTCGAAATCGATGTAAGCGCGGAGCGCTCATGGCCACACCTCCTCAAGCCCATGCGCCGCTGAAAGGCGGCCAACTCGTGCTCGGCACGATTGCGGTGTCGCTCGCGGTGTTCATGAACGTGCTGGACACTTCGATCGCGAACGTCGCGATCCCGACCATCTCGGGCGACCTCGGCGTGTCGTCGGATCAAGGCACCTGGGTGATCACGTCGTTCGCGGTCGCGAATGCGATCTCGGTGCCGCTGACCGGCTGGCTGACCGACCGGATCGGCCAGGTGCGCCTGTTCCTCGCGTCGATCATCCTGTTCGTGCTTTCGTCGTGGCTGTGCGGACTGGCGCCGACGCTGCCGTTTCTTCTGGTCTCGCGCGTGATCCAGGGCGCCGTGGCCGGGCCGATGATCCCGCTGTCGCAATCGCTGCTGCTGTCGAGCTATCCGCGCGCCCGCGCACCGATGGCGCTGGCGCTCTGGTCGATGACCACGCTGATCGCGCCTGTGGCCGGGCCGATTCTGGGCGGCTGGATCTCGGACAACTATTCGTGGCCGTGGATCTTCTACGTCAACATCCCGGTCGGCATCGTCGCCGCGATCGTGACGTGGATGATCTATCGCAGCCGTGAATCGGTCACGCGCAAGGCGCCGATCGACGGCGTGGGCCTCGCGCTGCTGGTGATCTGGGTCGGCTCGCTGCAGGTCATGCTCGACAAGGGCAAGGATCTCGACTGGTTCGCCTCGCCCATGATCATCGCGCTGGCGCTGATCGCCGTGATCGCGCTCGCGTTCTTCGTGATCTGGGAATTGACGGCCAAGCATCCGGTGGTCGATTTGTCGCTGTTCCGCACGCGCAATTTCACTGGCGGTACGGTCGCACTGTCGGTCGGCTACGGCTTGTATTTCGGCAATCTGGTGCTGCTGCCGCTCTGGCTGCAAACGCAGATCGGCTACACGGCCACCGACGCCGGGATGGTTCTGGCGCCGGTCGGCTTCTTCGCCGTCATCCTGTCGCCGATCACCGGCAAGTTCCTGCCGCGCACCGACCCGCGCTATATCGCAACAGCGGCATTTCTGGTGTTCGGGCTCTGCTTCTGGATGCGTTCGGGCTACACGACCGGCGTCGACGAATGGTCGCTGATGGCGCCTACGTTCATCCAGGGCATCGCAATGGCAGGCTTCTTCATTCCGCTCGTGTCGATCACGCTGTCGGGGCTGCCCGGCCATCGCATTCCCGCGGCATCCGGCTTGTCGAATTTCGTGCGGATCATGTGCGGCGGGATTGGTACGTCAATCTTCCAGACGGCCTGGGACCATCGCAACAATTTCCACCACGCGCAGCTCGTCGAGCAGGCCAACGTCTACAACCCGGTGTTCAATCAAGCCGTCGCGCAGATGAACAGCCTGGGGCTCAGCGATCAGCAGGCGTATGGCCTGATCAACCAGATGACCACGCAACAGGCCGCGCAGCTCGGGGTGAACGACCTGTTCTATCTGTCGGCCGCAATCTTCGTGGTGCTGATCGGGTTGGTCTGGATTACCAAGCCGGAAAAAGCCGGGGGCGGTGGCGATTCGGGAGCGGCGGCGTCAGCCGCGCACTGACATACTCGCGCATCGAGGCACTGCGTACCAAAGAAAACGCCCGGTCGATCGACCGGGCGTTTTTCATGGTGTCTCGCTGCGC
>NZ_BAAILN010000093.1:183189-201724 GCF_054589155.1 Burkholderia sp. 3C
CGGCGCGAGCACGCCGTCCGTCAGGCGCGCGACGCCGAGCAGTTGATTCACCTCGTCGTAGACGCGCACACGCGCGCCCTCTTCCGCGCCGATTTCATGCTCGGCCGCAAGCCGCAAACGCTGGCCGTGACGGAAGCGCTTTGCTTCGTCCGCATCGAGCGTCACACGCGCGAACGTGGACAGCAACGCGTCGACCGGCTGCAGCCAGGCATCGCGCTCGACGGCCGGTGCATCGGACAGCGCATCGAGCGTGACGGCATGTTCGAGCGTCAGCGCACCGACACCGGTGCGCCGCAGCGCGACCAGATGCGCGCCGCAGCCCAGCGCTTCGCCGATGTCCTCGGCCAGCGTGCGGACATAGGTGCCCTTGCTGCAGGTCACGCGAAACGTCACGTCGGGCAGCTCGCACGCCAGCAGATCGAGCACATGGATCGTTACCTGCCGGCCCTCGCGCTCGACCGTCTGACCGGCACGCGCGTATTCATAAAGCGGCTTGCCGTCACGCTTGAGCGCCGAGTACATCGGCGGCACCTGCACGATTTCGCCGAGAAAGCGCGGCAGCACAGCCTCGATCGCGGCACGGTCGACAACGACCTCGCGCGTCTCGATCGCCTCGCCCTCGGCGTCGCCGGTGGTCGTGCGAATCCCGAGCCGCATCGTCGCTTCGTAAGTCTTGTCGGCGTCGAGCAGATCCTGCGAGAACTTGGTGGCTTCACCGAAACAGAGCGGCAGCAGGCCGGTGGCAAGGGGATCGAGCGTGCCGGTATGGCCGGCCTTTTTCGCCAGATAGAGGCGCTTGGCGCGAATCAGGGCATCATTGCTGGACAACCCGATGGGCTTATCGAGCAGCAGCACGCCGTCGAGCATGCGGCGCGGCACGCGCGGCGGGCGTTGGGGAGCAGTCGTCATGGCAAAAATCGGATTCGGCAGCCGGACTCAGTCGTCTTTCGCGCGCGTCGAATTCGCTTGTTCGATCAAGCGCGACATCTCGACAGCCCTTTCGATGGTCTGGTCGTAGTGGAAATGCAGCGTCGGCACCGTGTGGATATGCAGGCGCTTGAACAGCAGATTATGCAAATGGCCGGCCGCGTGGTTCAGCGCATCTTGCGTCTGGTGGGGGTCGCCCGTCAGCGCCGTGAAGTACACCTTCGCGTGCGCGTAATCCGGCGTCAGCTCGACGCTCTGGATCGTCACGATACCGATCCGGGGGTCCTTCACTTCGCGCATGATCAACTGCGACAGATCACGTTGGATCTGATCGGCGATTTGCACGTTGCGATTGGGAGAAGTACGTTTCTTCGTCATGGTAAATCCGTCATTCCGTTCATCGAACGGGCGACGGCACAGCGGCCGTCGCCATGAAAATGGGCGGGACAGGCCCACGCCTGCCCCGCCCATCAGCGTTCACGTCGGCCTTACAGCGTCCGAGCGACTTCCGTGACCTCGAACACTTCGAACTGATCGCCTTCGACGATATCGTTGAAGTTCTTGATCGACATACCGCACTCGAAGCCTTGCTTCACTTCCTTCACGTCGTCCTTGAAGCGCTTCAGCGAATCGAGCTCGCCCGTGAAGATGACCACGTTGTTGCGCAGCACGCGCACCGACGACGAGCGCTTGACCACGCCGTCCGTGACCATACAGCCGGCCACGAGACCGATCTTCGGCACCTTGATGACCTGGCGCACTTCGACCGTACCGGTCTGGGTTTCGCGCTTTTCCGGTGCGAGCATGCCCGACATCGCCGCCTTCACCTCATCCACTGCGTCATAGATGATGTTGTAGTAGCGGATATCGACGCCATTCGATTCGGCGACCTTGCGGGCTTGAGCATCGGCACGCGTGTTGAAGCCGATGATGACCGCCTTCGAGGCCGTGGCCAGGTTGACGTCGCTTTCGCTGATGCCACCCACTGCGCCGTGCACGATCTGCACGCGCACTTCGGCGGTCGACAGCTTGAGCAGCGACTGCACCAGTGCTTCCTGCGAACCCTGCACGTCGGCCTTGACGATAAGCGGCAGGTTTTGTACTTCGCCTTCGCCCATCTGTTCGAGCATGCTTTCGAGCTTGGCCGCTTGCTGCTTGGCCAGCTTGACGTCGCGGAACTTGCCTTGACGGAACAGGGCGATTTCACGCGCCTTGCGCTCGTCCGGCAGCACGATCACTTCCTCGCCCGCACCCGGCACTTCCGACAGACCCTGGATTTCGACCGGGATCGACGGACCTGCCGACTTGGTCGGCTTGCCATTTTCGTCGAGCATCGCACGCACACGGCCGTAGGCCGAACCCGCCAGCACGACATCGCCGCGCGACAGCGTACCCGACTGCACCAGCACCGTTGCGACCGGGCCCTTGCCCTTGTCGAGCTTCGCTTCAATCACGATGCCCTTGGCAGCCGCTTCGATCGGTGCCTTCAATTCCAGCACTTCGGCTTGCAGCAGCACGTTTTCGAGCAGATCGTCGATACCCGCACCCGTCTTCGCGGACACCGGCACGAACGGCGACTCGCCACCGTACTCTTCCGGCACGACGCCTTCGGCGACGAGTTCCTGCTTGACGCGGTCCAGATTCGCATCCGGCTTGTCGATCTTGTTGATCGCCACGACGATCGGAACGCCGCCCGCCTTGGCGTGCGCAATAGCTTCCTTCGTCTGCGGCATCACGCCGTCGTCGGCCGCCACCACCAGAATCACGATGTCGGTCGCCTTCGCACCGCGTGCACGCATGGCCGTGAAGGCCTCGTGACCCGGGGTATCGAGGAACGTGACGACGCCGCGCGGCGTTTCGACGTGATACGCACCGATGTGCTGCGTAATCCCGCCCGCTTCACCGGCTGCCACCTTGGCGCGACGGATGTAGTCGAGCAGCGAGGTCTTGCCGTGGTCGACGTGACCCATCACGGTAACGACCGGCGGACGCGGCAGTTGCTCCGCATCGACACCCACTTCGCCTTCGACCAGCAAGGCTTCCGGATCGTCGAGCTTGGCCGCCAAGGCACGGTGACCCAGTTCCTCGACGATGATCATCGCCGTTTCCTGGTCCAGCACCTGGTTGATGGTGACCATCTGGCCGAGCTTCATCATGACCTTGATGACTTCGGACGCTTTCACCGACATCTTGTGAGCGAGATCCGCCACCGAAATGGTTTCCGGCACATGGATTTCGCGGCTGACCGGCTCGGTCGGCGCCTGGAACGACGAAGCGCTGTCCTGGTGACGGCCGCGACCTTTCGGGCCACCACGCCAGCCACGATCGACACCGCCGCTCGAATCGCCACGCGTCTTGATACCGCGGCGCTTCGAGGCATCGTCCTGCCAACCGCCCTTGCCTGCACCCGGCTTCTTGTTGCGGTCACCCGCACCCGGCGCTGCCGTGGTGGTGGTGGTCGCCGGCGCCGCCGGCTTCTTCGCCACGGCAGGGCGTGCGCCCGCTTCGCCTGGCGGCTTGGCCGGCTTGTGCAGCGTGCCCTTGGCTTCGGCAGCCTTCGGCGGCTCGACCGGCTTCGGCGGCTCGACGGCCTTGACCTGCGCACGACGCGGCGTTGCCATCATTTCGCGAATCGCACGCGCTTCGGCTTCAGCCTTTTCGCGGCGCTTGCGGATTTCTTCCTGTTCGGCGCGCGCCTTGTCGGCAGCTTCGCGCGCCGCATCTTCGGCCTTCTTCGCCGCTTCGCGCTGGGCCGCACGTTCGGCGGCCGCACGTTCTTCGTCTTGCGAGGACGATTCGGCAGCCTGCGGCGCGGCAGCCACTGCCGGTGCCGCTTGCGCCTGCTGCACACGCGCCGCTTCCTGCTCGGCGGCCTGCTGGGCCGCTGCCTGCTGCTGTTGCGCCGCTGCGGCTGCACGCTTGGAGGCAGCTTCTTCCTCGGCACGGCGACGCTCGGCTTCCGCAGCCTCTTCGCGCGCACGGCGCTCGGATTCCTCGCGTTCGAGGTGTTCCTGGCGCTCGCGAAGTTCCTGAGCCTGCTTCTCGAGCAGTTCCGCCTCGCGGCTTGCCTCTTCCTCGCGGCGCTTCAGCTCCGCGTCGGCTGCCACGTCGTCAACCTGGTCCTGATCGCCGTCGACGCCGTTTTCCGCGACATCGTCGCGCTTCACGAACGTCCGCTTCTTGCGCACCTCGACCTGAATGGTACGAGCCTTACCCGTCCCGTCGGATTGCTTGATTTCCGACGTATGCCGGCGGGTCAGCGTGATCTTGCGCTTGTCGGCGTCGGACGAGCCGTGCGATTTACGCAAATGATCGAGCAGACGCGCCTTGTCGGTTTCCGACAGCGCATCGTCTTCACTCGCTTTCTGGACGCCTGCCGCCTGCAGCTGCTCGAGCAGCACACCAGCAGGCATTTTCAGTTCCGCGGCAAATTGGGCTACGTTGTTACTCGCCATTCATTCCTCTTAATGCAAGGACCGATTCCTTGCGGTTAACATCGTGTCATGCGGCCTTCCGGCCGCCAAATATCAGTGCGCCATGGTCATTTCTCACTGGAACCAATGTTCACGTGCTTTCATGATCAGCGCTTTCGCGGCTTCTTCTTCCACGCCGGTCATCTCGACCAGCTCATCGACGGCCAGTTCGGCGAGATCGTCGCGCGTCTGCACGCCGTTCTCCGCCAGCTTTGCCAGCAATTCGGAGGTAATACCATCGAGGCTCTTGAGGTCGAGCGAAGCATTCTCCACCTTTTCCTCGTTGGCGATCGCCATCGTCAACAGTGCGTCGCGCGAGCGATTGCGCAGTTCATGCACCGTTTCCTCGTCGAACGCCTCGATTTCGAGCATTTCGTTCAGCGGGACGTAGGCGATTTCTTCAAGGCTCGTGAAGCCTTCGTCGATCAGGATGTCGGCCACTTCCTCGTCGACATCGAGACGCGCCATGAACAGGCTGCGCAGACGATCACGTTCCTCGCCCTGCTTCAGCGCGGATTCGTTCGGCGTCATGATGTTGATCTGCCAGCCGGTCAATTCGCCGGCCAGACGCACGTTCTGGCCGCTACGGCCGATCGCGACTGCCAATTCGTTCTCGTCGACGACGACATCCATCGAATGCTTTTCTTCATCGACGACGATCGACTGGACGGCTGCCGGCGCGAGCGCGCCGATCACGAACTGGGCGGGATCTTCCGACCATAGCACGATGTCGATGTTTTCGCCACCCAGCTCGTTGCGCACGGCCTGGACGCGCGAACCGCGGATGCCGACGCAAGTGCCGATCGGATCGATCCGCTTGTCGTAGGCGATCACGCCGATTTTTGCGCGAACGCCCGGATCGCGAGCTGCCGCCTTGATTTCAAGCAAACCCTGCTCGATTTCCGGCACTTCCATTTCGAACAGCTTCATCAGGAATTCGGGTGCCGTGCGCGACAGTTCGATCTGCGGACCGCGTGCGGTGCGATCGACCTTGGCGATGTAGGCGCGAACGCGATCGCCGACGCGAAGGTTTTCCTTCGGAATCAGTTGATCGCGACGCAGCAGCGCTTCGACGCGGCCCGATTCGACGATGAAGTTACCCTTGTCGAGACGCTTGACCGCACCGGTCATGATTTTTTCGCCGCGCTCGAGGTAGTCGTTCAGGATCTGCTCGCGCTCGGCGTCGCGAACCTTCTGCAGAATCACCTGCTTGGCGGCCTGTGCGCCGATCCGGCCGAATTCGATCGAGGGCACCGGCTCCTCGACATATTCGCCGACTTCGATTTCGGCCTTCTGCTCACGTGCCTCGAACAGCAGGATTTCGCGATCCGGCTCCTGGAGGCCGGCTTCGTCCGGCACGACCAGCCAGCGACGGAAGGTTTCGTGTTCGCCGCTCTCGCGATCGATATGGACGCGAATTTCGGCGCCTTCGTCGAACAGCTTCTTGGAAGCCGAGGCCAGCGCAGCTTCGAGCGCGCCCAGCACGACATCCTTGTCGACGTTTTTCTCGCGCGCCAGCGCATCCACCAGCATCAACACTTCGCGACTCATTGTTTGCGGCTCCTAAAGTCAACTTGCGGAATCAGGCGGGCTTTGTCGATGTCGGCCAGCGTGAAATCCAGCATGACCGCCTCGCCCTTCTTCCTCTCGAATTCCAAACCGATCGTTTCGCCGTTCGGCGCATGCAGAATGCCGCGGTAGGTCTTGCGGCCTTCCAGCGGTTTTTTCAGGGTGACGGAGATTTCGCTCCCGGCGAATCGCTCGAAGTCGACGAGTTTCTTCAGCGGCCGGTCGAGGCCCGGGGACGATACCTCGAGCCGTTCGTAATCGATGTTTTCGACCGTCAATACGTGCTGCAGCTGACGCGTCACCTTTTCGCAATCGTCGATCGCGATGCCGGCGGGCTGGTCAATATAGATACACAGCATGCCGCGCCCGGTGCGCTCGAGATCGACCAGCTCGTAGCCGAGCGCGGTGACCGTGGTTTCAATCAATTCCGTCAGTTGCACAGTGTCCTCTCAGGTGTTCGCGCTCGCCGTTCGCGATTCACCCGCAGACGCGCGCCTTGCCGGCGCAGGAAGCGCTACCCGAGATGCCCAACCGTTTCAGCAAAAAAAAATGGGCGAAACGCCCATCTTCTTACCTCTGGTGGTCGCACCTAGGCCGCACAACAAATCCGTACGCCCAGCGACTTTGCGATTATAGCGTTTTTAAATAAAAACGCAAAGTATCGCCTCATCAGCCGGCCCGCCGGGCCGGCCTCACATCGTAGTCAAACGGCGGCCGGGCCGCCGCCGATCAGCGCCCGCGCGAGCGGTTGCGCTGCTGTTGCGGCCGTTGCTGACCACCGCGGGCACCCCCCGCCGAACCACCGCCTTCGGGACGGCTGCCATTTCCATTGCGCGGCCCCTTGGCACCACCGCCGCCGGCACTGCCGCCACGCTTGCTGCCGTTCGCGCCGTACGACATCCGGTTGCCATCGACATCGCCACCACCACCGCCACCGCTGCCGCCGCGGCGGTTACCGCCCGGCTTGCCGCCGCCGTAGCCGCTGCCCGGCTGACCGCCGTAGCCGCCCGTGCCCGCACCGAAACCACCACCACCCGGCGCACCGCGACGGCCGCCGCGGCGCGGCTGGTCGAGCTGACCGTGGGTCGTCAGCACCGGATCGCGGGTGATGAAGCCCATCGAGGTTTCCATCGGATCCGGCTGACGACGTTCGCCCACAGCACCGTGCTTGCCGCCCTTTTCATCGGCGGCGATCTTCAGGCCGACGGTCGCCATCAGCTTGCGCACCTGCGTTTCTTCGAGCTCTTCCCAGCGGCCACGTTTCAAGCCGCGCGGCAGCGCGATTTCGCCGTGACGCGTGCGGATCAACCGGCTCACCATCAGGCCGACGGCCTCGAACATGCGACGCACTTCGCGGTTGCGACCTTCGGCCAGGGCGACGTGATACCAGTGATTGGTGCCTTCGCCGCCGCCATCGCGAATGCGCAGGAAGTTGGCCGGGCCGTCTTCGAGTTCGACGCCGTGCAGCAGCTTCTGACGCGAGGCTTCGTTGAGTTCGCCCACCACGCGCACCGCATATTCGCGCTCGACGCTGTAACGCGGATGCATGAAGCGGTTCGCGAGATCGCCGGACGTCGTCAGCATCAGCAGGCCTTCGGTATTGAAGTCGAGCCGGCCGACCGCGAGCCACTTCGCCGTTTTCATCGGCGGCAGGCGGTCGAATACCGAGGCGCGACCTTCCGGATCGGCATGACTGACGATTTCGCCGGTCGGTTTGTGATACAGCAGCACGCGCGGCGGCTTGCTTTGCAGCTTGCGGCGCACCGGCTTGCCGTTGATCCGAACCTGGTCGGTCGGCAGAATCCGCTGGCCGATGTGGGCCGGTTCGCCATTGACCGACACGCGGCCCGCGACGATCAGCTCTTCCATGTCGCGACGCGAACCCATGCCGGCCTCGGCCAGCACCTTATGCAACTTCGGCGCATCGTCTTCCGGCGTCAGCACGCGCTTGGTTGCCTGCTGGCCACGGCGCAGCATCGGCGCACCCGTGCCGTTGCCGCCCGCCGAATTGTCGGCATCGAACGCCGGCGACGTGACATACGAAAAGATGTCGTCGGTGGGCGAAGCGGCGCCCTCGGCGGCCCGTGCATTTGGCGCGGCGCCTGCGCCACGCTTGCCCTGGCCTTGCCCCTGACGCGGCGCAGCCGCACCGTCGCGCTTGACGGCGGTCTTGCGGGGCGCCTTGGGCGCGCCATCCTTGTTGCGCGGCGCACGAGGCGCGCGCGGTGCGGGTGCCGCGGCCGGCGCCTCGCTGGAGGCGACTTCGGCCGGTGCGGATTCCGCGCCCTCCGTCGAATCGGTCTTCGATTTGGTCGCCGCGCGACGGCGCGCGATCAAACTGCGCGGCCCGCGACGCAGGCCGCGGCGGGGACGATCTTCGCCGCCGGCATCTTGCGCCGATTGCTCGGGAGCGTCGTCGGCGCGCGATGCCCGCATGGCATGCCCGGATTCGGACGAATCAGTGTCGTGGGTATCTGTCAAAACAACCTCGAAATGTCAGGTCTCGCGCCCGTCGCGGGCGCGGCAATCTCTATATGGCCGCGTCAAGCGCGGCGTTGCGCGGGTTCGTCTTCGTCCGGCGAGGTATCGCCGGGCGTTACGTCACCCATGGATTCGTCAGCGGCGGCAAGCCCATGCACCGGGGTTGCGCCAGACTGCGTGGTATCGCGGCCCGCTTGCGCATCTTCGTCGCGCGCTGCCTCGCCGGCGTCGATGACGACACGGCTTACTTCGTTCTCGACCAACGCAGGCCGTGCGGGTTCCGCATCGGTTGCATCGATCTGGCGATCGGCAGACGCGATGGCCTGAGCCTCGTCTGCCGGCATTTCGTTTTCATGGGTGCCGCCGACGGCCTCGCCGGGCGCTGCATCGCCCGCATCCGGGCAGATGGTTTCGTCCGCAATACCCTGAGCGACTACGTCGGCTTGCCCCTCGTCGGCCGCAACGGCAACGACATCGAGCGCCTCGCCATCGGCAAACTCCATCGACGCCTGGGCGAGCAGACTCGCTTCCAGATGCGCGGCTGGCTCTTCGAGCGCCGGCAGATCGTCCAGTGCTTTCAGGCCGAGATCGTCGAGAAACTGTTTGGTCGTCGCATAGAGCGCCGGACGGCCGGGTACGTCACGATGGCCGATCACCTCGATCCAGTTGCGATCTTCCAGCTGTTTCACGATCTGGGTATTGACCGTGACACCGCGGATTTCTTCGATATCGCCACGCGTGACCGGCTGCCGGTACGCGATGATCGCAAGGGTTTCGAGCACGGCACGCGAGTACTTCGGCGGCTTCTCCGGGTGCAGACGGTCCAGATAGACCCGCATGGCCGGTTTGCTCTGGAAACGCCAGCCGGTCGCCAGCGCGACGAGTTCAACGCCGCGGCCGGACCACGCTTCCTTCAATTCTTCGAGCAACGTTCGGACTGTGTCCGCCGACACGCTGTCGGCGAAGAGCTTGCGCAGGTCGCCCAGCTTGAGCGGCTCCTGCGCACAGATCAAAGCAGTCTCAAGGACGATCTTCGCCTCTTGGGTATTCATGCAGCTAGGCCAGACCCTCTGGTCAAACGAACCGGATCAAAATGAAACAGACGAAAAGGAACAGAAGACGCGCTCGCCCGATTCTGATCGGTCATATTGATGGGAGCACGAACCGGGGGTGGCGAAACCTGCTTGATGCCTGACCCTGACCGGACGGAACAGCGCGAAACCGTGATGGAACCGCGTGAATGGTCGCCATCTTACGCACATTCCGGCGACGCGTAAAGCCACTCGCCGCTACGAATCGTCCCGCCCGCCACGACGGCCGGGCGGGACGCGCCGCTCGCCTCAGCGGCCGGCGCGACGCAGGAATGCATCGAGGCGCTCGACTCCTGCGTCGAGTCGCGCCACATCGCAGGCATAACACCAACGCACAAAGCCCTCGCCCTCGTCGCCAAACGCACGCCCCGGCGCCAGCCCAAGCCCCGCCTCGCGCACCAGCCGCTTGCAGAAATCGAGGCTGTCGTGCGCACCCGGCAGGCGCAGGAACAGATACATGGCGCCGTCGGGCGCTTTCACCTGTACGTCGGGCAGGCCGTTCAGGGCGTTGACGAGGTGATCGCGAGCGCGTTGCAGCGCGCCGGTGAATTCGGCGACGAACGGCTCGCCGTCGCGCACCGCCGCGACGCCGGCCGCCTGCACGAAACTCGGCGCACACGAGGTGTTGTACTCGACGAGCTTGGATAGCGCGTCCAGCGTGCGGGTCGGCGTCACCAGCCAGCCGAGCCGCCAGCCGGTCATCGCCCAGGCCTTCGAGAACGAGTTGACGACGATCACCCGCTCGTCGCGCGACGCCAGATCGAGGAACGACGGCGCGCCGTCCGGCCCGAAGGCCAGCCGCTCGTATACCTCGTCGGCCACGATCCAGATGCCGTGCCGGCGACAATGATCGAGCACGACGGCCTGCTCTGCGGCCGACAGGGTCCAGCCGGTCGGGTTGTTCGGCGAATTGACGAACAGCATGCGCGTGTCGGGGGTCAGCGCCGCCAGCAGACGGTCCAGATCGAGCTGCCAGCCATGTTCGCCATAGCCGAGCGGCACGCACTCGACTTCTGCGCCGAGAATCTTCGGAATTTCCACGAGATTCGGCCAGAGCGGCGTGACCGCCACCACGCGATCGCCCGCGCCCACCAGCAATTGCGCCGCCAGCATCAGCGCATTGACGCCGGCACTGGTCACGGCGATATGCTCGGTGCGTGTCGCCCCGTGTCGCGCGGACACGTAGCCGGCCAGCGTTTCACGCAACGGCGCGACGCCGAGGTTGTGGGTGTAGAAGGTTTCGCCACGCGCAAGCGCCTCGCTGGCCGCATCGCGGATAAAGACCGGCGTGACGCGATCGGATTCGCCGAACCAGAACGGCAGCACGCCGTCCACGCCGAATCCCGAATTCGCCACCTCGCGGATCAGCGACGGCCGCAGCGATTCGACCGTCATGCGCACATCCGGTGCGCGCCCCGTTGCATTGTCGACAGCGTTCAAGCCCCCTCCTCGTCAGTCAGTCGGTCAGTGCCGCCAGTGTAGCGGCCCGCACGGCAAAAGGGCGTCAGACCAGATCCTCGGCGCGCGCCGGCATTTCGCCGACCAGCCCCCAGATCGCCTCGGCGGCCGGCGACAGCGAGCGGTCGCGCCGCCGCACCAGTTCGACCGTGCGCTCGGCACGCGGCGTCAACGGCCGTGCCACCAGCGACGACCCGGCCGGCAGCGGCAAGGCCAGCCACGGCAGCACGCTGACCCCGATACCCGCCTCGATCAGCCCGAACACGGTGGCCGAATGACCCAGCTCCTGCACCACCGACGCGCCGACGCGGTGCAGGCTCAATGCCGCATCGATCAGCGGCCGGCTGCCGGACGCATAGTCGAGCAGCACGAGGCGCTGACCATCGAGCGCGGCCCAGGGCACGCTCTCGCTGGCGGCCAGCGGATGATCGGCACGCGTGACCAGGCAGAACGAATCGGTCATCAACGGCTCGCACACCAGATCGGTACCCGGCAGCGGCCCGATCACCACCCCGAAATCGACTTCGCCCGATTTCACCTTGCGCAGCACATCGCTCTGCACGTCGTCGCGCAAGCCGAGCGTCACGAACGGGAACTGCCGCTCGGCGTCCGCCACGACACGAGGCATCAGCCGACAGGCGATCGTCGGGCTGGCGGCCACCACCACACGGCCGCGCCGCTGCTCCCCGATTTCACGGATTTCACGCAGGGCGTCGTCCAGGTCGCCGAGCAGCCGCGACACGCTGGCGACCAGGTTCGAGCCGGCATCGGTGAGCTGCACGTCGCGCGTGGTGCGATCGATCAGCTTCAGACCGATCTCGCTTTCGAGCTCACGCACGCAGCGGCTGACCGCCGACTGGGTCAGGCCGATCTCGTCGCCGGCCCGGCTGAAGCTGCGCAACCGCGCCACCTCGATAAACACCCGTAACTGTCGCAAGGTGATATTCATCGCTTGTCCTCATCAATCCCGCACTTCGATGCGCAATTGTAGGGGCATCATCCGCCGCCGGTCCGCTATGTGTCGGTGCGGTGCAGCGAAGGACCCGACGCACGCCGCGCGGGCCGGATTGCACAAGATTGGTGATTGTCCCGATTTGCCGCAGGGGCATTTTGGCGTCTCATACGCCCCTAGCTGACTTGGCCATAGCCTCGGTGCGGTGGGGCTCTCAAGGGGATAGCCACAGACTTGGCACGGTTCATGCGTTAAGTCGCGTACAGGGTAGCGGAAACCTTCGGATGCAACGGAGGATACGGAACCCCCACCTGGCATCCGATGCGGATCGGGTGCTTGAAGAGTGCGCGGCGCAGGGCAGCGCACCGGAGTTAGCTTCGCTGAGGTGAGGACATGATGCTGTTCGACGATTTGAAGGATAACGAATGGGCGCTGGTCGAAGGACTGTTCTGCGCGGAACCCGCACGCAGTGAGCGTCGTGGTCGCCCCCGCGTGGAAGCACGTTCGGTCGTGAACGCCGTTCTGTGGGTGCTGTCGACGGGCGAAGGTTGGTCGAAGCTGCCCGGGCGCTACCCGTCCCCGCCGACCTGCCGTCGGCGCTTCGACGAGTGGCAGGCCGATGGCACGCTCGCCGAAGTGGTGAAGCGCCTCGGCACCAGCGGCCGTCAAGTCTCGCTGCGCGGCCGGATCGGCGCCAGCGCGGTCAAGCCGCCCGCCCCCCCGAGCCGCGATCGCCTGCGTGGCGCATTCTGGACCAATCCGGAATCGTGGCGCGCACCGGTGAAGATGGCGTAATCGCCCAGACGATTGCAGGCGGCCGCGGTTGCCGCCTGAAGTCTCACACGCCGGCATCCTGCCGCCTCGCGGCGTCGGCGTGATTCGCGAGCTTGGCATGCTCGCGACGGCGATACATCTCTTTACCAATGCTTACAGCGCGCGAGTGCTCCCGCCCCTACCGTAAGGCTAGGTCAACAGGCCGCCTTGACGGCTTGAAGGGAGCCCAACCATGCCAAGCCGCTCGTCGCTCGCCACCGCGAGCGTGGTGCTTGCCCTGGCGCTCACCCCACTTGCGCTGGCCGATCAGCACGCCAAACCGCCGTCTGGCCATAGGGGGCAAGCAGGCCAGAGTCATGCACCGCCATCACCGCCAGCCGCATCGCCCAATATCGTTCCGCGAGGCGACTTGCGTGGCGATATTGCGAGCAATGCACGCGTTCGCAACGACAGTGCCCCACGCCCGACCGGTTTTGCACCGCGTCACTAGCCGCACCTGCGTGGAAAGTTCAGGAAATTCAGGAACTGCGCGCGACGGCGGCAGTCAGACCTTAGCCATGAGCACAGCCTGGCAACAGCAATGTACCCGGTAGCGCCCGTATCTCGCGATACGGGCGTTTTTTTGCCCGCCTGGATGATTCCCGGTTCCGGCTGGCTACAGCCGGCTTTCGAGGATCGAAACGGCGCTCGCGTCACTCAGTACGTAATCGTCGATCCGGCGATCCACCCAGGCGGTCGACCGCTCGTCGCGTTCAAGTCGGGTAAATTCGGCGCGGCCGGTGTCGGTCAGTATCGCGATATCGACCGGGGCGTGGAAGCCCGGCGCCGGTGCGACGGTCTTCTGGCGCACCGTATCCATCAGTCCGAGGTTGCGAAGGTACTCGAAGACGTTCGGGCGTCGCGCCCAGGGAACCTGCCGGTACTGCACGCGCCGCAAGGCATCGAGCACTGCTTCGTTGGAATACGTGGCCATCTGGACTCTTTCTCAAAGTACAGCGATCCTGCAGGCGGTCCCGCCGGCCCGATGCTTCATTAGCCGGCGCCGCCACGCAACGACAGGCGGACATTACCCCTGATCCCCCTGCGCCTTCCTTCCTATCCGCTCCGCGCCACATTTCGCGGCGCCTCGACCGGATCGAACTCAACCGGGCAAACAGTTACCTTACCCCATTCAAATTGATTCTGTTCGTTTCATTTGTGATGCTTATTGCAGCCACCGCGATCTTGCGCAAGCACCGATTCGTGCTTGCGGTTGCCGCGTTCGTGCTGCTCGCCGGACTGGCCAGCGGCTGGCTCGTGGTGCCGCTCCTGGCCGTTGCCGAAGCCGGCGTCCAACCCGTCGATCCGCCCGTGATGAGCGGCCGCACCGCGATCGTCGTGCTGGGCGCCGGCATCGACCGCCGCGACGGCACGCTCGTGCCGCCCCACGATGCGCTGGCCCGGATCGCCCGCGCCGCGCAAGTCTATTCGGTCTGCCAACGAATTGCCGCGCATTGCACGGTGATCGTGACCGGTGGCGACCCTCACCACCACGGCATCAGCGAAGCCGAGCTCTACGCACCGTTGCTTCGCGAACAGGGCGTGAGCAGCCACGACCTGATTCTCGAGCCGCGCAGCCGCACGACCTACGAAAACGCGAAATTCACGGCTCCCATCCTACTCGCCGAACATTACGACGCAACGATTCTGGTGACGTCGTCCTACCAGATGCGCCGTGCCCTGCTCGATTTCTCGCGCTTCGGCATCACACCGCAACCGGTGTACGCCAACCGCCTTCGCGCCGAGTGCGGCTGGCCCCATGCATCGAATTTCGTCGTGGCATCGCGCGCGCTGCACGAGATCGCCGGGATCGTTCAATTTTACGCGTATCGGTGGCTGGGCTGGTTCTGATTCGATGCGATACCCGGCATTGCCCACACCACGCCGCCCCATATCGTGCGCACAGCCTTGTGGCGCGCGGATGTCCGTACGGCATCGCGCACCCCGATTGTCGCGACCGCGACACGCCGTATCGCCATTCCTGGCCGGAAGTGCACCGATCCGTCACTTTTGCTACACTCGGCTCACTCGGTTGCAATGCCGGACGGATCGGCAAACTCGGGTCCCATCACCACTTAGCGGAGGTAGAGCAATGAAGAAAATGTCCCTGGCTATTCTGGTTTCGATGTCGGCTCTGGCTGGCGCAGCCCACGCCCAAGAAAGCACGACGATCACGACGATCACCGATCCGGCCAAGATCGCCGAAGTCGAACAACGCGCTCAGGCCATTCAACAGCAACAGGATGCCCAGCGCGCTGCTGCAGAAGAACAGCCGATGCATCATCACGCAGTGAAGAAGCACCACCACGCGGCGAAGAAGGCTGCCAAGCCGGAAGCGGCCAGCCAGTAATCGGCACGCTTCGACGGTTTCCGCCAGCGCGGCCGCCAAGAGCCGAATCCGGTTTTTCCGGGTTCGGCTTTTTTCATGGTACGGCGTACGGCACGCGCTGTGCTAAAGTCGCGCACCCAAGTTATCCAACCGTGCGCACCCTGGTGCGGAGGACAGAATGAGCAATATCGAACTCGACATCGAATGGACCGAAGCGGCAACGCACAAGATCAAGCAACTGATGCCGCGCGGCTCCGAAGAGGCCTATCTCGCGCTGCCGCCGATCGAATGCCTGCCGATGGAAGGTGACGTGCTGTTTCTCGGGCCGCAAGGCAAACAGCAACCGTTTATCGTCGTCGAACGCCAATATCACCATGAGGGCGACGCGGACTGGACCAT
Organism: Burkholderia sp. 3C; assembly: GCF_054589155.1. Taxonomy (NCBI): domain Bacteria; kingdom Pseudomonadati; phylum Pseudomonadota; class Betaproteobacteria; order Burkholderiales; family Burkholderiaceae; genus Burkholderia; species Burkholderia sp. 3C. The sequence goes on from NZ_BAAILN010000093.1 coordinate 198,682, forward strand.
CATCCTGATCCTCGACGTACCGAACGCGCACTGACGCCTTCCGTATTGCGCCGGGCGGCGCCCTGCCGCCCGCAAGCCGCATCGCCTCACGCGATGCGCTGCATCACCCTCATCTCCGACGATTCGACGTGCCGCGAGTGCCCCATCGCGTCCCTGTCGCTCGAATAATGCAAAGCGACGCGCCTCCTCTGTCATCGCGGTGCCGGTCGTATTGCAACGCATCAGCCTCAATTCGTGGCGACGACGGCGATCTTCGGCATGCTTGGCCCCTCTCTCGAAAAATCCGCCCCATACGAAACCAGCCTGCCCCGGCATTCGTGCTCCCATCGAGTGGGGACCGCACAAAAAAAATTGCCCGCGCTTAAATAAAGCGCGGGCAAAACCGTCGCCCTACGAGGATAGGCGACGGGGCCAACGGGGCTCATGCTCGCGCATGAGCCATCAAGCCTGTCCGGGGCGGGGGCGCACCGAAACGACGACGATGACGATGACCGCGACGACGAATGCGGCGTCAAACCGCTCCACGTCACGCACGATGTGCGAAGGCAACATCATCCGAATGATTTAAAGCAGTTTCCGTGCCAATCCATAAAACCACCATAAGCCTTTGATTTAAATCGCTTAATGTTTATTCACACAGGAATCATAAGTGGACTGATCCGTCCCGTTACCGGGTAACGTTACGTAACGCCCCGTCATTCCTCATATCGTTTCCGGCGCGCCAAAGAAAAAGCCCGCCAGGCGGCGGGCTTTGGACTACGCGCTGCGACGCAGCGATCAGCGCAGTTGATTCACGAGCAACGTCATGATCTGACGGCCCGGGCCGGTCGAATCGACGCCACCGTTGGCATCGACGACGGCAACGCGAGTCTGGTCCTGCGTCAGCGCCTTCACGTTGACGAGATACTGCTTCGCCGTCTTTTCCTTCTTGCCGTGGAACAACTGGCTCCAGAAGCCCTGCTCGGCCGAGGTCAAATCCTTCGGATCGACGTAGCGCACGTAGTAGAGGCCCTTCGTGCGGTCGCGATCGTCCACCGTGAAGTTGGCACGGTCAAGCGCCAGACCGACGCGCAACCACGCACGATCGTACGGCTCCGGCAGCGTCACGTCGCCCGGCACCGTCTCGGAATCGCTCCCGGCGTTGTCACGCGACGTCGGCGCGGCTGCATTGGCAACGTTCTGTGCCGCAACCGATGCCGCTGCGGCATCGCCGCCCTTGCCCGCCGCGGGTGCCGAGGCGCTGGTGATGGTCGTACCGCCCGTCTTCGCGCGGGTATCGTTCTGCGCGAGCGCCACCATCAGGCGCTTCAGGTATTCGGCTTCGAGCGCCGGATCGTTGGGCTTCGTTTCCCACTTGCTCGAATCGTTATTCGTGCCGGTCAGCGCTTCGCGCATGCCCTTCTGGCTGACGAACACATAGGTGCCGCCGCCCGGCGCGCTTTCGAGGCGCGTGCGGTACTTGTTGCGCTCGGCGGTGACGTACGAGTTGCCCATCGCCTTCGAGATCACGCCGCGAATCAAGCCCTCGCCAACCGACGGATGCGTTTCGTTCCAGTCGGTTTCCATGACGCCCTTGTCGCGCTGGTCGATGACCAGCAGGAAACCCTGCTCCTGCCAGAAGCGGCGCACTTGCGGCCAGACCTCGGCGGGCGCCTGGGCGTCGATGACGAGCCAGCTTTCGGTGCCATCGCGTTGCAGATGCATGCCCGGCGTGACGGGCACGACGGCCGTATCGGTTTGCGGCGCGACCTGCTGCGTTTGCTGCAGGCTCGACAGCGAGGTTTCGCCACCGGCCGGCGGCAGCGAGCGCTGGTCGGCCGTTTCATCCATCATGTTCGGCGGCACCGCGAGCGATACCTCCTTGGTCCGGGAATCGCTCTTGTAGTCGATTTTCGTGGGCGACGGCGAGCTGCACCCTGCCACGAACGCACCGGTTGCCAGCACAACCGCAAACCGCTTGATAAGACGAAGATCAGACATGTTCAGGGAATCCTTCCGGCTAGAGGCCACGGGCACTTTTCCGTGGATCAACCGCGCATTTTACCGGGGTCACGCCGTCACGTGCAAAAAGCTGAGGGTCGTTTATGCCGATGACGGGATGTGGGAGGTAAATCGGTGAGCAAGTTAGAGAGTCAGGGCCGAGAAAAAACCAAAAAGCCCGCATAACCTTTTGGTTATGCGGGCTTTGTTCTTGGTCGGGGCGAGAGGATTTGAACCTCCGACCACCTGCACCCCATGCAGGTACGCTACCAGGCTGCGCTACGCCCCGAAAGAACGAAAGTATATCAGACAGTTTGTCCGCGCAGAACCATCATCGAGCACTTTTTTGCGGGGTCGCTCGCGCAACGCGTCCTGCCAGGCACGGCAAACCGCCATCCCGCAGCCGCAACGCAGCACGCAAACGTTTCAAAAATGAGGGAAAAGAGAAGCAACGTAGACGAATGCGCTAGCGGTCGCATCGCTGATCGAACGCATCCCCATCGCCATCCCCGCAAGGATGGCACCACCCATCAAGCCGTATTCCACGGCGGTCGCGCCTGACTCATCCGCCAGAAAGCGCGCCATTAAACCCTTCATATTCATTCCCCAATTGCGTGGTCTTATATCTTTATTGATGCAAATCATACCTCGCACAAAATGACGAGTCCGTGGCGGCAACGAAAAAGTGTCACGCCTGTCGCGCGATTTCGTCACATTCGCAATTCGCCGCAGGCATCGGCATCGTTCGGTGCGCCGAAATCGTGCCGCACGCCCATGTTTTTGGTCCGCGCGCCTCCGCACACAACACAACTCATACGTTTGTTTGAATTTCCGCGTTTGAATTTTCGCCGACGGCCGCCCGCCGTTCGCGCGACGACTCGCTCCGCCGCATCGCAACACGGCGACCGTCTGTTTGGTACGGCTTCTCTAGCTCGCCTATGCCAGACTTTCACGCAGTCGGATCGCACCGACATCTCGGCCCGGGCAGCAGCCACGCACCACGGGCCGAACGACAGGGAGACGATAACTATGCGGAAATCGGCATCGCGTGCTCATCGCACGC
>NZ_BAAILN010000093.1:201835-217073 GCF_054589155.1 Burkholderia sp. 3C
TGTCGCGGCCGGTCGCCGCGCTTGCGCTCGCCACCTTGCTGTTGGCGGCCGGCTGTGCGGAGCCGTCGGCCGACGCCCGCGCCGACACCAATGCCGCTGTACCGAAGCTCGATCGCGACAAGGCCGCGCAACTGCAACGCGAACAGCAGATCGCGCGCACCGTGCCGTCGCTCGGTTCGATCCATCTCGCCCAGCCGCGCCCGGTCACGCTGCGAGATTCCGGCCAGGATGGCGCGATCACGATGTTGCGCGACGTCGATTTCCGCATCGTTGGCGACCTCGGCTTCTACGTGCATCAGCTATCGGCCACGCTCGTCCCATCCCGAGTGGGTGCGCCGATCGTGTTCGACGATCCGTCGACGTTCGCCATCGACGTGCATCGCGGCATCGTCACGCTCGACGACACCAAGCTCACCGCCGTCTTCAACAACTATCTGTTCGGCTATCGCAACGCGCCGCTGCGCAAGCTGAAGGTGTCGGCCGGCGACGGCACGATTCATCTGGAAGGCGAAATGAAGCGCGGCGGCTGGGTGCCGTTCTCGCTGACCGGCACGCTCTCGGTGCGCGACGGCTCGCAGCTCGTGTTCCATCCGAGCACGGTGCGCGTGCAGGGGCTCGACGCCAATCCCGTGATGCGCGCGGCCAACGTCAAGCTGGCCGATCTGCTGCAGATCGATACGCCGGTCGCGAAACTGACGGGCGACGATCTGGTCATGCAGGTCGACAAGCTGATGCCGCCGCCGCAACTGAAGCTGACCGTGGTGGCGCTGCGCATCACGCCGGCCGGCCTCGATCTGGCTTTCGACGACGGCACGCACGCCGGCTTCGCGATGCCCGACGGCGCACCGCAGCAGGCGATGCTGATTCGCGGCGGCGATGTGAAGTTCATGCGCTCGATGCCGATGAACGCCGACATTCTGATCGCGCCAACCCAGCCCGCCACGCACGCCGCGCCGTTCGTGTTCGATCTGTATCACTACCGCGACCAGGTTTCGACCGGCTATTTCAATTTCGCGCCAAGCGGCGCGATGACGATCAGGATTCCGTCCTATGCGGGCGCGAAACCGCCGGCCAATGCGATCGGCGCGGCCGGCGCGCGCCTGAACGACAGCTTCGCCGACGCGCAGCAAGCGTCGCTGCGCGACGCACGCCAACGCTGGTTCTCCGATGCGTTGGCCGGCGGCGGCACGGCGGCCGCCCCGAACACGGCCAACGCCGCCCCGGCCGACGAACGTCACGTATCGAACAAGATCACGTCGATCCAATTGCGCAACGTCGATTTCACGATCTCGGGCAACATCGGCTTCCACGTCGACCGGCTCGACGCGCAAATGGTGCCGCGCCGCCCCGGCGAACCGGTCGACCTCGACGATCCGAACCAATACGACATCAAGATTCTCGGCGGGTCGGTGCTCGAACCGTGGCCGGCGATGAACGCGCTGTTCAACGACTACCTGCTCGACTACACGCCGCGCGCGCTGAACGACCTGAAGCTCGCACCCGACGGCACGAACCTGCGCGTGACGGGGGGCATCCGGCTCTGGAATCACGTGCCGCCCGGTGTCTGGCTGCCGACCTCGATGAACGGCACGATCGCAGTGCTCGACGGCCGCCATATCGCCTACACGCCCACCCAGGTCTCCGTGCTCGGCGTGCCGCAGGCGAAGCTGCTGCGCGCGCTCGGCATCGAGCTCGCCTCGTTGACGCCGCTGCGCCGGCGCGGTGCCGAATTGCGCGGCGACGCGCTCGTGCTCGATCAGTACACGGTGTTCCCGCCACCGGCGCTGAAAGGCCAGTTGACCCAGGCCAGTGTCGAAGCGAATGGCCTGCGGCTCACTTTCAATCGTGTGCCCGATGCACCGCCGCTGCCGAAGCCCGGCACCAGCGCCGCCAGCTATATCTGGATGGAAGGCGGCGACATGAAGATGTTCAACGTGCTGGAGACCAACCTGCGCGCGTTGATCGAAAACACGACGCAGCAGGGGCCGATGCAATTCGATCTGTACGGCTATCGCGCGCAGGTATCGAAGGGCTCGGTGCGCATGGCGGCCGACGGCACGCTGCTCGTCGACCTCGGCAAGACCAACCCGCTCGCGCCGTAACACATCACGCCAGACCACCGCATCATGAAAAAAGCCCGCGAGGCACTTGCCTGCGGGCTTTGTTTTGACCTGGCCACCACGGCCGCGCTGCCTACTTGCGTTCGAGCACGTCGATCACGGCAAGCAGCGCGCGCCGCAACTGGTCGACATCCACGGCCTCGGCGACGCTGGCTTCTTCAGCCGCAGGAAACAGCGCCTCCTGCTCGGTGGGCATCGCGCTGCGATCCGAAGCATGCGAATCGAGCCGATTGCGTGCCCCGTTGATCGTGAACCCCTGCTCGTAGAGCAGCTCACGAATTCGCCGGATCAACAGCACCTCGTGGTGCTGGTAATAGCGACGGTTGCCACGGCGCTTCACCGGGCGAAGCTGCGTAAACTCCTGCTCCCAATAACGCAGCACATGCGGCTTCACACCGCATAGCTCGCTGACTTCACCGATCGTGAAGTAGCGCTTCGCGGGAATCGGGGGCAACACGACTTTCTCAACCGTCGATGTCATCGTCAGTCAACCGTCGGTAAGCGCGGGAGCCGCGCGGCAGCACGCAAGCGCGTGCAGGTCAGCCTTCTGCGCCGTTTTCGACGAGCGCCTTCAACTTCTGGCTCGCGTGGAACGTGACGACACGGCGTGCGGCGATCGGAATCGCCTCGCCCGTCTTGGGGTTGCGCCCCGGACGCTGCGGCTTGTCGCGCAACTGGAAATTGCCGAAACCGGACAGCTTCACGCTCTCGCCATTCTCGAGCGCATCGCGGATCACTTCGAAGAAGGCCTCGACCATGTCCTTCGCTTCCCGCTTGTTGAGCCCGACGCTGTCGAACAGCAGTTCGGCCAGCTCCGCCTTGGTCAGCGTAGGCGTTTCGCCGGACTGCGCCGGCGCCACATCGCGGTTCAGGGCGCTGCGCTGCGCCGTCAGGAGGGCTTCGAATTCACTCGAGTTCATGTCATTCATATCTGCAAAACTTGCGCATTATCCCTGGTCAAAACCGACCGGAGCCTCGTGCCCCCGGCCGGCTCCCGCGTATCCCGGCGGCTCGGTTCAGCCGCGCAGACGCGCGCCGTGAACCTGCATGCTGCCAACGAGGGCCTGGATCGCAAGATCGACCGTTTCGTCCTGCAGCGTGCCGGCCGGGTCCTGCAAGGTGACGCGGAATGCCAGGCTTTTCTCGTGCGCGGCCAAACCACCGGAAGTGTTTGATTTTGCACGAAATTCGTCAAAGAGTACAACCTTCTGAACGAACTTGCACGGCTCGCTGGCGAGCGCATCCTTCATCGCGTCGAACAAGGCCTGGACCTCGATTTTTTGATCGACGACAACGGCGATGTCGCGACGCACCGGCGGGAATTTCGATACGTCGGACGGTGCCGGCAGCGCGCGCGCGATCAGCGCATCGGTATCGATCTCGAACATCATCGGGGCGTGCGGCAGCTCGTATTGCTGCATCAGGCGCGGGTGCAATTCGCCGACCCAACCGACCGTCTTGCCGTCGAGCTCGATGCGGGCGCTACGGCCCGGATGCAGCGCCGGGTGTTCCGCTTTCACAAAACGCGCAACGGCCGGCGCGAGCAGCGCCTCGACATCGCCCTTCACGTCGAAGAAATCGACCTGACGGGTCGCGGCACCCCACTGCTCGTCGAGCTGCGGGCCGTAGGCCAGCGCACCGACGCGCTTCGGCTGGGCATAGCCCTCGACCGTCAACTCGCCCGCGGCTACCGACGCATCGGCGATGAACACGCGGCCCGTCTCGAACACGCGCACGCGCTCGGCGCGACGGTTCAGGTTGTGACGCAGCACATTGACGAGGCTGCCGAACAGCGTGGTGCGCATCACCGACAACTGGCTCGCGATCGGATTCAGCAAGCGTACCGGCTGGGTATTGCCCGCGAAATCGCGTTCCCAATCCGCATCGACAAAGCTGAAGTTGACCGTTTCCGCGTAGTCGCGCGCGGCCAGCGCATGACGGATCGTGTGGATCGAACGCTGCGTTTCGTTGGTCGCGCGCATTTCGCTGATCGCCACCGGCGGACGCGCGGGAATGTTTTCGAAACCGTAGATGCGCGCGACTTCTTCGATCAGGTCTTCCTCGATCTCGATGTCGAAGCGATGCGGCGGCGGCGTCACGAGGAACGTGTCGCCGTCGCGCGTGAAGCTCAGGCCAAGGCGCGTGAAGATGCCGCCGATTTCCTGCGCGTCGATCGGTACGCCGATGATGCGGTTCGCACGCGCAACGCGCATGGCCACCGGCGCGCGCACCGGCAGGTTCACGGATTGATCGTCGACCGGGCCGGCCTGGCCGCCGCAGATGTCGAGGATCAGTTGCGTGATGTGTTCGAGGTGTTCGACCGTGGTCGAGTAATCGACACCGCGTTCGAAACGGTGCGCGGCATCGGTCGAGAAGTTGTACTTGCGCGCGCGGCCGCGCACGCTGTCCGGCCACCAGAACGCCGCTTCGAGGTAGATATTGGCCGTGTCGAGCGAGACAGCCGTGCTGTCGCCACCCATGATGCCGGCCAAGCTCTCGACCTGACCTTCGTCGGCGATCACGCCGACGGTTTCGTCGAGCTCGATGGTATTGCCGTTCAGCAGCTTGAGCGTTTCGCCACGCTTGCCCCAGCGCACGTCCACCGTGCCGTGGATCTTGTCCAGATCGAACACATGCGACGGACGGCCCAGCTCGAACATCACGTAGTTCGAGATGTCGACGAGCGCCGACACGCTGCGCTGGCCCGCGCGCTCGAGGCGCTCGACCATCCATTGCGGCGTCTTGGCCCGTGCGTTCACGCCGCGGATCACGCGACCCGAGAAGCGGCCGCACAGGTCGGACGCGGAAATGCGCACCGGCAGCGTTTCATTCAACTCGACCTTGGCCGGCGGGAACGCCACGGCCTTCAGCGACGCGCCGGTAATCGCGGCCGTTTCGCGCGCGATGCCGTAAACCGACAGGCAGTCCGCCTTGTTCGGCGTCAGCTTGATTTCGAAGATCGTGTCGTCGAGATTCAGCGTCTCGCGGATGTCCTGACCGATCGGCGTATCTTCCGGCAGGATCATCAGGCCACTGTGATCTTCCGACAGCTTCAGTTCGCGTGCCGAGCAGAGCATGCCCTGGCTCTCGACGCCGCGCAGCTTCGACAGCTTGATCAGGAACGGCTTGCCACCCTCTTCGGCCGGCGGCAGCTCGGCACCCACCAGGGCGACCGGCACCTTGATGCCCGGCGCCACGTTCGGCGCGCCGCAGACGATGTTCAGCGTCGCGCCGGTGCCGGCGTCGACCTGACACACGTTCAGCTTGTCCGCGTCCGGATGCTTGACCACTTCGAGCACGCGGCCGACGACGATGCGCGACGTGGCCGGCGCGACGGCGCGCAGCGATTCGACTTCGAGGCCGGCCATCGTCAGCGCGTGCGACAGCTCGTCCGTCGTCAATTGCGGATCGACAAAGGTTCTCAACCAGGATTCAGGGAATTGCATGGGTGTCTACGTTCGAAACAGGTTAGATCGGGTCGGTCGCGCGGCCGGCGTCGCCTGACGCGCCGCGCAGCCGGCTCACGCGAACTGGCGGAGGAAGCGCAGATCGTTCTCGAAGAACAGGCGCAGATCCTGCACGCCGTAGCGCAACATCGTGAGCCGTTCGAGACCGCTGCCGAACGCGAAGCCGATGTAGCGCTCCGGGTCGAGACCCATGTTGCGGATGACCGTCGGATGCACCTGGCCCGAGCCCGAAATCTCGAGCCATTTGCCGGCGTTCTTGCCGTGTTCGAACATCATGTCGATCTCGGCAGACGGTTCGGTAAACGGGAAGTACGACGGACGGAAGCGCACGAGAATGTCGTCGCGCTCGAAGAATTTCTTCAGGAAATCGGTGTAGACGCCCTTCAGGTCGGCGAAGCTGACGTTCTCTTCGATCCACAGGCCTTCGACCTGATTGAACATCGGCGAGTGCGTGGCATCGCTGTCGACGCGATACGTACGGCCCGGCGCGATGACCTTGATCGGCGGCTTGTTCATGCGCGCGTAGCGAACCTGCATCGGGCTCGTATGCGTGCGCAGCAGCAGTTGACGCCCTTCGGCGTCCTTGCCGTCGACGTAGAACGTATCCTGCATCGAACGGGCCGGATGGTTTTCCGGGCTGTTCAGCGAGGTGAAGTTGTACCAGTCGGTTTCGATTTCGGGGCCGTCGGCCACATCGAAACCGATCGAACGGAAAATCTGTTCGACGCGTTCCCAGGTGCGCATCACCGGGTGCAGGCTGCCCGCACCGGCGCCGCGGCCCGGCAGGGTCACGTCGATGGCCTCGGAGGTGAGGCGTTGATTCAGGAGTGCGTCGGCGAGCGCCTGGCGTCGCGCGGTGAGCGCGCCTTCCACTTGCTGCTTCGCAACGTTGATGCGCGCGCCTTCGGTCTTGCGCGCTTCGGGATCGAGTTTGCCAAGCCCTTTCAACAGCTCGGTCAGCGCACCCGACTTGCCGAGAAAGCGTGCCTTCTCGTTTTCGAGCGTGGTGATATCGGCAGCCTGTTCGAAGGCCTGCTTCGCGTCAGTGACAATCTGGTCCAGATCCATTGATCCCATCATTTCCAACGTCAATCGTTCTCGGCGAGCAAAACGCTCGATCCAACAAAAACGGGGCTCGGATGAGCCCCGTTTTCGCTGCAGCGGCCGTGACTACCGGAGCCTCGCTGCAACTGACCATGCAGTGCTAATTTCGCAATTAGGCTGCAACGGCGGCTTTCACCTGCTTGACGATCGCGGCAAAAGCAGCCTTGTCGAACACCGCCATGTCAGCCAGAACCTTACGGTCGAGTTCGATCGAAGCCTTCTTCAGGCCGTTGATGAACACGCTGTAGGTCATGTCGTGCTGACGGACTGCCGCATTGATACGCGTGATCCACAGTGCACGGAACACACGCTTCTTGTTGCGACGGTCGCGATAGGCGTACTGACCGGCACGCATCACCGCTTGCTTGGCGATGCGATAGACGTTATTGCGACGACCGCGATAACCCTTGGCCAGGTTGATGATCTTCTTGTGGCGGGCCCGTGCGGTTACCCCACGTTTGACTCGAGGCATATTTCTCTCCTTGGAGTATCAGTTAGGGGTTACGCGAACGGCAGCATGGCGCGGACGGAGTTCAGATCGGAATCATGAACGGCCGTCGAACCGCGCAGGTGGCGCTTGTTCTTCGTGGTTTTCTTGGTCAGGATGTGACGCTTGAAGGCTTGACCGCGCTTGACGGTACCGCCCGGACGCACCACGAAGCGCTTTGCAGCACTCTTCTTGGTCTTCATCTTAGGCATAACAACTCCAGTTTATTAGATGGACGTGGGTGTGCGGCCGGCTTGCGCCCTGAACCGCCCTTTGAAACCCCAATCCACTTGTGTACGGCGCACACACTGCCCGTGCGCCGTCATGTTTGGCGAGCCGCCCTGGCCGGGCCACCCGCCGCACTGCTTGACGAACCGCCGTGCAAGGCACGGCGGTTCGCGCATTACTTCTTCTTTTTCGGAGAAAGCACCATGATCATCTGGCGCCCTTCCATCTTCGGCATCTGCTCGACTTGGCCCACTTCATCGAGATCGGTGCGCAGACGTTCGAGCACGCGCATGCCGATTTCCTGGTGAGCCATTTCACGGCCGCGGAAACGCAACGTGATCTTAGTCTTGTCGCCGTCTTCAAGGAAGCGCAACAGATTGCGAAGCTTGACGTTGTAATCGCCGTCGTCAGTACCCGGACGGAATTTGACTTCCTTGACCTGGATGACCTTCTGTTTCAGCTTCGCTTCGTGCTGCTTCTTGGATTCCTGGTACTTGAACTTGCCGTAATCCATCAGACGGCAAACGGGGGGAACGGCCTGCGGCGCGATCTCCACCAGATCAACATCCAGCTCTTCCGACTTGCGGAAGGCATCGGCGAGTTTCACGATACCGATGGGTTCCCCATCGACCCCGACCAGACGCACTTCCGGCGCATTGATTTCACCGTTGATGCGATGCGACGACTTATCAGTAGCGATGTTACGTTTCCTCTAAAAATTAAAAAAACGAGCCGCGCTGCCAGGGCGGTTACTTGAACGCCCGCAGATCCTGCTGCAGACGCTCAACGAAGGCTTCGACCGGCATTACGCCAAGGTCGACGCCGCCACGGGCACGCACGGCTACCGTTTGTGCTTCACGCTCTTTTTCGCCCGCCACCAGCAGGTACGGCACTTTTTCAAGCGTGTGCTCGCGTATTTTATAGCTAATCTTCTCGTTGCGCAAATCGGCCTCAACTCTAAGCCCTTGTTTTTGCAACGATTGGGTTACGGCCTGTACGTATTCGGCCTGATTTTCCGCGATATTCATCACCACGACCTGCACCGGAGCCAGCCAGGACGGCATTGCGCCGGCGTGATGCTCGATCAGAATGCCGAGGAAACGCTCCATCGAACCGACGATCGCACGGTGCAGCATGACCGGCCGGCGGCGGCTGTTGTCTTCCGCCACGTACTCGGCGCCGAGGCGCTCCGGCAGCACCATGTCGAGCTGCAGCGTGCCGCACTGCCACGACCGGCCCAGCGCGTCCTTGATGTGGTATTCGATCTTCGGACCGTAGAACGCACCCTCGCCAGGCAGCTCTTCCCACTCGAGGCCGCAGGCCGTCAGTGCGTCGCGCAGCCCTTGTTCGGCGCGATCCCAGGTTTCGTCGGTGCCGGCGCGTTGATCAGGACGCAGCGACAGCTTGATCGCGATCTGATCGAACCCGAAATCCTTGTAGATGCTCATCGCGAGTTCGTTGAACGCGATCGATTCCGAAATGAACTGGTCTTCGGTACAGAAAATGTGCGCATCGTCCTGCACGAAGCCGCGCACGCGCATCAGGCCATGCAGCGCGCCCGACGCCTCGTTGCGGTGGCACGAGCCGAATTCCGCGTAACGCAGCGGCAGGTCGCGGTACGAGCGCAGGCCGTGATTGAACACCTGGACGTGGCCCGGGCAATTCATCGGCTTGATCGCGTAGTCGCGCTTTTCCGACTCGGTCGTGAACATGTTCTCGCGATAGTTCTGCCAGTGACCCGACGCTTCCCACAGGGAGCGATCCATGATCATCGGCGTCTTGATCTCGAGATAGCCGACCGCGTTCAGGCGGCGGCGGATGTACTGCTCGATCTGCTGCCAGAGCGTCCAGCCCTTCGGATGCCAGAACACCATGCCCGGCGATTCTTCCTGCATGTGGAACAGGTCGAGTTGCTTGGCGAGCTTGCGGTGATCGCGCTTTTCCGCCTCTTCCAGCATGTGCAGGTAGGCTTCCTGGTCTTCCTTCTTGGTCCAGGCCGTGCCGTAGATGCGCTGCAGTTGCTCGTTCTTCGAATCGCCGCGCCAGTAGGCGCCCGCGACCTTCATCAGCTTGAAGACCTTGAGCTTGCCGGTGGACGGCACGTGCGGGCCGCGGCACAGATCGGTGAACCCGCCGTGCGAGTACAGCTTGATGTCGTCGCTCGTCGGGATCGATTCGATGATCTCGGCCTTGTACTTCTCGCCGATACCGCGGAAATACTCGGCGGCTTCCTCGCGCGACACGACGCGCCGCGACACCGGCTCGTCCTTCTTCGCGAGTTCCTGCATGCGCTTCTCGATCTTCTCGAGATCCTCGGGCGTGAACGGGCGGCTGTACGAGAAATCGTAGTAGAAGCCGTTGTCGATGACCGGCCCGATCGTGACTTGCGCTTCCGGATACAGGCTCTTCACCGCGTAGGCCAGCAAGTGGGCCGTCGAATGGCGAATGATGTCGAGGCCGTCTGCGTCCTTGTCGGTCACGATCGCCAGCGACGCGTCGTGGTCGATCAGCGTCGAGGTGTCGACGAGCTCGCCGTCGAGCTTGCCGCCGAGCGCGGCCTTCGCGAGGCCGGCGCCGATCGACGCAGCCACTTCGGCAACTGTCACCGGATGCTCGTATTGTCGAACTGAGCCATCGGGCAGGCGTATCGAAACCATAGCAATCTCCGTGATGCCGACAGGACGCGGCAGGCAATGCGTTAAAAAACGACAAAAAAAATGCGGCCCCGCTTTCGAGGGGCCGCATTTCGATGCATCCAAACTACAGGCGAATACGTTCCTCGACTAGCGTCGTTCCGAAGTGGTTCCGGTCAACGTTCGCGATGTCATCACGGTATTTGCCTTGTGCGTAGAGAAAATGTCTACTGCCGCTTCAGACTGATGCTGCCTGCTGAAGCCGATATCGTTGGTAGGCTCGATTGGATTCGAACCAACGACCCCCACCATGTCAAGGTGGTGCTCTAACCAACTGAGCTACGAGCCTAGAGAAACGAGAGTATATGGACCTTTTTCGACTCTGGCAAGCAAATTGTGCGGTGCGGTGATCATGCCGCCCCCATTCGTCAGGCCTTGCGTGTCGCGCGCACCACGCCCGACACGTCGCCGAGCAGCGTGCAGGCACGCTGCACCTGCGCCGAATTCGACACTTCCACGGTGAATTGCATGACCGCCGCATTGCGCCGGCTCTGCGTTTTCACGCCGATCACGTTCATCTTCTCGCGCGCGAACACTTCCGAAATATCGCGCAGCAGGCCTTGGCGATCGCTGGCATCGATGATCAGGTCGACCGGATACACCGACGCGCCGCGCCCGCCAAGCACATCGGCCGACCAGGTGGTTTGCAGCACGCGCTCCGGCGCGCGCTCGGACATGCGGCGGAACATCGCGCAATCGCTGCGATGGATCGACATGCCCTTGCCACGCGTCACGAAGCCGCTGATCGGATCGGGCGGCGCCGGCCGGCAGCAGCGTGCCAACTGCGTGAGCAGCGCATCGACGCCAACCACCAGCACCCCCGTCGAGGCGCCATGTGCGACGCTGGCGCCGCTGCTGCGCTTCTCGAACTGCTCCGGCGCCTCGATATCGGGCTCGGGCGGCGGCGCATCGGACAGGGCATGCTCGACCGTACGCAGGCTGAACTCTTCCTTGCCGACCGCCGCGAACAGTTCCTCGGGCGCCTTGAAACCGAGCTTCGCCGCCAGGCTGTCGAGGCTGACCGATGTCTTGCCCTCGCGCTGCAAGGTCTTTTCGACCAGCGCCCGGCCTCGCGTGATGATTTCCTGCTGATCGCTGAGATTGAAGAACGCGCGCACCTTCTGGCGTGCCCGCCCGCTCTGCAGGTAGCCGAGCTGCGCGTTCAGCCAGTCGCGCGACGGGCCGCCCTCCTTCACCGCGACGATCTCGACCGTCTGCCCGTTGGCGAGCGGCGTATTGAGCGGCACCATCGAACCGTCCACCCGCGCACCGCGGCAACGGTGGCCGAGTTCGCTGTGCAGGTGATATGCGAAATCGATCGGCGTGGCGCCGTGCGGCAGCGCGATCACGCGCGCCTGCGGCGTCATCACATAGATGTGGTCGTCGTCGAGCGAGGTTTCGCGCAGTTGCGCCCAAGCTTCGTTGCCGGCCTCTTCGGGCTCGCCGTCGGTCACTTCCTCGCGCCAGGCCAGCAGTTGCCGCAGCCAGGCGATCTTCTCGTCGTACTTGTCGCCGGCCGAAAACTGGCCGCCGTAGCCGCGCGCGCCGGCTTCCTTGTAGCGCCAGTGCGCGGCCACGCCGTATTCGGCGAAACGGTGCATCTCCTGGGTACGGATCTGCACCTCGAAGGCACGGCCATCATCGCCGATCACGACCGTATGCAGCGACTTGTAGCCGTTCGGCTTGGGCCGCGAGATGTAGTCGTCGAATTCCCTCGGCACCGGCTGCCACAGGTGATGCACGATGCCCAGCACCGCGTAGCAATCCTTGATGTCGGGGACGATCACGCGAAACGCGCGCACGTCGTACAGCTCGGAGAAATCAAGCTCCTTGCCGCGCATCTTGCGCCAGATGCTGTAGATATGTTTCGGTCGGCCGCTGACTTCGGCGGGGATCTGCGCGGCCGCCAACTCCTGTTCGAGCCGCGCGATCGCCTGCGTCACATAGGCTTCGCGCTCGACGCGTTTTTCGTCGAGCAGCTTGGCGATGCGCTTGTAGGTGACGGCGTCCTCGAAGCGGAACGCCAGATCCTCCAGCTCCCACTTCAGTTGCCAGATGCCGAGCCGGTTCGCGAGCGGCGCATAGATGTCGAGCGTTTCGCGCGCGACATCGGGCGGCGGCTGGCGCTTCGCGGCTGCGTAATAGCGCAACGACTGAAGCCGCGAGGCCAGCCGGATCAGCACCACGCGAATATCCTGCGCGAACGCGAGCAACATCTTGCGCAGCGCTTCGATCTGCGCGCGGCGTTCGGCCTGCGCGTCGCGGTTGCCTTCGGGCACCTGGCGCGCGGCCAGCAGGCTGACCGTGCCGAGCCGCAACAGCTTGCGCACGTCGCTCACCAGCTTCGCGACTTCGTCGCCGAAGCGTTCGGCGATTTCCTTCTCGGGATCGTTCAGATGCGGCGTCAACGGGAACAGCGCGGCGGCCTGCACCGCGTGCGGATCGACGTTGAGCGTGCGCATCAGCGCGACGATGCCGGCAGCGTGATCGACGAGCCGCTCGCCCGAAGACAGGCAGGCGTCGCCCGCGTGCTCGCGCACGAACGCGAGCACGTCATCGAACTCGGGGGACGCGGCAGCGGCGTTGGAAGCGGGATCGACGTTCATCGGCTGACCGGCAAAGGCATCGGAGAAGCGGTGTAGTTAGTTCTTTTGAGCGGCGACGACCACGATTTCGACGAGACAGGCCGGGTTGGCCAGCTTCGCTTCGACGGTGGCGCGCGGCGGCGTGGCGCCCTGCACGACCCACGATTCCCACACTTCGTTCATCGCCGGGAAGTTCACCATGTCGGTGATGTAGATCTGCACCGACAGCAGGTTTGCCTTGTCGCTGTTCACTTCGGCAAGCAGGCGATCGATGTGGCCCAGCACTTCGAGCGTCTGGCCCTTGATGTCCTGCGCCGTGTCTTCGGCGATCTGGCCGGCCAGATAGACGGTACCGTTGTACACGGCGGTTTCGGAAAGACGCGCGCCGACATGATGACGAATGACTGCCATGGAAATCCCTGGAAAGGAGTGAATGAGGTTCGGCCGGCGGCTCGGGCGTACGCGCCCGGGAACCTGCGGCCGAACTGCATATTATGACGCGTCTTGCTCGAAAAATCGGCGGGCGATCGTAATCTGCGCCGGATCGAGGAACGCCGGGGCATGGCCCACGCCCGCAATCTCGACACTCGACACCGCCTTCCCGCGTGCCGTCATCTTGGCGACGGTGGCCGCCGACAGCAGATCCGACCCGGCGCCGCGCACCACCAGCAGCCGCCCCGCGAACGTTTCGAAGGCGCGCCACAGCACCGCCTCGCCGGCTTCGAGCTGCTCCGGCGTGGTGGCGCGAAACGGTTCGGCGATGCGCGGATCGTAGCGCACGCGCCAGCCGCCGCTCGCCGCATCGTGCGCCAGCAGCGGCGCGTTGATCTCGCGCCATTCGTCACTGGTCAGCGGGCCGAACGATGCGGCAAGCGCCGCGAGATGATCGATGCCGGCCTGCTCGGTATCGAAATGCATGTCCTTGCCGAGATACTCGCCGATCCGTGCGAGCGAATCGGGTTCGATATGCGGACCGACGTCGTTGAGCAGCATCCGCGCGATCGGCGTATCGGGCAGACCGCCGAGCACCATGCCGATCAGGCCGCCCATCGAGGTGCCGAACCAGTCGACGCGCTCGACATCGAGCCGCGCGATCAGCGTGACCATGTCGGCCACGTATTGCGGCAGGCCATACAGGCGCGGATCGGCCAGCCAGCCGGAGCGGCCTCGCCCGGCCACGTCCGGGCAGATCACGCGGTAGCGGTCGGACAGCGCGGCGGCGAGGCGGTCGAAATCGCGGCCCGAGCGCGTCAGGCCGTGCACGCACACGAGCACGCGCGGATTATCGGGATCACCCCATTCGGTATAGGCAAGACGATGAAGGCCCGCCGGGCTCGCGCATTGCACATGGCGCTCGCGCGGCGAGGCGGAAGACGGGAAGGAATCGGACATCGATGCGTCCTCGCGTTGGGCCGGCCAGGCCGGCGGACCGGCGGGCCGGGACGGCCCGCGCGCAGACGCGATCGATTGTAAACCGCTTCGTTCCGCGCATGCGGCGACGTCCGGCACCGAAGCCCGTGACGCTTCATGCGCCCGTCACGCCCGGGTCATCGATGCGCCGCTCGATCGCGGCGAGGCGACCACGCATCGGCCGAAAGCAAAAACGCCCCGCGGCGCGAGCCACGGGGCGTTCGTCGAATCAGGGCAACCGCTCGGGCGGCCGCCCCGCTTCGCTCAGGACACGGCGCTGACGTCGAGCGGCGCGCCCGTCTTGGCCTTGACCTCGTCGACGCTCACGCCGTCGGCCAGCTCGATCAGCTTGAGGCCGTCCGGCGTCACTTCGATCACGCCGAGATCGGTGATGATGATGTCGACCACGCCCACGCCCGTCAGCGGCAAGTTGCATTCGTCGAGGATCTTGTGCTGATCGCCCTTCGCGACGTGCTCCATCAGCACCACCACGCGCTTGACGCCCGCCACCAGGTCCATCGCGCCGCCCATGCCCTTGATCATCTTGCCCGGGATCATCCAGTTCGCCAGGTCGCCCTTCTTGCTGACCTGCATCGCGCCGAGGATCGCCAGGTTGATGTGGCCGCCGCGGATCATCGCGAACGAATCGGCCGACGAGAAGATCGACGAACCGGGCAGCGTGGTCACCGTCTGCTTGCCCGCATTGATCAGGTCGGCATCGATTTCCTCTTCGGTCGGCGACGGCCCGATGCCGAGCAGCCCGTTTTCCGATTGCAGCCACACTTCGACGCCCGCCGGCACGTGGTTGGCCACCAGCGTCGGCAGCCCGATGCCGAGGTTCACGTAGAAGCCGTCTTGCAGTTCCTTGGCCGCGCGCGCAGCCATCTGGTCACGATTCCAGGCCATGTCAGTCTCCTTTCGCGCGCACGACGCGTTGTTCGATACGTTTTTCCGGCGTCGCGTTCAGCACGAGACGCTGCACGAAGATGCCCGGCGTGTGGATGTGATCCGGATCGAGCTCGCCGTTCTCGACGATTTCCTCGACTTCCGCCACCGTGATGCGGCCGGCCATCGCGCACATCGGGTTGAAGTTGCGCGCGGTGCGGCGATAGATCAGGTTGCCCGACTTGTCGGCCTTCCAGGC
>NZ_BAAILN010000093.1:217201-267835 GCF_054589155.1 Burkholderia sp. 3C
CTGGCGCGTTTCCTTGCCTTCCGCGATCACGGTGCCGTAGCCGGTGTTGGTGAAGAACGCCGGGATGCCCGCGCCGCCGGCGCGCAGCTTCTCGGCCAGCGTGCCCTGCGGCGTGAATTCGAGCTCGAGTTCGCCCGACAGGTACTGGCGCTCGAATTCCTTGTTCTCGCCGACATACGACGAGATCATCTTCTTGATCTGCCGCGTTTCGAGCAACAGGCCGAGGCCGAAGCCATCCACGCCCGCGTTGTTGCTGATACAGGTGATGTTCTTGACGGCGGTGTCGCGCAGCGCGGCGATCAGCGCCTCGGGGATCCCGCACAGGCCGAAGCCGCCGACGGCATAGGTCTGCCCGTCCGCGACAATGCCCTCGAGCGCGGCAGCCGCGCTTGGGTAGATCTTGTTCATCTTTCTGTCCCTTCCTCTATGGAAACCAGTCGAACCGGTTCGCGACGCGTGTCGAACCTGCCGCGTCATTCTAGACACCCTCGGATGATCCCGCGTTGACAACGCGGCACTTCCGTCGAGTGATTTGCCGGAAAGGGTACGATGGGCAGCCGATACGGCACAATACGCAAAAATACATAAGCGTTCACCACCATGCGCGAACGCCCGACAACACCGCCCGATGCCCGAACTCGATTACCAGACTGCCTTCCACCTTGCGCCGATCGGCCTCGTGCTGTCGCGCGACCGCGTGATCGAGGATTGCAACGACGCACTCGCGGCGATGTTCCGCTGCCGCCGCACCGACCTGATCGGCCAGTCGTACCGCGTGCTCTATCCGTCGCCGGACGAATTCCAGCGAATCGGCGAGCGCATCACCCGGGTGATGAGTGCAACCGGCTGCTATGCGGACGAACGGATCATGAAGCGCGCCGACGGCGAGCTGTTCTGGTGCCATGTGACGGGCCGCGCGCTCGACCGCGCGGCGCCGCTCGCCGATGGCGTGTGGACCTTCGAGGATTTGAGCGCGACGCGGCGCGTGGCCGTGGAACTGACACCGCGCGAGCGCGAGATCGCCGCGCAACTGGCCACCGGCAAGACCAGCAAGCAGATCGGCCGCGTGCTGGACATCAGTTCGCGCACGGTCGATATCTACCGCGCGCGGCTGATGCGCAAGTACGGCACGGCGAACACGGCCGAGCTGCTGCAGCGGCTGCTCGGCCAGTAGCGGCGCGGCGCGCGATTGCGCCGTGCACGAGCCCGACGCGGCCTGCCGCTTACTCGACGCGCTGGCGCAGCGCCGCTTCGATCGTATCGCGCAGCAGTTCCGGCAATGGCGTGGATTTGCCGAGCGCGTAATCGACCCAGACGCAGCGCGCGTTCCCGCGCGCGTACAAGTGGCTCGGATCGTCTGCCCGGGCCAGCTCGAACCCGGTGTCGAAGCTGCTGCGCCCCGGCTTGGCGACGGTCATGCGTGCGATCACGTCGCCCGGATAGTGCAACTGCTTGAGGAACTCCATCGAGGCCGTGACGATCACCGGCCCCTGCCCTTCGCCGTTGCCGCCCGCAATGCCGAGCGCCTCGAACCACGAGATCCGCGCCTGCTCCATATAGCGGAAATAGACCGTGTTGTTGACATGGCCGAACGCATCCATGTCGCCCCACCGGATCGGCATCGACATCTCGAAAACGGGAACGTATTCGCTCATTTCACTTTCTTCCAGCAGACCGCCGCTTCATGCGAGCCCGAACCCGTCGTCGGCCGAGATGATCGAGCCGTTGACGAATTGCGACTCGTCGGCCGCCAGCAGCAGGAGCAGGCCGTCGAGATCCTGCGGTTTGCCGACGCGCCGGCGCGGCAGCATCGACTGCAGCTTGCGGCCCTGCTCGGTTTCCCACAGGTCGTGATTGATTTCGGTATCGATGTAGCCGGGGCAGATCGCGTTGACGTTGATGCCGTGCCGGCCCCATTCGCTGGCCATCGCGCGTGTCATGTGCACCACGGAGGCCTTGCTCATCGAATACAGGCCGATCTGCGGAAACACCCGCAGGCCGGCCACCGATGCGATATTGATGATGCGATACGGCGGTTTGCCGTGGCCGTTGCCGCGCATCATCATCCGTTTGGCCACTTCCTGCGCGACGAAAAACGCGCCGCGCGTGTTGGTGTCGAACACGAAGCCGAAATCCTCGGGCGTCACGTCGACCAGCTTCTGCATCGTCGACACACCGGAATTGTTGACCAGGATATCGATCGTGCCGGCTTCCGTTTCGGCGTGCGCCACCGCGGCGCGAATGCTCTGGTGATCGGTCACGTCGAGCGACACGACGTGCGCCGCGCCGCCGGCTGCCTCGATCTGCGCGCGCAGCTCCTTGAGGCGCTCGATACGACGGCTCGCCAGCACGACTTTCGCGCCGGCCTCCGAGAGCACCTGCGCGAAGCGTTGGCCCAGCCCGCTCGACGCGCCCGTCACCATCGCCACCTTGCCTTCCAGATTGATCGAACGACCCATCACAACTCCCTTGCTGGATAGCCCGGCATGCGGCTTGCTGCCGGGCAGGAACCTTATCATATAAATAGAACGATCGTGCTAATCTAGCCGCATTCTGTTGCGGCAACCGTTTTATTTGATCGACAATACGCTCCCAATTAAAAAGCATTCTAACGGTTAGAGGAACGCTCATGACCCCCACAAGCCTGATCGAGCAATACGGCCCCCGAGAGTCGATGGAATACGACGTCGTGATCGTCGGCGGCGGCCCGGCCGGCCTGTCGGCGGCCATCCGGCTGAAGCAGCTCGCGGCGGAAAAAGGCGGCGAAATCAACGTCTGCGTGCTCGAGAAGGGTTCGGAAATCGGCGCGCATATCCTGTCGGGCGCCGTGATGGACCCGCGCGCGATCGGCGAGCTATTCCCCGACTGGAAGGAAAAAGGCGCGCCGCTCAACGTGGAAGTGGCCGAAGACCGCTTCCTGTTCCTCAGCGAAACCGGCGCGAAGTCGGTGCCGAACTGGGCGCTGCCCGACAATTTCAAGAATCACGGCAACTACGTGATCAGCCTGGGCAACGTCACGCGCTGGCTCGGTCAGCAGGCCGAAGCGCTCGGCGTCGAGATCTTCCCGGGTTTCCCGGCCGCCGAAATCCTTTATCACGAAGATGGTTCGGTGAAGGGCGTGGCTACCGGCAACCTCGGCATCGGCAAGGACGGCGAGCCCACCGAGAACTTCCAGCTCGGCATGGAACTGCACGCCAAGTACACGCTGTTCGCCGAAGGCTGCCGCGGCAACCTGGGCCGCCAACTGATCGACAAGTTCCAGTTGAACGCGAACGCCGATCCGCAGGCCTACGGGATCGGCATCAAGGAGCTGTGGGAAATCGATCCGGCCAAGCACAAGCCGGGCCTCGTGATCCACACGGCCGGCTGGCCGCTCGCCTCGGACACCTACGGCGGCTCGTTCCTGTATCACATGGACAACAACCAGGTGGTGGTCGGCTTCGTGGTAGGCCTGGGTTACTCGAACCCGTATCTCTCCCCGTTCGAGGAATTCCAGCGCTACAAGACTCACCCGGAAATCCGCAAGTTCCTGGAAGGCGGCAAGCGCGTGTCGTACGGCGCGCGCGCCATCACCGCGGGCGGGCTGGTATCGCTGCCGAAAACGGTGTTCCCGGGCGGCGCGCTGGTCGGCGACGACGCCGGCTTCCTGAACGCCTCGCGCATCAAGGGCAGCCACGCCGCGATCAAGACCGGCATGCTGGCCGCCGACGCCGCGTTCGAGGCCGTGCAGGCCGGCCGCGAGCACGACGAGCTGACGGCCTATCCGGAAGCCTTCAAGCAGTCGTGGCTTTACACGGAGCTGTACAAGGCGCGCAACTTCAAGCAGTGGATGGCCAAGGGCCTGTATCTGGGCACGGTGATGGTCGGCATCGAGCAGAAGCTGCTGGGCGGCAACGTGCCGTGGACGCTCCATCACCAGCACGCCGACCACGAGATGCTGAAGCCGGCCTCGCAATGCACGCCGATCGTGTATCCGAAGCCGGACGGCAAGCTGACGTTCGATCGTCTCTCCTCGGTGTTCATCTCGAACACCAACCATGAAGAGAACCAACCGGCCCACCTGACGCTGAAGGACCCGAGCGTGCCGGTCAACGTGAACCTGCACACCTACGCCGGCCCGGAAGCGCGCTTCTGCCCGGCGGCCGTGTACGAGTTCCAGAAGAACGACGACGGCAGCGACCGCCTCGTGATCAACGCGCAGAACTGCGTCCACTGCAAGACCTGCGACATCAAGGATCCGACGCAGAACATCGTGTGGGTCACGCCGGAAGGCGGCGGCGGACCGAACTATCCGAACATGTAAGCGCTGCCGGCACCCCTGACGCCGGAAACGAAACGGGCCTCGCGAATCGAATCGCGAGGCCCGTTATTTTATGGAGGGACAACCGAGCAGCTTACGGCGCTTCCGGCGCGATCTTAGGCGTGGCGGTGTGAACGTCGCCGCACTGCGCACGATGACGCAGCGCGTGATCGATCAGCACCAGCGCCAGCATCGATTCGGCGATCGGCGTCGCGCGGATGCCGACGCAAGGATCGTGGCGGCCGAAGGTTTCGACGACCGATTCCTCGCCCGCCTTCGTGATCGAGCGGCGCGGCGTGCGGATGCTCGAGGTCGGCTTGATGGCGATCGATACCGTCAGGTCCTGGCCCGTCGAGATGCCGCCCAGAATGCCGCCCGCGTGATTGCCGACGAAGCCTTGCGGCGTGATCTCGTCGCCGTGCTCGGAGCCGCGCTGCGCGATGCTCGCGAAGCCGGCGCCGATCTCGACGCCCTTCACCGCGTTGATCGCCATCATCGCGTGGGCGATATCGGCATCGAGGCGATCGTAGAGCGGCTCGCCCCAGCCGACCGGCACGCCGGAGGCCACCACGTTGATGCGCGCGCCGATCGAATCGCCGTCCTTGCGCAGTGCGTCCATGTAATCCTCGAGCTGCGGGACGATCTCGGCGTTCGGCGCGAAGAACGGGTTCTCGCGCACATGCGACCAGTCGACGAACGGCACGTCGATCGCGCCCAGCGCGCTCATGTAGCCACGCACCTCGATGCCGAAGCGCTCGCGCAGCCACTTCTTGGCCACCGCGCCGGCGCCGACGATCGGCGCGGTCAGGCGCGCCGACGAACGGCCGCCGCCGCGGTAATCGCGGATGCCGTATTTCTGCCAGTAGGTGTAATCGGCGTGACCGGGGCGGAAGGTTTCGACGATGTTGCCGTAATCCTTGCTGCGCTGATCGGTGTTGCGGATCAGCAGCCCGATCGGCGTGCCGGTGGTGCGCCCCTCGAAGATGCCCGAGAGAATTTCAACCGAGTCCGGCTCCTGGCGCTGCGTGACGTGGCGCGAGGTGCCGGGCTTGCGGCGGTCGAGTTCGAGCTGGATGTCGGCTTCGGTCAGTTCCATTCCCGGCGGGCAGCCGTCGATCACGCAGCCGATCGCGGGGCCGTGCGATTCGCCGAAGGTCGTGACAGTGAAGAGCTTGCCGAGGGTATTGCCGGACATGGGAGCCGTTCCAGGAGAAAGTCGGGGAAACCGCTATTATGCCAGCCGCCCCGCCTGCCGAGGGGGCGCGGCCCCGCCGACGCCCAATTGCACCCTATTCGCGCCCTATTTCCGCAAGCCGCGCAGTTCGGTCACTACCTTCTGCAACACGTCCGGCAAGGCCGCCGAGGACTCGATCGGCTCGCCGACCGCCAGCGTCAGGCGGCTCATCGCGCCCTTCTGCACCGGCCGAGGCCAGCGCGCATCGCTGTGCCGCGAGAACCAGCTGCCCCACAGCCCGCGCAGCGCCATCGGCACCACCGGCACGTCGGCGCGGCGCAGGATTTCGGTCACGCCGTGGTGGAACGTGTTGATCTCGCCGGTACGCGTGAGCTTGCCTTCCGGGAAGATGCAGACCAGATCGCCGTCCTTGAGCGCCGCTTCGCAGGCCGCATAGGCACGCTCCAGCATCTCGGGATTCTCGTGGCGCGGCGCGATCGGAATCGCCTTGGCATGGCGAAACGCCCAGCTCGCGAGCGGCGCGCGGAAGATCCGGTAATCCATCACGAAACGGATCGGGCGCGGGCTGGCGGCGGCGATCACGAGCGCATCCACATAGCTGACGTGATTGCAGACCAGCACCGCCCCCGTGTCCTCGGGAATCCGCTCGGCATGCACCAGGCGAATGCGATAGAACGTGTGCACCAGCACCCAGGCCACGAAGCGCAGCAGGAATTCCGGCACCAGCGAATAGATGTAGACGGCCACCACCACGTTCAGCAGCCCCGTGACGAGGAACAGCCCCGGAATACCGACGCCCGCATGCGTCAGGCCCATCGCCATCAACGCCGACGCCACCATGAACAGCGAATTGAGGATGTTGTTCGCGGCGATGATGCGCGCGCGGTGGGTCGGCGCGCTGCGGCTCTGGATCAGCGCGTAGAGCGGCACGCTGTAGAAACCACCGAACATCGCGAGCAGGAACAGGTCGGCCAGCACGCGCCAGTGCGCCGGTTGCGCGAGGAATTCGCCGACGTTCAGCAGGTGCGTGTGCGCCGGCAGCACGTGGCTCGCGAAGTACAGGTCGATCGCGAACACGCTGATGCCGATCGAGCCGAGTGGCACCAGGCCGATCTCGACGCGGTTGCGCGAGAGCTTCTCGCACAGCATCGAACCCAGGCCGATCCCGATCGAGAACGTGGCCAGCAGCACGGTGACGACGTCGGGGTTGGCCGACATCACGTCCTTGGCGAACCCGAAGAACGAGGTCAGGAACGTCGCACCGACGAACCACAGCCACGAGATGCCGAGCAGGCT
This sequence comes from Burkholderia sp. 3C, assembly GCF_054589155.1. Lineage (NCBI taxonomy): Bacteria > Pseudomonadati > Pseudomonadota > Betaproteobacteria > Burkholderiales > Burkholderiaceae > Burkholderia > Burkholderia sp. 3C. Next base: position 223,993 of record NZ_BAAILN010000093.1, read on the forward strand.
CAGGAACACGGTGCGGTTCTGGCCGGCCAGCTTCAGATTGCGCCAGGTTTCCGACACCGGATTCCAGTTGATCTTCAGATCCGGCTGCGGCGCGGGCGTGACCGGCACGCCCGAGGCCACCAACCGCCCGATCACGGCGATCACCACGCAACTGACGGCCAGCAGCAGCTCGCCGCGCCCGTCGATGCCGGCCGCCGCGCCGCCGATGATGGTGCCGATCAGGATCGCGACGAAGGTACCCATCTCGACCAGCCCGTTGCCGCCCACCAGTTCCTTGTCGCTCAGATGCTGCGGCAGGTAGGAATACTTGACGGGGCCGAACAGCGTGGAGTGCATGCCCATCATGAACGTACACAGATACAGCAGCGAGGCGACATGGGTGACGAAGCCGGCCGCACCCACCAGCATCAGCGCGATCTCGAAGGTCTTGACGAAGCGCGTGAGGCGCGCCTTGTCGTATTTGTCGGCGATCTGGCCGGAGGTGGCCGAGAACAGCATGAACGGCAGGATGAACACGGCCGAAATCAGGAACGCGGCCGTCTTGGGATCGACACCGTTGAATTTCGTGCTCTGGTAGGTGATCAGCGAGGTGAAGCCGATCTTGAAGACGTTGTCGTTCAGCGCGCCGAAGAACTGCGTGGCGAAGAACGGGGCGAAGCGTCGCTGGCGAAGCAGGCCGAATTGCGACGAGTGCGAATGGCGTTCGTTGCGCCGCGTGGTGGTTGTCGTATTGGAATCGCTCATGCGCTCGGGGCGCGCGGCATCGACGCCGCACGCGGTCGGTGTGTCGGATCGAAAACGGCCGGCACGCGTTCGCGTACCGGCCGTGGGAAGATGCGCGGCCCGTCCTGCGCATCCGGTGTGACGGACAGCCCGCCTTGGCAGGCTGCCTTGCTTCGGTGAGCCCGGATCAGTTCGCCGCGGGTGCTTGATGCACTTCGCCGTCCGGCTCGGGCGGCCAATCGCGGATATACGCCTTCAGCATGCGATTTTCGAAGCTCTGCGCCTCGACCACCGTTTTCGCGACGTCGTAGAACGAAATCACGCCCATCAGCACGCGCTTCTCGAGCACCGGCATGTAGCGCGCATGGCGCTCGAGCATCATCCGGCGCACTTCGTTGACGTCCGTTTCCGGCGTGCAGGTGAGCGGATCGTCCATGACCTTGCGGACCTGGACATCGCCGATCGCGCCGCCATTGGCCTTCAGGCGCAGGATGATCTCGCGGAACGTCAGGATTCCGACCAGATCGCCGTACTCCATCACGACGAGCGAACCGATATCGCGCTCCGCCATCGTATCGACTGCCTCGCGCAGCGGCATATCAGGCGTCACGGTGTACAGCGTGTTGCCCTTGACTTTCAGAATATCGCTGACGCGCATTCTTGCCCCCAAAACTGGATGGTACATAACTGGTTTTCGATCGTATCGGAAACCCCATCAAAAGGAAAGCGCGAGGCCCGCCCGGCAAGCCCCTACGGCAGGTGCCGGGGGGCGGCCCAGCCTGGCGGTTGCGGCCTGCCGCCGCGAGCCGCACAATGGCCGCCATGACGAGACGGGCATGCCGCCCGCCCGGGAGACAGCCATGACGCGCACCGCCCAAGGCGAGGATTTCGCAAATTTCGCCCAGTTCTACCCGTTCTACCTCGGCGAGCACGGCAACCGCGTGTCGCGGCGGCTGCATTTCGCCGGCAGCCTCGGCGTGATCGGCTGCCTCGCGATGGCGATCGCCACCGGCCATTGGGGCTGGCTGCCGGCGGCCATCGTGTGCGGTTACGGGTTCGCCTGGGTCGGTCACTTCTTCTTCGAAAAGAACCGCCCGGCCACGTTTCGGCATCCGGTCTACAGCCTGATGGGCGATTGGGTGATGTTCAAGGACATCTGCATCGGGCGGGTGCGGCTGTAAGGCAGCCGCGGATTCGAGACAGATTCGGGGCGTTCAGGCCGTTTCAGGCGGCGGCGCGGCGGTCTTGCCGGCACTCGGTTCGCCGCCGGGGCCATTGGTTTCGCCCGCTTCGTCGGCTTGCGTCACGTCCCGCCGGGTCAGCAGGTCGGCCAGCGTCGCGCCGAGCGGCTCGCCCGTCAGCGCCGCGATCAGGCGCGTGCCGTCGATCGCCGCGCGGCCGCGCTGGGCCTGATAGAGCAGCTCGTCGCGATCGACCACGAACGCGTCGAACAGTTGGGAAACCGTCAGTTTCTCCCGGTTGGCCAGCAGGATGTAGCGCGACGCCGCACTGTTCCCGCCCTCCAGCCGCGCGACCCACTCACGATCCTCCATCGCCGACAGCAGCCGCTGTGCCGTTTCCATGCCACAGCGCACCATTACCGCCAGCCGCGCCGCCGAATGGCCCGGTTTTCCGGCATCCTGGGCGTCGGCCAGGCGCGCCAGCAGCGCGACGGCATCGAGCAGATCGCTGCCCGGATAGTCGACCCGGTGGAACTGGCCGATGCGGATCACTGGTAGCGCCGAGGTCAGCATCGCCCCGGCCAAGGTGATCAGCCAGCTCAGATACATCCACAGCAGGAACAGCGGCACCGCCGCAAACGCGCCGTACACGGCCGTGTAGGTCGGAATCCGCCGCACGTAGTAACCGAAGCCGCGCTTGGCCAGCTCGAAGGCGATCGCCGCGCAGATCCCGCCCACCACGGCATCGCGCCAGGCCACCGTGCAATTCGGCAAAAAGACATAGAGCAGCGTGAAGGCCAGCACCGTCAGCGGCAGCGACGCGATCGTCAACAGCCATTCGAACGAGTTGACCGAATCCGGCGCGCCCGCAAAGGCCAGCGACTTGGTAAACAAATAGGACGAGATCGACAGGCTCACGCCGAACAGCAGCGGGCCGAGCGTGATGATGGCCCAGTACGCCAGCACGCGCTGCGCGAACGGCCGCGACTTGCGCACGCGCCAGATCACGTTGAACGCCGATTCCACCGTCATCATCGTCATCACGGCCGTGACCACCAGCACGATCAGGCCGGCCGTGGTCAGCCCCTTGGCCTTGGCGGAGAACTGATTCAGGTACTTGAAGATCTGGCTGTTGAACTGCGCCGGCATCAGGTGATCGGCGAGAAAGCCCTGCAGCGACGACTGGAACGACGAGAAGATCGGGAACGCCGTGAACAGCGCGAACGCCACCGTCACGAGCGGCACCAGCGCGAGGATCGTGGTGAACGTCAGGCTGCCCGCGACCTGCGGGATGCGATCTTCAGCGCCACGGCGGGCGGCGAAGCGCGCGAGACGCTTGATGGTGTCGAGATCCACACTCAACTTCGGCAACGGCTTTCTCCTTCGGACGGCCTGCTCCGCCGGCTTCGCCGCGGTCGCACCCCCTATAATAGCCGCTCACTCAAGGGACCTATGAAAGACATCCTGGTGCTCTATTACAGCCGCCACGGCGCCACGCGCGATCTTGCACTGGCGATCGCGGCCGGCGTCGATGCCGTACCCGGCATGCAGGCCCGCATCCGCACCGTGCCACCGGTTTCCACCGTCTGCGAATCCAGCGAGCCCGATATCCCGTCCGACGGCCCGCCCTACGCCGAACTGCGCGACCTCGAGGAATGCGCGGGCCTCGCGCTCGGCTCCCCCACCCGCTTCGGCAACATGGCCGCGCCGCTCAAGTATTTCCTCGACGGCACCACGCCGCAGTGGCTCGCCGGCGCGCTGGCGGGCAAGCCCGGCTGCGTGTTCACGTCGACCGGCAGCCTGCATGGCGGCCAGGAGTCCACCCTGTTGTCGATGATGCTGCCGCTTTTGCACCACGGCATGCTGATCGTCGGCATCCCGTTTACCGAGAGCGCACTGAGCACCACCGACGGCGGCGGCACGCCATACGGTGCGTCGCATCACGCACACGGCGGCCAGCCGGGCACGCGCCACGGCATCTCGGCCGACGAGAAGGCGCTGGCCGTGGCGCTCGGCACCCGTCTCGCGCGCGCCGCCGCGAAGCTCGACGCCGCCTGATGGACACCCCGCGCGCCGCGCCGCCCGCCGGCCGCCCCGCCTTCGCGCTCGCCGCGGCCGGCTGCCTGGCCGCGCTGATCGTGCTGTCGGTGGCGTGGGAAGTCTGGCTCGCACCGCTGCGCCCCGGCGGTTCGGCGCTGATGCTGAAGGCCGTGCCGCTCGCGCTGATGCTGCCGGGCGTGTGGCGGCGGCGCCTCTATACGCTGCAATGGGCGTCGATGCTGATCCTGCTGTACCTTGCCGAGGGCGTGGTGCGCGGCATGACCGATCGCGGGCTGTCGGCTCGGCTGGGTTGGGTCGAATGCGTGCTGGCGCTCGGCTTTTTCGTGGCGACGATTGCGTATGTGGCGCCGTTCAAGCGTGCCGCCAAACTGGCTGCCCGGCAGATCGGCACGGCCTCCGGCGCAGCCCGAGCCGAACCGGCCGACAATGAGGCCCATGCCGCGCGGCGCCCGCAGTCGGCGACACGCCCGCCGCGCCGCCCCTCCTGACCGAATTCGAGACACTCGCGATGACCACCTCCCCCGTCTTCCTCGATGCCTGCCGCGCTGCGATCGGCGCCGACCATGTGCTGACCGACACACCGGACACCGCGCCGTTCGTCACCGATTGGCGCAAGCGCTACCACGGCGCGACCTGCGCGGTGCTGCGTCCCGGCACCACGGAAGAAGTGGCGGCGGTCGTGAAGCTGGCCGTCGAACACCGTGTCGCGCTGGTGCCGCAAGGCGGCAACACGGGCCTTGCCGGCGGCGCCACGCCCGACGGCAGCGGCTCGCAGGCCGTGCTCAGCGTGGCGCGATTGAACCGCGTCCGCGAACTCGACGCGCACAACAACACCATCACCGTCGAAGCCGGCGTGATCCTGGCCGACGTGCAGGCACGCGCGCAGGAAGCCGGCCGCCTGTTCGCGCTGAGCCTGGCCGCCGAGGGCAGTTGCACGATCGGCGGCAACCTGTCGACCAACGCCGGCGGCACCGCCGTGCTGCGCTACGGCAACACGCGCGAGCTGTGCCTCGGCCTCGAGGTCGTCACGCCGCAGGGCGAGATCTGGAACGGCCTGCGCGGCCTGCGCAAGGACAATACCGGCTACGACCTGCGCGACCTGTTCATCGGCGCCGAGGGCACGCTCGGCATCATCACGGCCGCCGTCATGAAGCTGCATCCGCGCCCGGCGGCGCAAGTCACCGCGCTCGCCGCGCTCGAATCGCCGCATGCCGCACTCGACTTCCTGTCGCTGGCACAGCGCGCGGCCGGCCCGCTGCTGACCGGTTTCGAGCTGATGTCCGATTTCTGCATGCGGCTGGTCGGCAAGCACTATCCGCAGTTGCGCTACCCGTTCGCGACGCCGCACGCGCAAACCGTGCTGCTCGAACTGTCCGACAACGAGAGCGAGGATCACGCCCGCGCGCTGTTCGAGGCGATGATGGCCGAGGCGTTCGACGCCGGCCTCGTGGTGGACGCGGTGGTGGCCGAAAACCTCGCGCAGTCGCGCGCGTTCTGGGATCTGCGCGAACATATCTCGCTCGCGCAGTCCGACGAAGGCCTCAACGTCAAGCACGACATCGCCGTGCCGATCTCGTCGATCGCGCGCTTCATCGACGAAACCGACGCCGCCATCCAGCAGGTCGCGCCCGGCGCGCGCATGGTGACGTTCGGCCATCTCGGCGACGGCAACCTGCACTACAACGTGCAGACGCCCGAGGGCGGCGACGCCCGCGCCTTCCTCGCCGAATTCCAGGCACCGATCAACCGTGTCGTGTACGACAACGTGCACCGCCATCACGGCACCATCAGCGCCGAACACGGCATCGGGCAACTGAAGATCGACGATGCGCAGCGCTACAAGTCGCCGGTGGAAATCGGGTTGATGAAGACGCTGAAGCAGGCGTTCGATCCGCTCGGGTTGATGAATCCGGGGAAGGTGTTGCGGTAAGCCGGCCAACGCGGCCTCTCACACAGAACTTCCCCCAAGCAGGAGCTTTCATGTCGATCCGCGTGCGCGTGCTGTCCGACCTGCATCTCGAAGGCAACATGCCGGAAGCGATTCCCGGCGCCGCCGCCGATCTCGTCGTGCTGGCCGGCGACATCCACAATCACGCCGAGGGCCTGCGCTGGGCGGCCGAGAACTTCGATCCCGACGTGCCGGTGATCTATGTGCCCGGCAATCACGAGTATTACGACGGCGCGTTCGGTGCGCTCGAAGCCGCGATGCGCGACACGGCCCGCGCGCTCGACAACGTCCATTACCTGAACGGCGATGCCTACGTTTCGCCAGACGGCCGCTTTCGCGTGCTCGGCACGACGCTCTGGACCGATTTCGCGCTGTTCGGCAGCGACGAAGACACGCTCACCAATGCAATGACGGCCTGCGCCCGCACGATGTTCGATTTCAACGGTGTGATTCAAGTGGATTGGGCCGCGGCCGGCGATACGGAACGCGGCGGCAGCCCAGGCCCCGGCGAATCGCGCGCCCTAACGCCGGCCGACACGTTGGCCCTGCATCGCGGCGCGCGCGCGTGGCTCGAAGCCGAGCTGGCCAAGCCGTGGCCGGGGCAGACGATCGTGGTGACGCATCACGCACCGCATCGCGCGAGCCTGGCCGAGCGCTACGCGAACGAGATCGTCTCGGCCGGTTTCATCAGCGACCTGACACCCCTGGTGGCGCCGCCGGCTGCACTGTGGATCCACGGCCACACGCACACCTCGTTCGACTACGAGACGGCGGCCGGTACGCGCGTGGTCTGCAACCCGCGCGGCTACATTCGACGGAAAACGGGTGAACGCGAAAATCCCGCGTTCGCATGGGACAAGGTGGTGACACTGCCAAACGCCACGCACACCACACACGCCACCTCGGTGGAACGGCTGTAACGCGCCGTAAACGACAACGGGCGTGCGACAAGCACGCCCGCGTCGCGATCGAGTGCAAACGATCGCGGAAAATCGTCACGCCGGTAGCAATCGGTAACAACTGCCCGCTGCCTACCCACGAAAATGCCACGAAAAAGCCGGCGTTCATGCCGCCGGCTTACCAACCCGATTCAATACCGCGAAGCGCTCCGCGCCTGCGTGTCTTCCGGGCGCCGAACCCGCACCGGTACCAGTTGGCGCTGCTTCGCGCGCAGCAGGTCCCGTGCACCCACGATACCCATCCAGCCAGTCACGGCCGCGAGACCCAACATCACCCAGTGCGCGCTCATCGATTTTCTCCGTCAGTCAGTCCGACATCCAATGACTCAACAGTAGCAAACCCTGCGCGTTTCAAGCGTAAAAAAATGTTGCTAGACCGAAAAGAAGTGTGAGCGCCCAACGATTCGACGCATCAGGTCTCGCGCGTGAATAGCTTGAGCGCCGTCATGTCGGCCTCGAGGGTGGCCGGCAACGATTCGCGCATGAAATCGACCCAGGTGCGGATCTTCGCGTCGAGATACTGGCGCGACGGATACAACGCGTAAATGTTCATCACGTGCGAGCGGTACTCGGGCATCACACGCACGAAATCGCCGTTGCGCAGGCCGGTAATAGCGGTATAGAGCGGCAGCACGCCGATCCCCATCCCCTCGCGGATCGCCACCGACAAGGCCTCGGCCACGTTGACCCGGAACGGCGGCGACGCCACCGGCAGGCTTTTCTCGCCATCCGGCCCGACCAGCGTCCACTCGTCCCACTGGAAACCGGGCGCGACCATCCCGAGGCAGGTATGCGCGTCGAGATCCTGCGGCACCCGCGGCACGCCGTGCCGTTCGAGATAGTCGCTCGATGCGCAGGCCACGCTGAAGGTTTCGCCGAGACGCTGCGAGACCAGGCCCGAATCAGGCAGGTTGCGGTCGATCACGATCGACACGTCGAACCCTTCGTCGAGCAGGTCGGGCAAGCGCTGCGCGAGCGTCAGATCCACCTGCACCTCGGGATAGCGCTGCCGGTAGCGCGCGATCATCGGCACCGCGTAATGCTGGCCGAGGCTCGTCATGCAATGCACCTTGAGCTTGCCGGACGGGCGCGCGTGGGCGTCGCTGGCCTCGGCTTCGGCCTGATCGACATAGGCCAGGATCTGCTCGCAACGCTGCAGATAACGCTCGCCGGCCTCGGTCAGCGCGATCCGCCGCGTGGTGCGGTTCAACAGCCGCGTGCGCAGATGCGACTCCAGATCCGACACCGCGCGCGATGCATAGGCGGTGGTCGAATTGAGCTGCTGGGCGGCCGCAGTAAAACTACCCGCATCGACCACGCGGACGAACACACGCATGTTCTGAAGCGTATCCATACTGATTCCCCCTTGATTGCGGGCAGATTGTTGCACAAAGCCCTGGCAATATTATCTCGGATTTCGTAAAAATGCCTTGCGCCCTTACGGGCTTATCTACCAATAACTGAAAAAATATAATCGCTTCCCAGTCATCTATATCAGAACGGGAGAAAATCGTGCAGTCTCGGGCAACAAGAGGGACGCTTGCACTCGCGGTTCTTGCAATCTCAATAACAATGGCCGGATGCGCAAGCATGGGCAATGTTGCACCGCAATCGAAGCGCGTCGATCCGTCCGCGCTCGATGCCGGATCGGCAATCCGGGCGGCGAACCGCGATGCAGGCTGGCCCAGCGCCGATTGGTGGCGCGCTTACGGCGATCCGCAACTGGACGGCTGGATCACCGCCGCGCAGGCCGGCAATCCGTCGCTGGCGGCGGCCCAGGCGCGCGTGCGCCAGGCGCAGGCCGCCGCGCGCGTTGCCCATGCGGATGAATTGCCGCAGCTCGACGGCCGGCTGTCGCTCGAACGCGAGCACTGGCCCGACGACTACTTCTACGGCCCCGGCACGCTCTCGAACAGCAACACCTGGAACAACACCGGCACGCTGAACCTGTCCTATCACCTCGATCTTTGGGGCAAGGACAAGAACAACGCCGAGCGTGCGCTCGATGCCGCACGCGCACAAGCGGCCGACGAACGCGCCGCGCGCCTCGAACTCGAGGTCAACGTGGTGCGCACCTATATCGATTTCGCGAAGAATTTCGCGCTGCTCGATATCGCCCATCAAGCCTACGACCGCCAGCACGAACTCGTCGAGCTGGCGCAGAAGCGGCTGCGCGCCGGCATCGGCACGCAGCTCGAACTGAGCCAGGCCGAATCGCCGCTGCCCGACTATTCCCGCCAGATCGACAGCTACGAGGAAGCGGTGCAACTCGGCCGCCATCAATTGGCGGCGCTGGCCGGCAAGGGCCCCGGCGCGGCCGAGGCGCTCACGCGCCCGGCGCTGTCGCTGGAAACGCCGGCCAGCTTGCCTTCGGCGCTGCCCGCCGAGCTGATCGGCCGCCGCCCCGACGTGGTGGCCGCGCGCTGGATGGTCGACGCGCAGGCACGCGGCATCGACGTGGCCAAGGCGCAGTTCTACCCGAACGTCGACCTGATGGCCTCGCTCGGCGGCTTCGGCGTGGGTTCGGCGCTCACCGGCTTCCTGCGTTCGATGAACGGCGGCTGGACGGCCGGCCCGGCGATCACGCTGCCGATCTTCGAGGGCGGCCGACTGCGCGCGCAACTCGGTGGAGCCGCGGCCGGCTACGACGAGGCCGTCGAACACTACAACCAGACGCTGGTGTCGGCGCTCAAGGACATCGCCGACAACGTGGTGCGAATCCGCTCGCTCGACACGCAGCGCAAGGACGCCGCGCGCTCGGTGTCGCTGACGCGGCGCAGCTTCGATCTCTCGCATCAAGGCTTCAAGCGCGGCCTGACCGACTACGTGAACGTGCTCGTCTCGCAGTCGCAACTGCTGCGCGCGCAGGAAAGCCAGACGCGCGTCGAAGCGGAACGGCTGGCTGCCCATGCGTCGCTAATGGCCGCGCTCGGCGGCGGGCTCGACACGCCGGAAAACGGGCCGCACGATGCCGACACGCCGAAGGCCGCAGCGGCCACCGCGCCGCTCGCAGCAGCGGGCGGCCCTGCCGCCACGGCACCCGGCAAACCGGCCGACGCCGGCACCGCCGCCAACCCGGCACCGGCCCGCGCCGCCATGGCCCGCCCGACCACCGCCCCCCGCAGCGCCACCGCGCCTGCGGCCGACTGAGGGCGCCGACCATGTCCGCCTCCCCGTCCTCCCCCACCGCCACGCCGCCCGGCCGCCACCCGTTCGCGGCGCTGGCCGCCGCGTTCGCCGACTGGGCACGCACCGACGGCAACGCCTGGCTCTACCTCGTCAAGGCGCTGACGGCCGCGTTCCTTGCGATCGGCGTGTCGATGGTGCTCGACCTGCCCGCGCCGAAAACGGCCATGACCACCGTATTCATCGTCATGCAGCCGCAAAGCGGCGCGGTGCTGGCCAAGAGCTTCTACCGCCTGACGGGTACCTTCGTGGGCCTGGTGGCCACGCTGACCTTCGTCGCGCTGTTCCCGCAGCAGCCCTGGCTGTTCCTGAGCGCCGTGTCGCTGTGGGTGGCGATCTGCAACGCAGGCGCCGCGCGCAACCGCAACTTCCGCAGCTACGGCTTCCTGCTGGCGGGCTACACGGCCGCGCTGATCGGCCTGCCCGCCTCGCAGCAGCCCGACACGGCGTTCATGACGGCGCTCACACGGGTGGCCGAAATCGTCGTGGCGATCGTCTCGGCCGGTCTGGTCAGCGCGTTGCTGTTCCCGCGCTACACGGGCCAGCAGATGCGCACCACGGTGCGTCGCCGTTTCTCGTCGTTCGTCGATTACGTGACGTCGGCGCTGTCGGGCAAGCTCGACCGCGCACAAATCGAGAAGGTGCACACGAATTTCGTGGCCGACGTGATCGGTTTCGAATCGGCGCGCAGCATGGCCGTGTTCGAGAATCACGAATCGCGCAAGCGCAACGGGCGGCTCACGCGCCTGAACAGCGAGTTCATGACCGCATCGAGCCGCTTTCACGCGCTGCATCAGTTGATGAACCGGCTGCGCGCCGCGCATGACACGGCCGTGATCGCAGCAATCGAGCCGTACTTCCGCGAGATCGCGCCGCTGCTCGAACCGGACGGACGGCCGGTGCTCACCGCCGCCGAAGCCACGCGCGTGACCGAGCCGCTGCTGGCCTATCGCGACGCACTGCCGCAACGGCTGCGCGCCACCCGTGCCGAGCTCGAACGGCAGCCCGAGTTCCCGCTGCTCGATTTCGACACGGCCGCCGAGTTGCTCTACCGCTTCATCAGCGACGTGCACGCCTACGCCGCCACCTACGGGTCGCTCGCCAGCGAGACGCACGAACGCGAGCGCTGGATCGAACATTTCGAGCCGAAGACCAACCTGACCGCCGCGTTGATCGCGGGCCTGCGCACCGGCGTCGTGATGATGCTGCTGGGCTGGTTCTGGATCCACAGCACCTGGCCGAGCGGCGTGATGCTGGTGCTGAACTCGGCGGCCGTCTGCGCGCTGGCCTCGTCGTCGCCGCGCCCGAGCACCACCGCCGTGCAGATGGCCATGGGCGCCTCGCTCGGCGTGGCGATGGGCTCGCTGCTGATGTTCGTGATCTACCCGCGCATCGACGGCTTCGTGATGCTCTGCGTCGCGCTCGCACCGCTGCTGTCGATCGGCATCTGGCTGACGATGAAGCCCAAAACCGGCGCGCACGGCATGGGCTACCTGATCTTCTTCAGCTTCCTGGCCGGCCCCGACAACATCACGCGCTACGACCCGACCGACTTCATCAACAACGGCATGGCGATCGTGCTGGCCATGGTGGTGGTGGCGATCGCGTTCGGGGTGCTGATGCCGCCCACCGCGCCGTGGCTCAAGCGCCGCCTGCTCGCCGACCTGCGCCGGCAGGTCGTGCAGGCCTGCGAGGGCCGTCTGGCCGGGCTGCGCACCCGCTTCGAGAGCGGCGCGCGCGACCTGATGTTCCAGGCGCACACGCTGTCGGCCGACCAGCCGGGCGTGCAGCGCGACGCGCTGCGCTGGATGTTCGCGGTGCTCGAAACCGGCAACGCGATCATCGACCTGCGCCACGAACTGAAGGGCCTGCCCGACGATCCGCGCTACGCGGCCTCGATGCCGTGGCGCGTCGCGATCCGCGCCATGCGCCGCAAGGTCTGCGCGCTGTTCGCCGGGCCGAAGCCGGCGCGCTTCGACGCCGCGCTGGCCGCGACGATCGACGCCATCGCGGCCACCCACCAGGCGCTCGACACGTTCGCGCCGCCGGCCGAGGAGCGCCAGCGCCTGCAACGCATACTCAGTCACCTGCATCTCGTGCGCACCGCGCTGCTCGATCGTGACTCGCCGCTCGCGGCGCTCGACGGCAACGCCGCACCGCCTACTCCGGGAGCCCCATCATGATGCCGCGTGAAATCGCCGTATTCGATGCGTACATGCCGACCGTCGTGCTGTTGTTCGTGCTCGGCGCCATCCTGACCTGGGCGCTGGACCGGGTGCTGGCCGCCACCGGCCTGTACCGGCTGGTCTGGCATCCCTCGCTGTTCCGCGCCAGCCTGCTTGTTTGCATCTGCGGCGGCCTGAGCCTCGCCGTCTACCGTTGAAATGAATCGAACCATGCTCCTCAAAAAACTTTTCGGCTTCGTCGCGACAGCCGTGATCCTCGTCGTCGCGATCCTGATCGGACACCGGCTGTGGGTCCATTACATGGACGAGCCGTGGACCCGCGACGGCCGGGTGCGCGCCGAAATCGTCAACGTCGCGCCGGACGTGTCGGGCGCCGTGGTCGAGCTGCCGGTGCGCGACAACCAGTTCGTGCACAAGGGCGACCTGATCATGCAGATCGATCCGTCGCATTACGAGATCGCCGTCGAGCAGGCCAAGGCCGCCGTGGCCGCGCGCCAGTCCGAGTTGCAGATGAAGCGTGCGGACGCCGCGCGCCGCGCCGATCTCGACGCAGCCGTGGTGTCGAAGGAAAACCGCGAGAACGCCGCGCAAACCGCCTCGGGCGCCGCCGCCCAGCTCCAGCAGGCCAACGCCGCGCTCGACGCCGCCAAGCTGAACCTCGAACGCACGCGGGTGGTCGCGCCGGTGGACGGCTACATCACCAACCTGAACGTGTTCAAGGGCGACTACGCGACGGCCGGCAACGCCAAGCTCGCGATCATCGACAGCCATTCGTTCTGGGTCTACGGCTACTTCGAGGAAACCAAGCTGCCGCGCGTGAAGCTCGGCGCGAAGGCCGAGATGCGGCTGATGAGCGGCGGCGTGCTGAAGGGCCATGTCGACAGCTTTGCGCGCGGCATCTACGACCGCGACAACCCGCAAAGCCGCGATCTGGTGGCCGATGTCAATCCGACCTTCAACTGGGTGCGGCTCGCGCAACGCGTGCCGGTGCGCATCCATATCGACGAAGTGCCGGACGGCGTGGTGCTGTCGGCCGGCACCACCTGCACGGTGATCGTCGACGAGGGCAAGCCGCAGGCAGGCACCGACCACAAGACGCCGGCACCCGCCACGCCCGCGCCCGCGCATTCCTGATCCGCGCCGCCCCCCGGCGGCCATGAAAAAACCCCGCGATGCCTGACGCATCGCGGGGTTTTTCGTCGGTACCGCCGAAAGCGGGCGCCCGGCGCTTCGCGTCTCAGCCCGCCACGCGGAAGTGCCCCACCAGCGCCTTCAGCGATTGCGCCTGCTCGTCGAGCGAGCGTGCCGCCGCGGCGGCCTCCTCGACCAGCGCCGCATTCTGCTGCGTGCCGGAATCCATCTGCTCGACCGCGCGGCCGATCTCGTCGATGCCGGCGCTCTGTTCGGTCGATGCGGCTGAAATCTCGCCGATGATGTCGGTCACGCGCCGCACCGCGCGCACCACGTCCTCCATCGTGCGGCCGGCGTCGGTCGCCAGTTGCGCGCCGTTCGCCACGCGATCCACCGACGCGCCGATCAACTGGCGGATTTCCTTGGCCGCCGTGGCCGAGCGCTGCGCGAGCGAACGCACCTCGCTCGCCACCACCGAGAAGCCGCGCCCGTTCTCGCCCGCGCGCGCCGCCTCGACCGCCGCGTTGAGCGCGAGGATGTTGGTCTGGAACGCGATGCCCTCGATCGTGCCGATGATCTCGCGGATGCTGCGGGCGCTGGCGTCGATCTCGTTCATGGTGTTGACCACGCGGCTCACCACCTCGCCGCCCTGCTCGGCCACGTCGGACGCGTTCTGCGCCAAGGCGCTGGCCTGCCGCGCGTTCTCGGCGTTCTGGTGCACGGTGGAAGTCAGTTGCGACATGCTTGATGAAGTGCGCTCCAGCGCCACCGCCTGCTGCTCGGTGCGCTGCGACAGATCGAGGTTGCCGGTGGAGATTTCGCTCGACGCCGATGCGATCGCCTCGGCGCTGGCCGCGATCTCGCGCACCGTCTGCCCGAGTTCGCGCTGCATCGCGTCGAGCGCGAACAGCACGCTGTCGCGATCGCGCTTGGTGAGCTTGACCGGCTGGGTCAGGTCGCCGCGCGCGATGCCGGCCGCGATCACCTTTGCCGTGGCCGGTTCGCCGCCCAGTTGCGCGCCGAGCCGCTGCACCACCCACGAGGCGATCAGGATCGCCAACACGATCAGTCCGGCCGTCATCACGGCGATCATCAGCAGCGAGGCGTGGAAGCGCGCCGTGGAAGCGTCGCGCGTTTCCTTGGCGGCTTCGCCGCGCGCCGCGACCAGCGTATCGACCTGCTTTTCGAGCTTGCCCGTTTCGACCAGCAGGCTCACGTCCTGCGTGCCGACCTGCCAGTTCATCTGCGACAGATCCAGCGATTGCTGCTTGACCAGCGTGACGAAGTCGCTCAGATGGCCGCTCCAGTCCTTCACCGACTTGGCGAAGCTGTCGAGCGCGGCGCGGTCGCCGGCGTCGGCGTAGCGGTCGAGCACGGCCAGTTCGGTCGTGATGCCGTTCAGGTCGCCCGTGATGTCGTTGCCGAGATCGTCGCGCTCCTTGGCCGTGGTGGCCGTCAGCAGCATCTTCTGCGCACGGCTCGCGCGCAACACGTGGCCGCGCACCGATTCGGCCGCGTGGCTGGCGACATGGCCCTGCTCGTAGACGGAGCGGATCGATTCGTCGAGCCGGCTGATCTGCCAGAGCGAGAACAGGCCGATCGCCAGCGTGCCCACCAGCACCACGGCGAACGCCGCATACAGCGTCGCCCGCACCGACCAGGTCCGCCCCGGCGCCCGCGTGCCCCGTGTCGAAGCGGCCGACGCGGCGGCGCCGGACGTCATGCCTGCCGTCGCCGGCCGTGCGCGCAGCGAAATTCCCATCATCCTTCCCCCGTACTCATTCTGCTGCCGGAAATGTCGGCTCCGGCATCACCGTACGGCCGCCAGCCGCGGATCTGCGGCACGGACCTTTCCGCGCGTGTCGTCACGGATAAGGAATTGTCGGCAGGTCGGATTTTTTTCTTGAGTACGGGTCTGTCCTGATAGGAGGCAATTTTTATTCGTGCAAACAAAAATCTTGTGCGATCGCTGCACCGAATCGAACCCGCCGAGATGTCCGAATCGCGACAAAACTTGGCCTGACAATCCGAGTGAGCCAATTTACACTCCGGTGACGCTGTTACGAATTCCCATTACACCGCGCGGCCCCGCCGCCCAACGCTCGTTCGCCATGCAAACCAGCCTCGATACCGCTCAGCCCTTGCCCAACACGCCGGCCGCCACCGCGGCGCCGGCGCCCGCCCGCACCGATTACCCGGTGCTCGGCGCGATCAGCTTCTCGCACCTGCTCAACGACATGATTCAGTCGTTGATCCTGGCGATCTATCCGATGCTGAAGGACAACTTCTCGCTGTCCTTCGCGCAGATCGGCCTGATCACGCTGACCTACCAGATCACCGCCTCGCTGCTGCAACCGCTGGTGGGCCTCTATACCGACAAGCGGCCGCTGCCGTATTCGCTGCCGGTCGGCATGGGCTTCACGCTGTCGGGGCTGCTGCTGATGTCGGTCGCGCCGAGCTTCGGCGTGCTGCTGGTGGCGGCCGCCCTGGTGGGTTGCGGCTCGTCGGTGTTCCATCCGGAATCGTCGCGCGTGGCGCGGATGGCCTCGGGCGGACGCCACGGCCTCGCGCAGTCGCTGTTCCAGGTGGGCGGCAACGCCGGCACCTCGCTCGGGCCGTTGCTCGCGGCGCTGGTGATCATCCCGCACGGTCAGCACAGCATCGCGTGGGTGTCGGTGGCCGCGCTGGTGGCGATCGTGGTGCTTGCGCAGATCGGCCGCTGGTACCGCCGCCAGCCGTCGCTGAAGAAGCGCAAGACCGGCGAGCGCCATGCCACGCTGTCGAGAAAGCAGGTCCTGCTCGCGCTCGGCGTGCTGATGATGCTGGTGTTCTCGAAGTATTTCTATCTGGCCAGCATCACCAGCTACTTCACCTTCTACCTGATGGATCGCTTCCATCTCGGCGTGCAGGCCGCGCAGTTGCACCTGTTCATCTTCCTCGCCGCCGTGGCGGCCGGCACCGTGATCGGCGGGCCGATCGGCGACCGTATCGGCCGCAAGGTCGTGATCTGGGTGTCGATCCTCGGCGTCGCGCCGTTCACGCTGATGCTGCCGCACGCAAACCTGTTCTGGACCAGCGTGCTGACCGTGATCATCGGCGTGGTGCTGGCCTCGGCGTTCTCGGCGATCCTCGTCTACGCCCAGGAGCTGATTCCGGGCAAGGTCGGGATGGTGGCGGGCCTGTTCTTCGGCCTCGCGTTCGGGATGGGCGGGATCGGCGCGGCGGTGCTCGGCGACATCGCCGATGCGACCAGCGTGTCGTACGTCTACCAGCTTTGCGCCTACCTGCCGCTGCTCGGCGTGCTGACGGTGCTGTTGCCCGACGTCGAGGGCAAGAAGGCGAAACGGGCGGCGGCGGCCGCGTAAGCCGCCTCGCGGGAGCGCGCTTCCCGAATGCAAAACGCCCGGTTCGTGTGAACCGGGCGTTTTTTCGTCTGCTCGCGCCGCGAACCGGCCGGCGTTCTCAGGCCGGCAACGCACTCGCCGGATCGGATTCGCCGGCTGCCGCAAGCGGCGCGCCGGCCAGCCCGATCAGGAACCCCTTCAGGATTTCCGACGAATAGGCGGCGGCGATCTCGGTCAGGAAATTCGTGAACGAGGCCGTGGCGTGGTCGTCGGCCGTGTCGGAGATGGTACGCACCACCGCGCACGGCACGCCGTATTCGTAGCAGACCTGCGCCAGCGCCGCGCCTTCCATTTCGACGGCCAGCGCATCGGGCAGCGCCTCGCGCAACGCGACGACTTCCGGTTCGCTCGACACGAACCGGTCGCCGCTGATGATCAGGCCCGCATGCACGCGCGCGCCGCGCAGCCGGAAGCGCGCCTTCAGCGCTTCGCCGTGCTCGGCCACGAACGCGTCGCAGGCCGCATGCAGCCGCGCCGACAGCGCCGCATCGGCCGCGAAGCGCGTGATGCCGAGCAGCGGCACTTCGTGGCGCGGAAAGATCGGCGATGCGTCGAGATCGTGCTGCAACAGCGCCTGCGCCACCACCACGTCGCCCACCGCCACCTCGCGCGACACGCCGCCGGCCACCCCGGCGAACACGATCGCGCGCACGTCGAAGCGATGGATCAGCGCGGTGGCCGTGGTGGCGGCCGCCACCTTGCCGACGCGTGCGAGCGTCACCACGCAGGGCACGCCGTAGGCGGTGCCGACGTGGTATTCGCGCTGCCCGAGCGCGATCGTCTCGACCGCGCCCTCGGCGCGCATCGCGGCGACCAGATCGCCCAATTCCTGCGGCAGCGCGGCGAGGATGCCGAGCGGCCGGCTGCGGTCGAAGCTCAGAGAAGACGTCATGATCATTCCACCGGCTGGAGTTTTGCGACGGCCAGCGCGAGCCATTTCTCGCCGTGCCGCTTGAATCGGACCTGCGCCTTCGCATCGGCGCCTTCGCCTTCGAGGGCCGTGACCTTGCCCTCGCCGAATTTGGTATGAAACACCGCCTGGCCGACGCGGAAGCCGTTGCCGGCCGCGCGCTTCTCGTTGGCGAACGCCGGCAGCGGCGCCGTCACGGCCGCGTCGACCACCGTCTCGCGCGAGCCGCCGCTGCTGCTGCCGCTACCGCCGCCCGGCCGCGAGAACCAGTTGCGGCCATAGCCCGCGTTGTCCGCACGGCCGCCCCAGCGGCTGCCGGCCTCGACCTGCGGCGTCAGCCACTTCAGCACGTGCTGCGGCAGCTCGTCGAAAAAGCGCGAGCGGATGTTGTAGCGCGTCTGGCCGTGCAGCATGCGGCTTTGCGCGAACGACATGTAGAGCCGCTCCTTGGCGCGCGTGATCGCCACGTACATGAGCCGGCGCTCCTCTTCCAGCCCCTCCGATTCGAGCGCGCTGTTCTCGTGCGGGAACAGGCCTTCTTCCAGGCCGGTGATGAACACGGCCGAGAATTCGAGGCCCTTGGCCGCATGCACGGTCATCAGTTGCACGGCATCCTGGCCGGCCTGCGCCTGGTTGTCGCCAGCCTCCAGCGAGGCGTGCGACAGGAAGCCGGCCAGCGGCGTCATGGTGTCGGGGTTCTGGGCCGGGTCGCCCAGCTCGGCCGGCGCCAGCACCGTGTCGGCCGCGTCGCCCGCCACGGCGATCTCGGGCGCCGCGCTCGCGCCGGGGCGCAGCGGAACCGCACGCGCCGGCGCGTCGAGCCCGTAACCCTCCTCGCCGACGAACGCGGTGGCCGCATTGACCAGTTCCTGCAAGTTTTCCAGGCGATCCTGCCCTTCGCGCTCGCCCTCGTAGAAAGCGCCGAGGCCGCTCACGCGCACCACATATTCGACCGTCTCGGGCAGGCTCATGCGCGCCGTCTCGGCACGCATCTTCGCGATCAGGTTCGCGAACGCGCCAAGGCTCGACCCGGCCTTGCCGGTGACATAAGGGATCGCGGCCGACATCGCGCAGTTGTAGAGCCGCGCCGCGTCGGCAAGTTGCTCGATCGAGCGCGCGCCGATGCCGCGCGTCGGGAAATTGACCACGCGCACGAACGCCGTATCGTCGTTCGGGTTGTCGATCAGGCGCAGATAGGCCAGCGCGTGCTTGATTTCCTGGCGCTCGAAGAAGCGCAGGCCGCCATACACGCGATAGGCGATGCCGGCCGTCATCAGGGTGTGCTCGATCGCGCGCGACTGCGCATTGCTGCGATAGAGCACGGCCACTTCGCTGCGCGCCATGCCGGTGGTGATCAGCGAGCGGATTTCCTCGACGATCCAGCCGGCTTCCTGGGAATCGGTGGCCGCCTCGTACACGCGCACCGGCTCGCCGTGCCCGGCATCGGTGCGCAGGTTCTTGCCGAGCCGGTGCGAGTTGTGCGCGATCAGGTGATTGGCCGCATCGAGGATGTTGCCGTGCGAGCGGTAGTTCTGTTCGAGCTTGATCAGGTTGCGGACCCGGAATTCGTCCTCGAAGTCGCGCATGTTGCCGACGTTCGCGCCACGGAACGCGTAGATCGACTGATCGTCGTCGCCCACCGCGAAGATCGCGTTTTCCGAGCCGGCCAGCAGCTTGAGCCAGGCGTATTGCAGCTTGTTCGTATCCTGGAACTCGTCCACCAGGATCTGCCGGAAGCGCGACTGGTAATGTGCGCGCAGCGGCGGATTGAACATCAGCAGCTCGTAGCAGCGCAGCAGCAGCTCGGGGAAATCGACCACGCCCTCGCGCTGGCATTGCTGGTCGTAGGCCTGGTACAGCTCGACGAACATCCGGTTGAAGTTGTCGGTGGCCTCGACCTTGTCCGGGCGCAGCCCTTGCTCTTTCGCGTTGTTGATGAAGTACTGGACGTTCTTCGGGGGATATTTCTCGTCGTCGATGTTCGAGGCCTTCATCAGGCGCTTGATCGCCGACAGTTGATCGGCCGTGTCCAGGATCTGAAAGGTTTGCGGCAGCCCGGCGTCGCGGTAATGCGCGCGCAGCATGCGGTTGCACAGCCCGTGGAACGTGCCGATCCACATGCCGCGCGTGTCGATCGGCATCATCGCCGACAGCCGCGTCAGCATTTCGCGCGCGGCTTTATTCGTAAACGTGACGGCCAGCACGGTGGGCGGCGACGCGAGGCCTTGCTGGATCAGCCAGGCGATCCGCGTGATCAGCACGCGTGTCTTGCCGCTGCCCGCACCGGCGAGGATCAGCGCGGGCTCGTTGGGCAGCGTGACGGCGGCATATTGTTCGGGGTTCAGGTTCGCGAGCAGATCGGGCA
The DNA here is from genome assembly GCF_054589155.1 of Burkholderia sp. 3C. NCBI lineage: Bacteria > Pseudomonadati > Pseudomonadota > Betaproteobacteria > Burkholderiales > Burkholderiaceae > Burkholderia > Burkholderia sp. 3C. The sequence continues at coordinate 244,047 of NZ_BAAILN010000093.1, forward strand.
TAAAGCGGGAGGCGGACGGTGGGAGGTCAGGCGACAGGCCGGACATTATAGAGCGGTTGCGGGTAGCGCCGCCGCGCTGGTGCCGGCGCATCGGCGCGGCGATTTGCGCTGCCTCGGCGAGCCCGCGCGCACCCTCGCGCTCCCGGGCGATGCGCATCCATTTATAATTCACGGTTTCCGCATCAATCACGCATTCCTTCAGGCATTTCCAACCATGAGCGACGACAGCACGCTGGCGAAGAGTTTCGAGCCCCAGACCATCGAATCCCATTGGGGGCCGGAATGGGAAAAGCGCGGCTATGCCGCCCCGGCGTTCGACCCGGCCAAACCCGATTTCGCGATCCAGCTCCCGCCGCCGAACGTCACGGGCACCCTGCACATGGGCCACGCGTTCAACCAGACCATCATGGACGGCCTGGCCCGCTACCACCGCATGCGCGGCGACAACACGCTGTGGGTGCCGGGCACCGACCACGCCGGCATCGCCACGCAGATCGTCGTGGAGCGCCAGCTCGACGCGCAGAAAATCTCCCGTCACGACCTCGGCCGCGAGAAGTTCGTCGAGCGCGTGTGGGAGTGGAAGGAAAAATCGGGCTCCACGATCACCAACCAGGTGCGCCGGATCGGCGCGTCGACCGATTGGAGCCGCGAATATTTCACGATGGACGACAAGCTCTCGTCGGTCGTGCGCGAAGTGTTCGTGCAGCTTTACGAACAGGGCCTCATCTATCGCGGCAAGCGCCTCGTCAACTGGGATCCGGTGCTGATGACGGCCGTGTCCGATCTCGAGGTGGTCAGCGAGGAAGAAAACGGCAGCCTCTGGCACATCAACTACCCGCTCGCCTCGGGCGACGGCCACCTGACGGTCGCCACCACGCGCCCGGAAACCCTGCTCGGCGACGTGGCCGTGATGGTCCACCCGGAAGACGAGCGCTACCGCCACCTGATCGGCCAGTCGGTGCGCCTGCCGCTGTGCGATCGCGAGATCCCGATCATCGCCGACGATTACGTCGATCGCGAATTCGGCACCGGCGTGGTGAAGGTCACGCCCGCGCACGATCAGAACGACTACCAGGTCGGCCAGCGCCACCAGCTTCCGCAAATCGAAATCCTCACGCTCGACGCGAAGATCAACGACAACGCGCCGTCAGCCTATCGCGGCCTCGACCGCTTCGAGGCGCGCAAGCGCGTGGTGGCCGATCTGGAAGCGCTCGGCGCGCTCGATTCGGTCAAGCCGCACAAGCTGATGGTGCCGCGCGGCGATCGCACCGGCGTGGTGATCGAGCCGATGCTGACCGACCAGTGGTTCGTCGCGATGACCAAGCCGGCGCCGGAAGGCAGCTTCCATCCGGGCAAGTCGATCACCGAGGTGTCGCTCGACGTGGTGCGCGACGGCAGCATCAAGTTCGTGCCCGACAACTGGACCACCACCTACTACCAGTGGCTCGAGAACATCCAGGATTGGTGCATCTCGCGCCAGCTCTGGTGGGGCCACCAGATCCCGGCGTGGTATGGCGAGAACGGCGAGATCTTCGTCGCCCGCGACGAGGCCGGCGCGCGCGCCAAGGCCGCGGCCGCCGGCTACGGCGGCGCGCTCAAGCGCGACGAGGACGTGCTCGACACCTGGTTCTCGTCGGCGCTGGTGCCGTTCTCCTCGCTCGGCTGGCCGAACGAAACGCCCGAACTCCAGCACTTCCTGCCGTCCTCGGTGCTCGTCAGCGGCTTCGACATCATTTTCTTCTGGGTTGCCCGGATGGTCATGATGACGACGCATTTCACGGGCAAGGTGCCGTTCCACACCGTCTACATGCACGGCCTGGTGCGCGACGCGGAAGGCCAGAAGATGTCGAAGAGCAAGGGCAACACGCTCGACCCGCTCGACATCATCGACGGCATCGCGCTGGAAGACCTGGTCGCCAAGCGCACCACCGGCCTGATGAATCCCAAGCAGGCCGCCAGCATCGAGAAGAAAACCCGCAAGGAATTCGCCGACGGCATTCCGGCGTTCGGCACCGACGCGCTGCGCTTCACGATGGCGTCGATGGCCACGCTCGGCCGCAACGTCAACTTCGACCTGGCGCGCTGCGAGGGCTACCGCAACTTCTGCAACAAGCTGTGGAACGCCACGCGCTTCGTGCTGATGAACTGCGAAGGCCACGATTGCGGCACCGCCAAGCCGGAACAGTGCGGCGCGGGCGATTGCGGCCCCGGCGGCTACCTCGATTTCTCGGCGGCGGACCGCTGGATCGTCTCGCTGCTGCAACGCGTGGAAGCCGACATCGCCAAGGGCTTCGACGATTACCGCTTCGACAACATCGCCAACAGCATCTACAAGTTCGTCTGGGACGAGTACTGCGACTGGTACGTCGAGCTGGCCAAGGTGCAGATCCAGAACGGCACGCCGGAGCAGCAGCGCGCCACGCGTCGCACGCTGCTGCGCGTGCTCGAAACGGTGCTGCGCCTGGCGCACCCGGTGATCCCGTTCATCACGGAAGCGCTGTGGCAGAAGGTGGCGCCGCTCGCCGGCCGCTACCCGGCGGGGCAAGCCGAGGGCGAAGCCTCGCTGATGGTGCAGGCCTATCCGGTCGCCGATCTCTCGAAGCTCGACGACACGGCCGAGCAATGGGCCGCCGACCTGAAGGCCGTGGTGGACGCCTGCCGCAACCTGCGCGGCGAGATGAACCTCTCGCCGGCCACCCGCGTGCCGTTGCTCGCCACCGGCGATCTCGACCGCCTGGCCGGCTTCGCGCCGTACCTGAAGGCGCTGGCGCGTCTGTCCGACGTGACGATCGTGGCCGACGAAGCCACGCTCGACGCCGAAGGCCAGGGCGCGCCGATCGCCATCGTCGGCGCCAGCAAGCTGGTGCTGAAGGTGGAGATCGACGTGAAGGCCGAACGCGAACGCCTGTCGAAGGAAGTCGCGCGTTTGGAGAACGAAATCCGCAAGTGTGAAGCCAAGCTCGGCAACGAGGCATTCGTCGCGAAAGCCCCGCCGGCCGTGGTCGAACAGGAGCAAAAGCGCATCGCGGAATTCCGCGTGACGCTCGAAAAACTGGCGGCGCAGCTTGCGCGGCTGCCGGCGTAACAAACGGTAAGGCCGCTTGCACGGACCGTGCCAGCCCAATCAACATGGGCGGCACGGACGATACAACCCCAGATGAAAGGTCGATCACATGCTGAAAGTCACTAAGGCGGTATTCCCGGTTGCCGGCCTCGGCACCCGCTTTCTGCCGGCGACGAAGGCAAGCCCGAAGGAAATGCTGCCCGTCGTCGACAAGCCCCTGATCCAGTACGCCGTCGAGGAAGCGATCGCGGCCGGCATCACGGAAATGATCTTCGTGACCGGCCGCAGCAAGCGCGCGATCGAGGATCACTTCGACAAGTCGTACGAAGTCGAAGCCGAACTCGAAGCGCGCGGCAAGGAAAAGCTGCTCGACCTGGTGCGCAGCATCAAGCCGGCCAACGTCGATTGCTTCTACGTGCGTCAGCCGGAAGCGCTCGGCCTCGGTCACGCCGTGTTGTGCGCCGAAAAGCTGGTGGGCGACAACCCGTTCGCCGTGATCCTCGCCGACGACCTGCTCGACGGGCAACCGCCCGTCATGAAGCAGATGGTCGACACGTTCGATCACTATCACAGCTCGATCATCGGCGTCGAAGAGATCCCCCCGAGCGAAACGCGCTCGTACGGCATCGTCGACGGCAAGGAGTGGGAAGACTCGATCATCAAGCTGTCGGGCATCATCGAGAAGCCGGCGCCCGAAGACGCGCCGTCGAACCTCGGCGTGGTCGGCCGCTACATCCTGAAGCCGCGCATCTTCGAACACCTGCGTTCGATCAAGCCCGGCGCCGGCGGCGAGCTGCAGCTCACCGACGCGATCGAGGCGCTGCTCGCCGACGAACAAGTGCTGGCCTACAAGTATCAAGGCACGCGCTTCGACTGCGGCAGCAAGCTCGGCTACCTGAAGGCGACGGTCGAGTTCGCCTTGCGCCACCCGGAAGTGCGCGACGAGTTCGAGCAATACCTGCGCGAACGCGGCACGCATCAGTCGGTGTAAAGCCCCGCCCTGTTCAACCGCGTTTTCCAACGCGGACAGCATAAAAAACGCCGCTTCATGCGGCGTTTTTTACTGTGCGGCCCCGGCTTACTGCGCAGCGGCAGCCGGTTTCACCGACACCACGCCGGGCAGGCCGCCCGCCGGATCGGGCCGCGTCTTCACCAGCCAGCCGCGCGCGTCGTCGAACGGCAGCTTGGCCAGCGCGCTGCGCACCAGCAGCGGCATCGCGGCGAGCGCATCGGGCTGGCGGTCGCGCGCGGCGGCCGTGACCTGATAGGCCGTGGCCCCCGTGCGGCGATCGACGAAACGCAGCGTCAGCAGATGCCGATAGATCGGCCCCGCGAACGGCAGCGGAAACGGCGCGGAGCCGTCGACGCGCAAGCCCGGCGCATCGGAGCACGGCCCGCTGTTGATCGGGCACGGCGCGCCGAGCGCGAGCCCGGCCGGCTGCGTCGCGTAGGCGATCGCGAGCCGGTAGCGCGCCGCCTGCCCCGCGTCGGCCTGCCGGTAGCCGTCGTGCGCCAGCGCGTCGCGTACCAGCGTCTCGACGCGCGCGTACTGCGCGTTGCCGTCCTGTGCATCGGTGCGCGTCAGTTCGTAGGTCTGCCCGGCCGTGCCGAAGCCGGCCGGCTGCCCGGTCACGCTGACGCCGGTGGTCGGCGCGGCGCAACCGGCCAGCAGCACCGCCGCGAAGCCGGCGCTCATGATTCCCATCGCCCGAATCGTTTTCATTCCCGTTCTCCTCGCGTGGCTTGCTGTAAGCCTCTGTTGCGTCATGCCGCCCCGCTCATCCTGGTTCATTCGCCTGGTTCATTCGCCCGGCTCGTCGAGCCGTGGCAGCGTGATCGAGATCGCCGTGCCGGCGCCCACCGCACTCTCCACCGCGATGCTGCCACCGTGGCGGATCACGACCGTCTTGACGAATACCATGCCGAGCCCCGCACCCGTCACCTCGGGCCGCTCGCTCGCGTGAAAGCGCCGGAACCGCTCGAACAGATGCGGCTGATCCTCGGGCGCGATGCCGTAGCCCTGGTCGCGGATCGTGCAGGTCACGCGCGGCGGCGACCGCTCGGCGGTGAAGCGGCACGTGATCAGCGTATCGGCCGGGCTGTACTTGACCGCGTTGTTGAGCACGTTCACGAGCGCGCGCGTCATCAGCGAGCGGTCCGCGCCGATCCAGTAAGGCTCGGCGCCGACCTGCGCGTCGATGCGGATTCGCTTGGCCTGCGCCTGCGGCCACACCTCGTCGCTGGCGTCGATCAGCAGATCGGCGAAATTCGTCGCGTCGATCCGGTAGGTCTGCGATTCCGCGCGGGCCAGATGCACGAACTCGTCGGCCAGCGACAACGCGCGCCGCGCATGGCGCTCGATGCGGCCGAACAATTCGGCCTGCGCGGCCGGCGCATCGGCGCGCTGGCGCTCGAACTGCAACAGCGCGAGGATCGACGCCTGCGGCGAGCGCATGTCGTGCGACAGCAGATGCAGCGCTTCCTCGCGCTGCCGCTCGGCCGCGTGCAGCGTGCTGACGTCCACCAGCCCCGCGATCCAGCCGCTCGCGCGCCCCTCGGCATTGGTACACGGCGCGTAGCGTAGCAGATGGTCGAGGCCGTCGACATCACGCACCTCCAGGCCGCTTTCGAGCAGCGCCGGGGCCTGGCCGCGCGTCGGATCGAGCGCGTCGGGCCAGGCCGCGCGCAGCGCTGCGTCGTGCTCCGGATGCGCCACCGTCTTGACGAAGGCCAGCTCGCCGAGCGCGGCACGCAGCGGCCGCCCTTCCGGCGCGGCCACCCGCACCCGCGCGCAATAGCACTTGGCCGCGTGGTTGGCGATCAGCACGATGCCGGCCACGTCGGTCACGAAGATCGGCTCGGGCATGCTGTCGAGGCTGTCCCAGACGAACCGCTTCATGTCCTGCACGCGCTGCGCGGCCTGCGCCATCAGGTTCATCTGACGCTCCAGCACGTCGCCGCCGAAGCGGCCGCGCGCGGCCGGGTCGCGCGGCACCTCGGGCAGCAGATGCGGCTCAGCCGCAAGCCGTTCGAGCTCGCCGCGCAGGTAGCGCATCGTCATTTCGAGCCGCCGCCAGTTCCACACCGGATACACCACGATCAGGCCGAGGATCGCCGGCGCGGGCGTGAGCCAGAGCCGCGCGCCCGACAGCAGCGCGGCGCTGGCGGCCACGCAGGCCAGCGTCAGCGACACCGCCAGCAGCAGCGCGCGTCGCGGCGACAGCAGCAGGATGCCGGCCAGCAGCGCGGCCAGCGGCGGCAGCGAGGCGGCGAACAGCCAGCCGCGCGAGGCCGGCGAGATGGCGCGGCCGGTCAGCAGCATGTCGAGCACGGTGGCGTGCAGCTCGACGCCCGGCAGAGGGCCGAATTCACCCGAAATCGGCGTGGCGAAGCGGTCGTAGAGCCCCGAGGCCGTCACGCCGACCAGCACCAGCTTGCCGCGCAGCGCGGCGTCGGGCACCTTGCCGGCCAGCACGTCGGCCAGCGAATACGCCGGATAGCGCGGCGTCGCGCCACTGAACGGAATCAGATAGCGGCCCGCCTCGGGCAGCGGCGCATGGATCAGCGGCGAAGCCGGCGCCAGCCCGCGCGCCGCCGACAGCATCAGTTGCGGCCAGTCGCGCCGCCCGTCGCTTTCGGTCAGCGCCACGCTGCGCACGATGCCGTCCGGGTCCACCTCGAAGTTGATATGGCCGAGCCCCGCCGCGCGTTCGGCCAGCTCCGGCACCGGCGGCGTCACGTCGCGCGCGCCGGACGCGTTCTCGGCACTCAGCAGCACCGGCAGCCAGGTCGGCACGCGCGCGAGCGCCGCGGCCAACGGCGCATCGTCGGCCGACGGCTCGACGAACAGCACGTCGTACGCCACCGCGGCCGGCCTGGCGCGCGCGAGCGCGTCGAGCAGCCGCGCATGGACATCGCGCGCCCACGGCCAGCGGCCGAGCCGCTCGATGCTGGGGTTGTCGATCTCGATCACGGCGATGTCGGGATCGAGCGCCAGGCTGCGCGCGCCGAGCAGGCGGTCGTAGACAAGCCGATCCACGCCGGCCGTGGCCTGCCAGAACACGCCGGCGAACACGGCCGCCACGCCGAGGCAGCCGATCGCAAGCCATTCGATCAGGAAGCGCCGGCCGAGCGGACGCCGCCGGCGCGAGCCAGGCTCGGGCGCGAGGCCCGAGGGGGGCACGGACCCGGACTCGGGCAGCAAACCTTCGGCAAGCTTCATCGTCGCGCGTCAGCGGGCCAGCGTGAAGCTGTTGACGGTACCCGCCTTCTCGTAGAAACGACCGCCGTCGAACTGCTCGGCGCTCACGCTCCAGTAGTAGTCGCCGGGCGGCAGATGCGCGATCACCATGCGGGTGTCGGCCATCCCCGGCTGATCGACGATCGGGTTCGACAGATCCGCCGACGCCGACAGCACGAACCGGTAACGCGTGGTCACGCCCGCCGCCGCGCGGCCGGGCATCCAGCGGAATGCATAGCCGCCGCTGGCCGGCCCGGCCTCGGCATGCAGGTCGAAGCGCCGCCGCTCGAAACCGTAGGTGCGGACTTGCCCTTCCAGCCCGTTCGCGTCGATCGCCGCGATGCGCACGAAATAACTGCCGTCGGGCACGCCGTCGAAGCGCGCCTGCGGCGTCGCGACGCGCATTTCACGCAGCACGTCGAGAAACCCGGCGTCGCTCGCGATCTGCACGTGGTAAGCCTGCCCGCCCGCCGGCGGCACCAGATCGAAGCCGACCTGCACCTCGTCCTGCACGCGGCCCGGCTTGACGAGCGTGGGCGCGTCGAGCAGCGGCACCGGCGCGTCGACCTGCCCGTCGGCGGCCGCGATGCTGCCGAAATTGGCATGCACCAGCGTCGGATCGAGGCTGCGCGCCGGCCCGACGCCGACCGTGCCGGCCAGCACCTCGACGCGCGTGCGCGTATCGCCGAGCGCATCGTAGTTCACGCGAAAGCGCGTGCCGCGCACGCCGGCCACCACCGACGGCGAACGGATCTGGAACCGGTCGTCGGGCCGCTTCATGTGCGTGACGTCGCTGTCGACCGAGCCGCGTTTCAGGTCGATGGTGCGCGACAGCGTCTGGGTCAGCACCGTGCGATGGAGCGCGGTGAGGCCGATTTCACTGTCGGGCGGCAGGCTCAGATGCGTACCGTCGGTCAGCTCGAGCGTGACGAAGCCGTCCGCGCCGGTGCGCAGCCGGTCGCCTTCGCCGAGCGTCGCGTCGGCCGCGAGCGGGCCGAACGCCGTGGTGCGGCCGGCGCGCTCGACCGCGCCGTGCATCGCCACCGGACGCGCTGCGAGCAGCACCGTGCGCAGTCGCGCGGCCGGCAGCCGGATGGCGAGGCCGCGTTGCAGCCGCTTCGGCGCGGGCACGCCGTTCAGGCGCGCGACCTGCCGCCAGTCGTCGGCGCCTTGCAGATACTGCTGCGAGATCGCGTAGAGCGTGTCGCCGTCGTGCGTGACATACGGCACGGTGGCGCCCACTCCCCGCCCCGCCGCCGCTGTCGCCTGCGCGGCGGCTCCCGCCACGGCGAGCGAGCCGCACAAAACCACGCACCCCATCGCGATCGCGCGCAATCCGCCGCGTCGCGCGGCCGGCGCGCCCGTCATTCGGCGGCGTCCAGTGGCAGCCGTTCGAGCCGGTAGCCGTAGCCGTAGATCGGCGCGAGCCGGTAGCCGTTCTCGGGCCGCAGCGCGAGCTTGGTGCGCAGCATCGAGACGTGGGTATCCATGGTCCGCGACGGGATATCGGTGGCCTGCTTCCAGACCAGATCGAGAATGTGCGCGCGCGACAGCGGCTGATCGACGTGCTGGAACAGCAGCAGCGCCAGGTCGAATTCCTTCTGCGTCAGGCTGACCGGCTGATCGCCGACGAAGGCCTGCTTCAGGTTCGTGTCGAACCGATAGTTGTCGAACTCGCGCACGATCGATTCGGAACGGGCCGGATAGGCACGGCGCAGCAGCGACCCGATGCGCGCGCGCAGGATGCCGCCCGATACCGGCTTGACCACGTAATCGTCCGCGCCGGCGTTCAGGATCGCGGTGATGCCGGCCTCGTCGTCGCGGCTCGTCATGAAGATGATCGGCAGCCGGTGCTCGACCTGCTGCTCGCGCACCCACTTCAGCAGTTCCTCGCCCGACAGGTCCGGCACGTTCCAGTCCAGCACCAGCAGGTCGAAGGTTTCGCGCTGCAGGCGCTTCTTCAGCACCTTGCCCTCGCTGAAGGCATAGCAGGTATGGCCGACCGCGGTCAGCGTCTGGCTGACGAAATCGGTTTGCGCTTCGTCGTCATCCAATACAGCAATTCTCATAGCACCCCGCAGTGCGGCGGCGGCGGCTGCCGCCCCTCGCTTTTCCGGTCGAAACCGGCACGACTCGACACGATGCGACGCTGTGCCGCCATTGTGTCTGGATCGCTTCTTTTCTCAAAATCAGGACGTTCACCGAGACTGCGATCGCCACCTGGCGGCTCGCGGGCGTTTCGGGGCGTCCTTTCGATCGGTTCCGCCTGGCGCGCCTAGCCCAAAGGCGTGACCGTCTCGTCCTGTTCGCCGCGTGCATCACCGTCTGCGCGCCGCTCGGCCACGTCGCTGCCGCCGCCATCGTCATCGGCAGGCGCCGCGCGTTCGGCCAGCGCCGCGTGAAGCTGGCCGCGCACATGCTCCCAGGCGGTGCGCGCGTAATCGGGCTGCTCTGCCGCCCAGGCATGCGCCTGGTCGAACACGCGAATCACGGTGGGCGCGCAGCGCGTCACGGCCGGCGCCGGCTGGCCAAGCATCCCGCCGAGCCATTCGGCCAGCCACGGCATGTCGGCCGCGCAGGCGTCGGCGTAGGCTTCGAGCGCGGCGCGCGCATGGCGGTCGCGCGACGGGTCGAGCCCGATGCGCTGCATCGCGCCCACCCGATCGCGCGCCTTGAGCGGTGCGGCAAACGGAATCCGGACCGTTCCGGGCCTGAAGAACATGCTCTCTCCCTGGTGCAGCGTTTCCCGCCGCTCGTGTCAAGCGTTGCAGTGCAGTATAAGGAGCGCACGATCAAACATCGTTTAAACATTGTTAGATCGTTAATAATCGACACAACAATCTTTGCGATTCGATACCGCGCATTGCGGATCGCCGGCCGATTTTCTTGCAATCGCCGCATTTTCAATCGAAGGATTGGCCGCAATGGCTTGCTGGGCCTGAAATCTGACGCAAGCGCGCGGCGCGGGTTTCACACAAATTCACCGTGCGATAACCGCCCGGCAATCGGCCCGCGATTGCGATGCCGATGAAAATGGGTGCGACGTATTATCGCATTCGGTGACGGTTCAACACGATGCGCGGCGCGATCCTTAACTTCATTACGAAACTTGCGCGCCGTCCTGGCGGCGTGCGCGAACCGCCGCGCCATGAAAAATGCCGCCGGGGCCGAAGCCCGGGCGGCATGTTTCACGCGTGCGGTGCCGAATCAGCGGCGACGCATCAGGAACACGAACGTCTTGTCCTGGGAGGTCGATTCGACGATCTCGTTGCCCGTCTGCTTGGCGAACGCGGCGAAATCGCGCTGCGAACCGGGGTCGGTGGCGAGCACCTTGAGAATCTGGCCGCTTTCCATATCGGCAAGCGCCTTCTTGGCGCGCAGGATCGGCAGCGGGCAGTTCAACCCGCGCGCATCCACTTCCTTGTGAACTTCCATCGGCTTCGACCTTCGAGTGACGCGCCGGCAAGGCGCGGAGTGAAGGCGCGATTTTACCGCAGCGCGGGCAGGCCCGCCGGCCGCCATGCAGCCGCGCATGGCCGAGCCGCCCCGCCCCGCCCGGCGCGTTACGGCATTACAGCGTCACCGCGCGGCCGGTGTGCAGCGCCTCGCGCATCGCGTGGCCGATGCGCGTCGCCTCCAGCGCGTCGGCCAGCGTCGCGCCGCCCGAGTCGGCCCCGCTGCGCACGGCATCGACAAACGCCTGCGCCTCGATCAGAAAGGCTTGCTCGAAGCGGTCGAAGAACGTCGGCGTGCACGCGGCGCGCACCCCGCCCGCGTCGTAGATCTCGACGCGGTTCGCACGCGGAATGCGCCCGATCGTCATCGCGCCGGCCGTGCCGATCACTTCCGAGTGCGAATCGTTGCCGTGGGCCATGGTGCGCGAGGCGTAGAACATCGCCAGCGCGCCGCCTTCGAATTCGCAGATCGCCACGCCGTTGTCCACGTCGCCGCACGCGCGCAGGCCCTCGTGCAGCGCCACGGTGCCGGCCGCGAACACGCGCGTGGCGCGCGGGCGGCCGAGCAGCCAGCGCGCCACGTCGATGTCGTGCACCGAGCAATCGAGGAAGATGCCGCCCGAACTCGGCGCGAAACGCACGAAGAAACCGTCGGGATCGTTCTGGTCGGTGGTTTGCGAGCGCACCAGGAACGGCCGGCCGATCGCGCCCTGCGCCACGCGCTGGTAGGCATCGCGGTAGCTCGGATCGAAACGGCGCATGAAGCCGATCATGGCCTGCAGGTGCGGGCGCGCGTTCGCCTCGGCGATCACGCGCTCGCATTCGGCCAGATCGAGCGACAGCGGCTTCTCGCAGAACACGTGCTTGCCCGCGCGCAGCGCCGCCACGATCTGGTCGGCGTGCAGCGAGGACGGCGTGACGAGCCACAGCGCGTCCACCTCGGGGTCGTCGATCAGCCCCGCCACGTCCTCGTATACGCGCGACACGCCCAGCGTGTCGGCGGCCCACGCGCATTCCTCGGCCACCGGGCTGCACGCCGCCACGAGCCGCGCGCCGTTCACGCGGCGCGCGAGGTTTTCCGCATGGCGGCGGCCGAGCCGGCCGAGCCCCGCGATGCCGATCCGCACCGGCGCGGCTTGCGTCTGGGAAGTCATCGCGGCGCCCCTTATGCGACGGCTTCGGACAGCCGCACCGCGCGGCCCTCGCGCCACGAACGGGTAGCCGCCTCGGCCAGCTCCAGCGCCTTCACGCCGTCGCAGATGGTGGTGCGCACCGGTTCGCCGCGCGTCACGGCCGCGAAGAAATGCGCGATCTCGCGCGCATAGGCCACGCGGTAGCGTTCGAGGAAGAACGCCTCGGGCAAGTCGTTCGACACCGCTTGCGCCGTGTAGGCGGTCACCTCGGTGGGCCGCACGTTGCCGGCCTGCAGCATGCCGCCGCTGCCGAGCAGCTCGAAGCGCTGGTCGTAGCCGTAGGCGGCGCGCCGCGAGGTGTTGATCTGGCAGAGCCGGCCGCGCCGCGTGCGGATCGTCACGGCGGTCGCGTCGACGTCGCCCGCCTCGCCGATCGCCGGATCGGTCAGCACGCTGCCGGTGGCGTGCAGCGTGTCGGCCTCGTCGTCGAGAATCCAGCGGAAGATGTCGAAATCGTGGATCAGCATGTCCTTGAAGATGCCGCCCGAGCGCTGGATATAGCCGACCGGCGGCGCGCCCGGATCGCGGCTCGTGACGATCAGCATCTCGGGCGTGCCCACCTCGCCCGCCTCGATGCGCGCCTTGACGGCCTCGAAGGTCGGATCGAAGCGGCGCTGGAAACCGATCATGCAGACCACGCCGGCCTGCGTCACGGCCGCCTCGCAGGCCCGCGCACGGGCCAGCGCGAGATCGACCGGCTTCTCGCAGAACACGTGCTTGCCGGCCTGCGCCGACGCGACGATCAGGTCCGCATGGGTATCCGTGCTCGAACAGATCACCGTGGCGCCGATCGCGGCGTCGCCGAGCGCGCCGTCGGCATCGGCCGCGCGCGCGCCGTGTTCGGCGGCGAGCGCCGCGGCGGCGGCCGGATCGACATCGATCACGTACTTGAGGCGCACGCCCGGCTGGCGCGCGAGATTGGCCGCGTGAATGCGGCCGATACGCCCGGCGCCGAACACGGCGACGTCGATCGTCGGAACTGCTTCAGTCATCGTATCCTCCAGTGTCCTTCACTTCTTCCACGTTCAATTCGAGCCGGTACGCGAGCGCGATGAACAGCGCCTGGCACAGGCAGAGGGTGCTCGTCAGCGAACGGAACGCGAACGCGCTCCCCTCCTTGACGAGCAGATGCGCGCTCGCCTCGCGAACCAGCGGCGAGAGCCGGCTGTCCGTGATGACGAGCGTGCTCGCATGGTTGTGGCGCGCGGCGCGCAGGCAGTACTGGGTTTCCTTGCCGTACGGCGCGAAGCTGATCGCGATCACCACGTCGCCCTTGCGCACGCTGCGGATCTGCTCGCGGTACATGCCGCCGATGCCCGACACCAGATGCACGCGCTTGGCCGTGTGCTGCAGCGCATACACGATGTAGCTCGCCACCGGAAACGAGCGGCGCACGCCGATCACGTAGATGTTGTCGGCCTTCTCCAGCATCGAGACCGCCGCGTCGAACTGCGCGTCGTCGAGGCCCGCCGCCAGCTCGTCGAGCCCCGCGCGCGCGGCGTCGATGAACTGCCGCGCGACGGCCGGCTCCGACAGCGCGCCAGCCTCGTCGTCGATCAGCGTGCGGATGCGCTGCTGATAGCTCTGCACGCTCGGGTTGCGCTCGGTATAGGCCTCGCGGAACACCGCCTGCAAATCGGAAAACCCGGAAAAACCGAAACGCTGCGCGAAGCGCACCACCGCCGACGGATGCACGCCGCAGCGCTCGGCGATGTCGCTGGTGCGATCCATCATCACGCTCGAACGGTGCTCGTCGATATACGAGGCGATGCGCTTGAGCTGGCGCGGCAGCGTGTCGTAGGTGTCGGTGATGCGCTGCAGCAGCGCGTCGACCGTGGTGTCGGGTTGCGTGGTGTCGTCCATGAATGTGCGGCGGCGCGGCGCGCCAAACCGGTGCTGATGTCGTGGGCCGAGTATAGGCAGCGCCCTCTCAAAATGGAACACATTTTCCATTTCAAGTTGAAATAAAATTTTCTTTGCAATCGCCCGGCGCTTGACCTAATCTTGCTCGTGAACGGCAACGTTCGACCCATAACAGAACCGACACAGGTGGAGACATGAGACTTTGCAATGGCAAGGCCGGCTTTCGCTCGTCCGGCGTCACGGCGAGCCTGAGAACGCTTGCGGCAGCGCTGGCCGTCGCGGCCGGCCTGGGCACCGCCGCGCTGCCCGCGCAGGCAGCCGATGCCCGATTCGTCCTGATCAGTCATGCGCCCGATTCCGATTCCTGGTGGAACACCATCAAGAACGCGATCAAGCAGGCCGACGCGGATTTCAACGTCACGACCGATTACCGCAATCCCCCGAACGGCGACATCGCCGACATGTCGCGCCTGATCGAACAGGCCGCCGCGCGCGACTACGACGGCGTGATCACCACCATCGCCGATTTCGACGTGCTCAAGAGTTCGATCGGCAAGGTCACCGCCAAGAAGATCCCGCTCGTCACCATCAACTCGGGCACCGAGGAACAGAGCACCCAGCTCGGCGCGATCATGCACGTGGGCCAGCCCGAATACGTGGCGGGCCAGGCGGCCGGCGAAAAAGCCAAGGCAGCGGGCGTCAAGTCGTTCCTGTGCGTGAACCACCTGGCCACCAACCCGGTGTCGTTCGAGCGCTGCCGTGGCTTCGCCGATGCGATCGGCGCGGACATGAAGGCCTCCACGATCGACGCCGGCACCGATCCGACCGAAATTCAATCGAAGGTCAGCGCCTACCTGCGCAACCATCCGAAGACCCAGGCCGTGCTGACGCTCGGCCCGGTGCCGGCCGCCGCCACGCTCAAGGCGCTGCAACAAATGGGGCTGTCGGGCAAGGTCTACTTCGCGACGTTCGACTTCTCCGACGACATCGCCCGCGCGATCCGCGCCGGCACGATCCAGTTCGCGATCGATCAGCAGCCGTATTTGCAGGGCTACATCCCGGTGGCCGTGCTCGCGATCGTGAAGAAGGACAAGACCACCGACCCGGTGAAGATCCGCCAGATCCTCGAAGCCAATCCGAAATTCCAGGCGCGCCTCGCGACCTACGGGCTGCAACCGTCCTACGGCCCGAAGAACATCCGCTCCGGCCCCGGCTTCATCACCAAGGACAACCTGGACAAGGTCGTGAAGTACGCGGGCCAGTACCGCTGAGGCACGGCAGGACAACGTTGACCGCGCGGCGTGCTGCCGCGCTTTCGTGCCGGCGCGTCGGGCTTGCGTTTGCCCGCTTTCCCGCGCGCCGCGGCATCAAGGAGACATCATGGGTGTAGCCGGCAAGCATCTGACAGCGCAGTCCCAGGAAACCCCGCAGCCCGGCGCGCGCGCCGACGAGCGGCTGCGCGGCGAGGCCTGGTTCTCGCGCTTTCTCAATCGTCCCGAATTCGCCGCGATTTCCGGCGCCGTGCTGGTGTTCGCGATCTTCGCGATCGGCGCGGGCGGCTCGGGCATGTTCAACCTCGACGGGATCATGAACTGGTCCCAGGTGGCGGCCTATCTCGGCATCCTCTCGGTGGGCGCCTGCCTGCTGATGGTGGCCGGCGAGTTCGACCTGTCGATCGGCTCGATGATCGGCTTCGCCGGCATGATGGTCGCGATCCCCACCGCCTATTTCCACTGGCCGATCTGGGCCGCCGTGATCTTCGCGTTCGCCGGCTCGATGGCGCTCGGCGCGCTGAACGGCTATCTGGTGATGCGCACCCGGCTGCCGTCGTTCATCGTCACGCTGGCGTTCATGTTCATCCTGCGCGGCCTGACGCTGGCGCTGTCGGTGATGTTCGCGGATCGCACCATCATCTCGGGCCTCGGCGATTACGCCCACGCCGATCCGCTCACCCATGCGCTGTTCCAGGGCGTGGCGTTCCACGGCCTGTTCCGCTGGCTCGCGCACCTGGGCATCGGCGGCCTGCTCGACAACGGCGACCCGCTGGTGCCGGGCGTGCCGAAGGTGATCCTGTGGTGGCTGGCGGTCACGGCGATCGGCGCGTTCGTGCTGGCCAAGACGCGCTGGGGCAACTGGATCCTGGCGGTGGGCGGCGACGCCAACGCGGCCAAGAACGTGGGCGTGCCGGTGCGCCGCGTGAAGATCCTGCTGTTCGTGCTGACCGCGTTCTGCGCCTGCCTGTTCGCCGTGCTGCAGGTGGCCGACATCGGCTCGGCGGCAGCCGACCGCGGCCTGCAGAAGGAGTTCGAGGCGATCATCGCCGCGGTGATCGGCGGCACGCTGCTCACGGGCGGCTACGGCTCGGTGGTGGGCGCCGCGTTCGGCGCGCTGATCTTCGGCGTGGTGCAGATCGGCATCACCTACACCAACATCAGCTCGGACTGGTTCCGCGTGTTCCTCGGCGTGATGCTGCTGATCGCCGTGCTGTTCAACCACTATGTGCGCCGCCGCGTGGCGCAAGCGTAACGGAGCCGACTCATGTCCCAGCCTTCCGGTGCGCCTGCGCACGACACGATTCTCGAACTCGACGGCGTCAGCAAGTTCTTCGGCAAGGTGATCGCCCTGTCGGACATCAACCTGAAACTGCGGCGCGGCGAGGTGCATTGCCTGCTCGGCGACAACGGCGCCGGCAAATCCACGCTGATCAAGACGCTGGCCGGCGTGCACGCGCCGTCCGAGGGCCGCTACCTGGTGGACGGCCAGCCGGTGCGCTTCGAATCGCCCAAGGACGCGCTCGACCTCGGCATCGCCACCGTCTATCAGGATCTGGCGCTGGTGCCGCTGCTGTCGGTGGCGCGCAATTTCTTCATGGGCCGCGAGCCCACCCGCAAGCTGTTCGGCCTGATCGACGTGATGGATCTCGACCTGGCCGCCGAGGTGGCGCGCGGCAAGCTGGCCGAGATGGGCATTCACGTGCGCGACGCGCATCAGCCGATCGGCACCATGTCGGGCGGCGAGCGCCAGTGCCTCGCGATCGCGCGCGCCATCCATTTCGGCGCGCGCGTGCTGATCCTCGACGAGCCCACCGCCGCGCTCGGCGTCAAGCAGAGCTTCAACGTGCTCAAGCTGATCCACACCGCGCGCGCCAAGGGCATCTCGGTGATCTTCATCACCCACAACGTCCACCACGCCTACCCGATCGGCGATTCGTTCACGCTGCTCAACCGCGGGCGCTCGCTCGGCACCTTCACCAAGGACACCATCAGCAAGGACGAGGTGCTCGACATGATGGCCGGCGGCGCGGAAATGCAGAAGATGGTCGCCGAACTCGACGGCGCCGTGATCTAACCAGGAACCGACATGGCTCACTCCCCCCTTTCCTTCGCGCAGAACCGGGCGCTCGATGTGATCTGCATCGGCCGCGTCGCCGTGGACCTGTACGCGGAGCAGATCGGCGCCCGCCTGGAAGACGCGACGAGCTTCGCGAAATACCTGGGCGGCTCGTCCGGCAACATCGCGTTCGGCACCGCGCGGCTCGGTTTGAAATCGGCGATGCTGGCGCGCGTGGGCAACGACCACATGGGCCGCTTCGTGCGCGACACGCTCGAGCGCGAAGGCTGCGACACGCGCCAGTTGATTACCGACGAGGCACGCCTGACCGCGCTGGTGCTGCTCGGCATCAAGGATCGCGACAGCTTCCCGCTGGTGTTCTACCGCGAGAACTGCGCCGACATGGCGATCGACGAGGACGACATCGATGAAGCTTTCATCGCCTCCTCGAAGGCGCTGCTGATCACCGGCACGCACTTCTCCACCGACAAGGTCAACCGCGCGAGCCGCCGCGCGCTCGATTACGCGCGCCGCCATCAGGTGCGCACCGTGCTCGACATCGATTACCGGCCGGTGCTGTGGGGGCTGACCGGCAAGGCCGACGGCGAAACCCGCTTCATCGCCAACGAGGGCGTGACCGCGCATTTGCAGCGCATTCTGCCGCTGTTCGATCTGGTGATCGGCACCGAGGAAGAGTTCCGCATCGCGGGCGGCAAGGATGCGCTGCTCGATGCCTTGGAGATGGTGCGCCGCGTGACCAGCGCCACGCTGGTGGTCAAGCGCGGGCCGCTCGGCTGCTCGATCGTCGAGGCCGCCGTGCCGAAGACGCTCGACGCGCTGACGCTGATCGGCGGCGTCGAAGTGGAGGTGCTCAACGTGCTGGGCGCCGGCGACGCGTTCGCCTCGGGCCTGCTGTCGCAATGGCTGCGCGGCGCACCGCTCGAAGCGGCGGCCCGCACCGCGAACGCCTGCGGCGCGCTGGTGGTGTCGCGCCACGGCTGCTCGCCCGCGATGCCCACTCCAGCCGAGCTGACGCACTTCCTGAGCGAGGCCGCGCGCGATCCGCAACGCATGCGCCGCCCCGATCTCGATCCGGCGCTCGCGCGCCTGCATCGCGTCAGCCCGCCGCGCCGCCAATGGGATCAGGTGCTCGGCTTTGCGTTCGACCATCGCAACCAGTTCTTCGAGCTGGCGCAGCAGACGGGCGCGCCGCTCACGCGGATCGCCGAGCTGAAGCGGCTGTTCGTCGAGGCCGTCGCGCAGACCGAAACCGAACTCGGCCTGCAAGGCCAGATCGGCGTGCTGATCGACGACCGCTACGGCCAGGACGCGCTCAACGACGCGACCGGACGCGGCTGGTGGGTCGGCCGCCCGGTCGAGCTGCCCGGCTCGCTGCCGCTCGAATTCGATCATGGCCGCTCGGTCGGCACCACGCTCGAAACCTGGCCGGCCGAACAGATCGCCAAGTGCCTGGTGCGCTATCACCCCGACGACGCGCTGGCGGTTCGGCTCGAACAGGAAACGCAGTTGCGCGCGCTGTACGACGCCGTGCAGGCCAGCGGCCACGCGCTGCTGCTCGAAGTGATTCCGCCGCGCCGCGCCGATCTGCCCGACGGCCCCGACGTGGTCTATCGCGCGCTCAAAAGGCTCTACAACCTCGGCATCCATCCCGAGTGGTGGAAGCTCGAACCGCTCGACGCGGCGCAATGGCGCGAAGTCGACCGCCTGATCGCCGAGCGCGATCCGTATTGCCTCGGCGTGGTGCTGCTCGGCCTGTCCGCGCCGGTCGAGCAACTGGTGGGCGGCTTCGCGGCCGCTGCCGCGTCGAACACCTGCCGGGGCTTCACGGTCGGCCGCACGATCTTCTGGGAGCCGAGCCGGGCCTGGCTGGCCGGCGAGATCGACGACGCGGGCGTGATCGCGCGGGTGCGCGCCATCTTCGAGACGCTGATCGGCGCCTGGCGCGATGCGCGTGCCGGCGAGGTCGCGGCCCGCCGCGTCGCCTAGGAGGGATGACGATGAACCGTAGAGCGATCGAATCCGATCCGGCGCAGGCCGGCAGCGTGGCTGCCGGCGCCGAGGGCGCGACCGTGCGCCTGACCGTCGCGCAGGCGCTGGTCCGCTATCTCGCCGCGCAGCAGGTGCCGGCCGAGGACGGCAGCGGCCGCACCGAGCCGCTGTTCGGCGGCGTGTTCGCGATCTTCGGCCACGGCAACGTGGCCGGGCTCGGCGAGGCGCTGTACCAGGCGCGCGACGTGTTGCCGACCTACCGCGCCCACAACGAGCAGGCGATGGCCCACAGCGCCATCGCCTACGCGAAGGCGCATTTCCGGCGTCGCATGATGGCCGTCACCAGCTCGATCGGCCCCGGCGCGACCAACCTCGTGACGGCCGCCGCGCTGGCCCATGTGAACCGGCTGCCGGTGCTGCTGCTGCCCGGCGACGTGTTCGTCTCGCGTGCGCCCGACCCGGTGCTGCAGCAGGTGGAGGATTTCCACGACGGCGGGCTGTCGGCCAACGACGCGCTGAAGCCGGTGTCGCGCTATTTCGACCGGATCGTCCATCCGGCGCAGTTGCTGAACGCGCTGCCGCGTGCGCTGCGCGTGCTGACCGACGCCGCGCTGTGCGGCCCCGTCACGCTCGCGCTGCCGCAGGACGTGCAGGCCATGGCCTACGACTATCCGGTGTCGTTCTTCGCGCCGCGCGTGGTGCGCTTTCATGCGCCCGCGCCCATCGATGCCGAGCTGGACGCCGCGCTCGACACGCTGCGCACGGCGCGCCGGCCGCTGCTGGTGGCCGGCGGCGGCGCGCTCTACAGCGCGGGCGGCGCCGCCGCGCTGCGCGCGTTCGCCGAACGGCACGGCATCCCGGTGGCCGAAACCCAGGCCGGCAAGAGCTGCCTGCCGTGGGATCACCCGCTCAACGCCGGCGCGCTCGGCGTGACGGGCGCCCCGGGGGCCAACGCGCTGGCCGCAGAGGCCGATTGCGTGATCGCGGTCGGCACCCGGCTGCAGGATTTCACAACCGGCTCGAACACGCTGTTCGCGCAGGCCGCCGTGCTCGGCATCAACGCCAACCCGTTCGACGCGCTCAAGCATCGCGCCACGGCCGTCGAGGCCGATGCGCGGCTCGCGCTCGACGCGCTCACAGCGCGCCTCGACGGCTGGCGCGCCGAACCGGGCTGGACCGAGCGCGCGCACGGGCTGGCCGCGGCCTGGCGCGACATCGTGCAGACGCTGACCCACGCGCCGCCGCAGCCGGGCCAACTGCCCTACGACGCCGACGTGATCGGCGCCGTGCAACGCTCGGTGGCCGCCTCGGCCGCCAACGACATCGCCGTCTGCGCGGCCGGCACGCTGCCGGCCGAACTGCACAAGCTGTGGCGCGCCGCCGTGCCGGGCGGCTATCACGTCGAATACGGCTATTCGTGCATGGGCTACGAGATCGCGGGCGGCCTCGGCGTCAAGCTCGCGCGGCCCGAGCGCGAGGTGATCGTGTTCGTCGGCGACGGCAGCTATCTGATGATGAACAGCGAGATCGCCACCTCGGTGATGCTCGGCGCGCGGCTGATCGTGGTGGTGCTCGACAACCGCGGCTACGGCTGCATCAACCGCTTGCAGCAAGCCTGCGGCGGCGCGCCGTTCAACAACATGATCGAGGACTGCGTGCAAGGGCCGGCCGGCGCGCCGCAGATCGATTTCGCCGCCCATGCGCGCGCGCTCGGTGCGCACGGCGAGCATGTCGACAGCCTCGACGCGCTCGACGCCGCGCTCGCGCGCGCCCGCACCGCCGACCGCAGCACCGTGATCTGCATCGACACCGACGCCACGCGCACCACGGCCGACGGCGGCTGGTGGTGGGAAGTCGCGGTGCCCGAGGTGTCGCCGCGCGCCGCCGTGCGCGAGGCGCGCGCCCGTTACGAACAGCAGGTGGCCGCACGCGCCGGCACGTCTCACGAACCTTCTTCCCCGGAATCATCGACATGAGCGATTACGACATTCGAATCGGCGTCAACCCGCTGTCGTGGATGAACGACGACCTGCCCTCGCTCGGCGGCGAGACGCCGCTCGCGGTGGCGCTCACCGAAGGCAAGCAGATCGGCTATGCCGGCTTCGAGCTCGGCAACAAGTTTCCGCGCGAGCCGAAGGCGCTTCAGGATCTGCTCGGCGGCTACGACCTGGCGCTCGTCTCGGGCTGGTATTCGGGCCGGCTCGCCGAGCGCGGCGTGCAGGAGGAAATCGACGCGGTGGGGCCGCATCTCGAACTGCTGGCCAGCAACGGCGCGACCGTGATGGTGTACGGCGAGGTGGCCGCCTCGATCCAGGGCTCGCCCGACGTGCCGCTCTACCAGCGCCCGCGCTTCGTGACCGACGCGCAATGGGAGCAGTACGCGCAGCGGCTCGACGCGTTCGCCCGCTACACGCTGAGCCAGGGCGTGCGCACCGCCTATCACCACCACATGGGCGCCTACATCGAGGCGCCGGCCGACATCGACCGGCTGATGGCGCTGACCGGCGACGCGCTCGGGCTGCTGTTCGACACCGGCCACGTGACGTTCGGCGGCGGCGATCCGCTCGCCGTGCTGGAGCGGCATATCGGCCGCGTCTGCCATGTGCACTGCAAGGACGTGCGCGCCGAGGTGATCCGGCTGGCCGGCAACCGCAACTGGAGCTTTCTCGAATCGGTCATCAACGGCGCGTTCACCGTGCCGGGCGACGGCAGCGTCGATTTCCCGGCCGTCATCGACCGGCTCAAGCGCCACGGTTACCGGGGCTGGCTGGTGGTCGAGGCCGAGCAGGACCCGGTGATCGCGCCGAGCTACGCCTATGCGGAGCTGGGTTACCGGACGCTGCGCGCGCTGGTCGATGCGCCGCTCGCGTCACAACGCAAGGAGGCCGCGTGATGAACGCCAACATGAACACCCCCACCAAACCGCAGGACCTGCTCGTCAAGGGCACGGCCGCCGGCCCGTCGATCGCGACGGTCACGCCCGAATCGGCCCACTGGCGGCACGTGGGCTTTTCGGCTCATCGGTTGAAAGCCGGCGCATCGCTGGCGCTGCACGAGCCGCAGCGCGAAACCTGCATCGTCGTGCTGGCCGGCCGGGTCGATATCGCCAGCGACGACGGCACGCGCTGGGACGCGCTCGGCTCGCGCGACAGCGTGTTCGAGGACAGCCCGCCCGCCGCGCTGTACCTGCCGCCCGGCGTGAGCGTGACGATCACGGCCACGCGCGACACGGAGCTGGGCGTGGCGAGCGCACCGGGCACCGGCCGCTATCCGCCGCGCCGCATCGAGCCGGGCGAGATGACACGCTCGGTGCGCGGCACCGGCGCGAACACGCGCTACGTGTGCGACATCCTTCCGCAGACGGAGCCCGCCGAATCGCTGCTGGTGGTCGAGGTGCGCACGCCGTCGGGCCACTCGTCGAGCTACCCGCCGCACAAGCACGACACCGACAACGTGCCGGTCGAGAGCTTCCTGGAAGAGACCTACTACCATCGCGTGAATCCGCCGCAGGGCTTCGTGTTCCAGCGCGTCTATACCGATGCGCGCGACATCGACCAGTCGATGGCCGTGTCCGATCACGACGTGGTGATGGTGCCGCGCGGCTATCACCCGGTGGTGGTGCCGTACGGTTACGACTCCTACTACCTCAACGTGATGGCCGGGCCGACGCGCGTCTGGCATTTCAAGAACGATCCCGAGCACGACTGGATCGCGAAACGCGATGCGGCCGCGCAGGCGGCCAAGGCGGGGTGAGATGGGTCGCTGGCCTGATGGCCGGTGGCTGGCCGTGCGTGGTCGGCCAGCGCATCGGTGTAGACACCGGGCACGAGGAAGCTCGCGTGTGCGGAATCGAGTCCGTCGAGCCGACTGAAGGCGCCGTCTCGGTGTCGGCCCGGCCACCGGCATGAACCGCGACATTGGCGCAGGCATCGAGCATGAGGAAGCTCACGTGTGCGAAATCGAGCACGCCAAGCCGGCTGGAAAATCCACCTCGGTCGGCGTCGAGCTAGCTACCGGCAGAATCGCGACTACAACCGTTAGTTGATGCCCGTCGACCGCACCACGGCCGACGCCTGCCCGCGGCTTCAGGCGGCCAGCGGCGCGAGCGCGGCGCGCAATGCGTCGGGCAGCGGCACCGGGCGGCGGCTGTCGCGGCCCACGTAGACATGCACGAAATGCCCCTGCGCGGCCGCCGACGCCTCGCCTTCGGCGAACAGGCCGATCTCGTAGCGCACGCTGGAGGTGCCGAGCTTTGCCACGCGCAGGCCCGCGTCGATCTTCTGCGGGAACACCAGCGGCGCGAAATAGTTGCACTGCGTCTCGACCACCAGGCCGATCGTTTCGCCGCGCTCCGCGTCGAGCACGCCGGCGCGGATCAGGTATTCGTTCACGACGGTATCGAAGTAGCTGTAATAGACGACGTTGTTGACGTGGCCATAGACGTCGTTGTCCATCCAGCGCGTGGTGATCGACAGGAAGTGAGGGTAGGCGCTGCGCGGCAGCAGTTCGGGCTTGGCGGACATGGGCGGCAGAGTCGAGGTCGGAGGGAAGGAAGCGGGATCGGCACGCGGCGCCGCGGCGACGCGCCCGGCTTTACAGCGCGGCGCGTTCGCGCGACGATGCGGCGCACGGCG
>NZ_BAAILN010000093.1:267932-269983 GCF_054589155.1 Burkholderia sp. 3C
AACACACATCGCGTGAAATTCCAAGGGGCGGCCGGCGTCCAAGCAGTTCGAGTGCAGGCTGCACGCGGCTGCACGCGGCTGCACGCGGCTGCACGCGGCTGCACGCGGCTGCACGCGACTCGGCTCGCCGCGCCGCCGCCCCCCCTTCCACCCTTCGCCACGAGAGCTCTCATGCCCGACCACCACCTGATCACCACCGCCTTCGACCTGCCCGGCCATCGCATCGACCAATCGTTCGGCATCGCGCGCGGCATCGTCGTGCGCTCGCGCTCGATCATCGGCTCGTTCGGCGCCGCGATCCAGACCGTGTTCGGCGGCAATATTTCGCTCTACGCCTCGTTGTGCGAGCGCGCGCGGCAGGACGCGTACGACAAGATGATCGCGCAGGCCGCCGGCTTCGGCGCGAACGCGATCATCGGCATGCGCTACGACGCCACGGAAATCGGCTCGGGCATCACCGAGGTGCTGTGCTACGGCACGGCGGTGCGCGCCACGCCGATCGCAGGCTGAACGCCGGAGCGTTATTGCCCGTCATTGACCCGGGCGGTCGACGAACGTCACGTCGAGCCCGCGTGCGCGCATCCAGTCGGCTACGGCGTAGCCGGTGCCGGCGCGCCACGGCCGCAGGTTCGGCGGCTCGACGAGCCGGTATTCGAGCAGCTCCGGCGACAGCGCGATCTCGCCGCTGGCCCGCACGTGATACGCGATGATCAGCTCGTTCTTGCGGATGAATTCGTACACGCCCACCAGTTCCACCGAATCGGCCCGCAACGAGGTTTCCTCCAGCACTTCGCGGGCGATGCCTTCCTCGGGCGTTTCGCCGTTTTCGAGGAAGCCGGTGATCAGCGCGAACATCCCTTCCGGCCAGGCCGCGTTGCGCGCGAGCAGGATCTTGCCGTCGATCTCGACGATCGCGGCCACCACCGGCAGCGGGTTGTTCCAGTGGACGTAGCCGCAGGCCGCGTCGGGGCAGACCTGGCGGACGCGGCCGCCCTCGTGCAGCGCGTCGGCGCGCGTGGTGAGCGGGGTCGCGCAGCGCGGACAGAAACGGTGTTCGGCAGTGGTCATCGGGGGAGCGCTTGCGGCGCGGCGAGCGGCATGGGAAGCCGTCGCGCGCCATCGTTGGGGGAAAGACGAAGCGCACATTCTAGCGAGTTTGGGCGGTTTGCATCGGAGGCCGCGACGGCCCCCGATGCGGGCTTGGGCGCGTCTTTTCGTTACGCGTCCGGCAGGCCGGCCCGGGCCGCCGCCTCGCGCCGCGCGACGATCGCCCAGGCCGCGAAACCGAGCGCGCCCGCCAGCAGCGCCGCCACCGCGATCCACAACGCCGGCGTGAACGACCCGGCCCGCGCCGCCACCGGCGCGGCGACCAGCGGCCCGGCGATCTGCCCGAGCCCGTAGGACGCCGTGGCGTACCCCATCAGCCCGGCCGCCGCCTCACCATGCAGACGCCGCGCCTCGCGCATCGCGAACAGCGTGATCGCCGTGAACGGCAGGCCGAGCAGCAGGCTGCCGAGTGCGAAGCCGGCCGCGGTCGGCCATGCGATGCCCAACACGATGCCGAGCGCCTGCACCGCGCACGACAGGCCGAGCAGCAGCCGGTTGTCCCAGCCGGCCGGCAACCGCGACGCGAGCAGCGCGCCCACCATCAGCGCCGCGCCGAACATTGGCCAGAACAGATCCGGCCACGGCGAACCGGGCGGCAGCGCGCCGCGCGCGATCACCGGCAGGAACGTGGCCGTGATGATGTAGCCGAAGCCCGGCGCGCCATACAGCACGATTAGCCGCCGCGCGTCGCGGCGCACGGCCGGGTGGCCGGCGTCGGGCGGCGCGGCGTGCGTGATTCGAGCGGCTTGCGTTGCTTGCCCGGCATGACTCGCTTGCGCTGCCTGCCCTTCCGATCCTGCCTGTCGTGCCTGTCCTGCCTGTCCGGCTTGCCCCACTTGCCCGGCCGCCCCAGCTTGCCCCACCTGTCCGGCCGCCCCAGCTTGCCCCACCTGCCCGACCACCCCCGCTTGCCCCACCTGTCCGGCCGCCCCAGCTTGCCCCAC
>NZ_BAAILN010000094.1:0-1260 GCF_054589155.1 Burkholderia sp. 3C
CGAACCCGGGATATGACCTGGTGCGCAGCGCGTTCACGCAAAACGAGAACACGACCCAGCTCGAATATGACCGGCAGTGGTATTACCTGGCTCGTATCACGCCGTCGCCGGCACAACGGGAACTCTCCGAATCTTTGCGGCGTTCAACTCGACCCGATGCTCGCGGCACGAGCGCGAAACCGGGCTTGGCCACGAAGCCGTGGGAGAACATTCAGGTGGTCACGCGGGATTTTTCCCTGTTTGATCGGCTGGAAATCATGTATCGCGAGTCGAGATTCCGTTCGGATACCAACGTCGGCAAATTGGGGGGGATCGGCGGATATGGACTCGGTCCATCGCATCACCAAAAGACGGTGCTGGTTGATTACGAGGCGCCGAGTCAGGCCGTCGGCTTCGTCATGGGGCATAACACGCTCGACGCCTATTGGGATGACGATGCGCACCGCTACGCGCGCATGCACGCGCGATTTGGCCGCAATGGGGAAACGCCGCGCCAGGATATGTCCGCGCGGGTGACCGGGCCGATTCTCGAACATTTGAACGTGAATTTCTGCCGCGCCTGGCAGCGCAATGCGCATGTCGATCTGTTGAGCAAACGCAAGGCATTGGCCGCACAGCTGAAAGTTAGGCCGGAGTTGGGCACGCCGCTCATGGCGCAGATCGTCCGGACGCAGTCGCAGGAAGGCGTGCGCAACATCGAGGCGCTCTACTTGCAGGCGGCCAATAACGCCACGCAGTTTATCTACATCGAGAACCAGTATTTCCGGTGGGAACCACTTGCCGCGAAGATCAAGTCGGTTGCGCAGACGCACGTATCTGCAGGGCGCGATCCCGGCAAGCATGGCCCGCTGTATCTGTTTGTGGTGACGAACTCGACCGACGACGCGGTGGGAATGGGCACGGGTACGACGTACGACATGCTCGACAGTCTCGGGCGCCCGGACACCATGCCCAACGTGGCGCGGCTGGAGCGTGGCGAGCAACTCGGGATCGATGTGCAGCGCGCCGTCAACGAGGTCGCGGTGGCGCATTACGACCATGGCGCCAGTGGTCCGGTACGGCAGGACGCCGCGAGAAAGAAACTCCAGGAAGCGAAGCAGAAGCTTCAGGACAACGCCGATGAAAAAAAGCCGATTCTGCCTCAAGACATTCCGGGCTTGAAAGTACATGTCTGCACGCTGGTGGCGCCGGATTCACCGGCCAAGCAGTGGATGCCGGTGTACGTGCACAGCAAGATCATGATCGTGGACGATGTGTTCC
>NZ_BAAILN010000095.1:0-263 GCF_054589155.1 Burkholderia sp. 3C
GGCGACGGCAACAGCGATCTGTCGACGCAGAACAACAGCCATGTGAATGCAGCCAACGGCGTGACGATCATCTCGGGCGGCGATACGAACCTCATCGGCGCGAACGTGAAGGGCAATCAGGTGAACGCCGATGTGGGCGGGAACCTGAACATCGCGAGCGTGCAGGACACGTTGTCGAGCGCGGCGCATCAGTCGAGTACGGGCGGTGGCTTCAGTGTCAGCCAGAGTGGTGGTGCCAGTGCGAGCTTCAGTCACAGCAAGGG
>NZ_BAAILN010000096.1:0-19361 GCF_054589155.1 Burkholderia sp. 3C
TGGCGATCTTGCCGTCCTGGCTGTAGATCTTCATGTCGCCGGAGAGCGCACCGTGGTGTCGGGAGAGGGGCGGGAGGGAAAGCGCCGCATGCGGCGCAGGCAATGGAGACGCGCCGCGCGCTCAGGCCTGCGACGTTTTGTCCGGCGCTAGATAGCCACGCAGGAACAACGCCATCGGCACGATCGCCACGGCCGTCAGCGCCGTGGCGACAGTCGCGCCCGTCACGCCGATCCGGTCGCCCAGCACGCCGTACAGCACCGGCGCGATCGCCCCGGCCGCGATCGCGCCCGTATAGAACAGCGCGAACGCGCGCTCGGTGCCATCGGCCGGAGACAGCTCCGGCACCGTGCCGTACAGCACCGACGAGGTGCCGTTCAGCATCGTGCCGAGCAGCGGCAGCAGCACCCAGGTGGGGCCGAGCGGCGCGAACAGCACCGCGACGATGCAGGCGGCCGTTGCGCTTTCGGTGGCCAGCACCGTGCCGCACACGCCCATCCGCTCGCCGATCCAGCCGCACGCGAACTTGCCGGCCGCGCCGCCGATGAATACCAGCGCCAGCGCCGTGCCGACCTGCGGCCCCGACGCGCCCTTGGCCTTCATCAGGAACGGCAGGAAGGTCAGCACGCCCATCCGCACGGCGGTGTCGAACACGCCGATCGAGAACAGCAGCCAGAAGCCGTAGCGCAACGCGCGCTTGCCGTGCGCCGCCTGGGCCGGCGAGTCGGATGTTTCGGATGCCTTGGCATCGGCCGCCACCACCGTGCGCGCGAGGTTCGGCAGCCAGATCGCGAGGCCGAGCGCCACCGCCACGCCGAGCACCGACATCAGCCACAGCGCATGCCGCCACGGCATCAGCGTGATCAGCAGCGCGATGGCTGCCGGCAGCGCCGATTTGCCGAGGTCGCCGGCGAAGTTGTAGACGCTGAGCGGGCCGCGCGCGTCGCGGCCGTAGGCGCGCGACACCGCGCCCGAGGCGAGCGGATGCTGGGTGCTGGAGCCGCTGCCCGAGATCGCCAGCGCCACGCACAGGCCGAGCAGGCTGCCCGACAGGCCGGCGCATGCGTAGCCGAGCGAGGCCAGCAGCGTGCCGCCCACCAGCGTGGCGCGCGCGCCGAAGCGTTGCGCGACGCGCCCGGCCGGCAGTTGCAGGCTCGCCATGGTGCCGGCGTAGATGCCGCGCAGCATCGCCAGCGCGCCGTAGCCGAGGCCGAAATCGGCCTGCCAGACGGGCAGCAGCACGTAGATCATGTCCGTGTAGCCGTCGTGCAGCGCGTGCGCCACGCAGGACAGCCACAGCACGCGGCGGCGCGACGTCGACGATGACGGCGGCGCGGGCGAGCGGGCCGGGGAAAACGACGACAGCACGGCGGACAGTCTGGAGCGCATGAGCGGTTTCGCGGGTGAAGGGCGGTTGGGTTGGGGGACCTGAGGCAGTCGAGGGGCTGGATCGAAGCCCGGTGTCAGCCGTGGAATACGGCGATCCGAGGGAAATTCTAGGGCGCGGCGGCGCGCCGCTCAATTGACGTAATATCGGGCTTCACGGGAATAAAAGTCACGTCATGAGCACGAATGCACCGATCGGCCCTGGACCCGGCGCGGAGCGCGATGCGCTGCCGCCACTCAACGCGCTGCGCCATTTCGAGGCGGTGGCGCGGCTCGGCAGCTTCGCCGCCGCGGCCGACGCGCTGCATGTCACGCACTGGGCGGTCGGCAAGCAGATTCGCCTGCTGGAGGACTGGTTCGGCGTGCCGTTGTTCGAGCGCCGCGCGCGCGGCGTGGTGCTGACCGACGACGGCGCCGCCCTGCTCGGCGACGTCAGCGGCGCGTTCGAGCGGCTCGCGTTCGGCGCGGCGCGGCTGCGCCACGATCAGGTGCCGAGGCGCGTGTCCGGCGTGGTGCGCGTCAACGTGCTGGCCAGCTTCGCGCTGTGCTGGCTGCTGCCGCGTCTCGCCGATTTCCACACGCGCTACCCCGAGATCGACGTGCGCGTGACCACCACCTCGCGCAAGCTGCGCTATATCGGCGACGCGTTCGACATCGGCGTGCGCTCCGGGCCGGAGCCCGGCGCGGGCGTGAGCTCGCGCGTGCTGATGGCCGATGCGCGCATTCCGGCCTGCAGCCCGGCGCTGTTGCGCAACAAGCCGATCCAGAGCGTCGCCGATCTCCGTCATCACACGCTGCTGCATTCGTCGAGCACGCGCACGGCGTGGTCGCGCTGGCTCAAGGAGGCGGGCGCGGCCGGGCTGCAACCGGCGCGGCAGGTGGAATTCGATCACGTCTATCTGCAACTGGCCGCCGCGCAGGAAGGGCTGGGTGTGGCGCTGGCGTCGCTGCCGCTGATCGAGCGCGACCTCGCGGCCGGCCGGCTGGTGTGCCCGATCGCGGGGCCGGTGTGGCTCGCGCCGGATTTCACGCTGATGGTGAACGCCGAACGGGCCGGGGACGAGGCGGTGGCGGCGTTCGAGCGATGGGTGACGGGGATGGCGGAGCAGGGGGGCGGGGGAGCCGGGATTCCCGTCGGGGCGGGCGGCATCTCATGACGCTCGTGCCCGCCTCGCAGCGAGCCTCAATCGGGCGGCATCCGTTCAAGTGCCTGGACCGCACTCCGCAGCCCACCCAATACCTTGTCTGCGACGCGCTGTGAAAAGCCCGGCGGCAGGTCGGCCTGCACTTGCTCGATCACTGCGGGCGTGCGCGCGATCAGCTCTTGAATGAGCGGCTCGGCGTCGCCGCCGTAGCGGAGTTTCCGGGCCGTGCTGTTGAAGTGCCGGCGCTGAATCGTATGCACGTGGTAGTGGCGGCGCTTGCCCAGCAACGCCATCGCCAGTTTGATGTCCCGTGCGGCCCACTGGTTCGCGCCATTGCCGAGCACCGGGTAGGC
This sequence comes from Burkholderia sp. 3C, assembly GCF_054589155.1. Lineage (NCBI taxonomy): Bacteria > Pseudomonadati > Pseudomonadota > Betaproteobacteria > Burkholderiales > Burkholderiaceae > Burkholderia > Burkholderia sp. 3C. Next base: position 2,883 of record NZ_BAAILN010000096.1, read on the forward strand.
GGACATCACGTCGTAGATCGGCGTCAGGCGAAAACCGGAGGCGGCGGAGCCCTGCAACTGGATGCTGAAGTTCTTCGCATGACCGTCCGGCGCTTGCAGGAGCCAGAACAGGATTTGCGTCGCCATCAGGGTGCGAAGATCGCGCTCGGCATCGAGGGACTGATGCGCCAGTGCGAACAACTGCGTCAGACCCGGGCCGCCTTCGTTCTCGTACTTGATCAGCGGCGAGGTGCCGGTAGCCTGGCAGAAATCCTCCTGAACGAGACGAAGCAGGCGCGTGCCGTCCGATGAGACGATCCGATCGAAGCGCTCGACGACGAGCACGCGCTGCGTGCCGAACGTGGCAATGCGTGCGTTGGCGGTCGGCAGGCCATAGGCCTTGAACAGCCGCAGGCACAGCCATTCGTTGTCCACCGACGTCGTGAAGTCGGCGCGCCGGCCGCCGATCAGGCCGAGCGGCAGCTTGAAGATGTGCGTGGTGGGCGTGGCCCCACGCGGTTTCATCCACTTTCCGTCCCACCAGAGGAACGCGTCCTTCTCCTGCGCACCGGCCAGCGAAATCCGGAAATCGTCGTCGGGATCGCGTGTGCTGGCGAAGCGGTCGGGCGCCACGACTTCCAGCAGATGGCGCTCGATGTCGTCGTCATTCAATGCAATGCCATCGATGCGATCGACGCCGTGAGGCACTTCGTTTTCGGGCAGCAGTTGCAGCGCGCCCACGCAATCGCGGCCAATCGCGCCCAGCAAGTCGAAGGCATCGGTGGAGCCCGTCCGGAAGCGGGTCGCAACGCGTTTGCGGATGGTGTCGCTGTCGGGCAGCAATCCTTCGAAATAATGCGCGACCGCATCACCGCGCAGCGGGCTGTTGCCGGCGCTGAAGGGCAGCGACAGCGAGAGCGGCCGTCCTCTCGGGGAACTGAACCACGCATCGTCGTAGCGCAATTCCATCTCGCCGCGCGTGGTGAGGGTCCAGCGGCCGACTGGCTCGCCGTTGGCCCAGAGCGCGAGCGTTTGGCTGTGCGAGCGGCGTCCCATCGCTTACCACTCCAGCTCGTCGGTCGGCGGCGCGGGGTCGCGCTCGCCCAGCCGTAATTCGAGGCCGACGATGGCGCACCACCCCAACAACTGCCGGAAACTCAGCTCGTCAGGGTGCTGTTCGAGATGGGAGATGCGGTTCTGGCTCAGGCCCAGCCGCGTCCCGACCTGCGCCTGCGTGAGCTTGCGCCGCTTGCGGGCCGTCTTCAGCAATTGACCGAGCTGCAGATCGGACATCAGCTTTTGGGGCGACAGGATGAGGGCCATTCGAGATATCCGAATTTCAGATATTCGGATTTTATCCGATATTCCGATATTTACAAGATATCTGTATATCAGCTATTTCCGTTTTATCCGAATATCAGATAAAACCCATCGCAACCCGCGCCGTTGCGCGCGCATTGCCCCTCACGCATAAATAATCCCGATCCCCAACCCCGTCACCCAGTCCACATACTCCTGCGCCAAGCCCGCATCGGTGATCAGGAAATCCACCCGGTCCATCGCGCCGAACGTGGCGAACTCGCGCTTGCCGAACTTCTTCGAATCGGCCAGCAGATAGACGGTTTTCGCCGCGCCGATCATCGCGTGCTTGACGTGCAGATCGATGAAGTCCGGGTACGAAATGCCGGCCTCGATCGACACGCCGCCCGCCGCCAGGAACAGCTTGTCGACGAACATCCCCTCGAAGAACTGCGAGGCCTTCTCGCCCGACACGGCGATCGTCTCGGCCTTGAACACGCCGCCCGTCAGCATCAGCCGGTTGGTCGGCTCCGCGCCGAGCAGGATCGCGATGTTCAGCGCATTGGTGACGATGCGCAGGTTCTGGCGCTCGACGAGGTTCCTGGCAAGCTCGGTGGTGGTGGCTCCGCAATCGAGGATCACGGCGTCGCCGTTGGCGATCAGGCTGGCCGCCTTGCGGCCGATCTGCGCCTTTTCCTCGCTGGTGGCCAGCACGGCCGCGCGCGGGGCGTCGGCCGGCTGCGCGGGCTTCAGGCGCACGTTGCCGTGCACGCGCTCGACGCGCCCCAGGCGCTGCAGCTCGTCGATGTCCTTTCGAATGGTTGGCATCGACACGCCGAACTCGCTGGATAGCTCCGAGAGCTTGACCAGCTTGGCCGCCTGCACCCTTTCGAAGATTTTTTCTGTTCTGGTCCGTTGATCCATTTGGCTTTCCCCGCAAAGCGCCGCGGCGCGCGGGCATCGACATTACGGGCTGTATTGTGCCCGATTTGCCTGACCCTCAGGGCGTGGCTCGGTGTTTTCCCTGTTTCGTTCGTTTTCCTTTTGACTTTCTAAAGAAAGAAACAGAAACTTCGATTCACGCAAACAGGAAGTGCGGGAGCAGGAATGGAAAACCCTTACAAGCAGTCCGGCGAGAGCTTGCACCGGCGCGCCCAGGAAATCCGCAAGAAGATCTGCGTGATGAACGCCGCCGCGAAAAGCGGGCACACGGGCGGCGACATGTCGGAGGCGGACATCCTCGCCGCGCTGTATTTCCATGTGCTGCGCTACCGCGTGAACGACGATGCGAGCGTGAACTGGCGCGACGAATTCATTCTCAGCAAGGGCCACGGCGTGGGCGGCCTGTACGCCTGCTTCGCCGAACTCGGCTGGCTCGACGAGCCGGAACTGAAAACCTACCTGCGCGACGATTCCCGCCTGCCGGGCCATCCGGTCAGGCAGAAGCTGCCGAGCTGGGTGACCGTCAACACCGGCGGCCTCGGCCACGGCATGCCGATCGCGGCCGGCCTGGCGATGGCCAAGCAGCGCCACGCGGCGCGCGACGGCCAGGCGCCCGGCCGCGTGTTCGTGCTGACCGGCGACGGCGAGCTGGAAGAAGGCTCGAACTGGGAAGCGGCGATGGCGGCGGCCCACTTCAGCCTCGACAACCTGGTCGTGATCGTCGACCGCAACCGCCTTCAGTTGGCCGACTTCACCCACAAGATCATGGATCTCGACCCGCTCGACGAGAAATTCCGGGCGTTCGGCTTCGAAGTGCACGACGTCAACGGAAACGATGTCGATGCCATTTGGAAACTAATCGAAAGTCTCGACGTGGAAAATGGAAAGCCGAAGGTCGTGATCGCGCACACCATCAAGGGGCGCGGCGTGTCGTTCATGGAGAACGTGCCGGCCTGGCATCACAAATTCCCCGACGAGCAGCAACTCGAACAGGCACTGAAGGAACTCGATCATGCGTAAGCAGGCGGATTTGCGCGACGGCGCGGTGAGCGCACTGAGCCGGCTGACGGCGGCGGGCCGCGACATCGTGGTGATGGTGGCCGATTCCACCTCCACCTCCAAGATCGGCCCGTTCCAGGAAAGCTACCCGGAGCGCGTGATCAACGTGGGCATCGCCGAGCAGAACATGGTGGGCATGGCGGCCGGCCTGGCGCTCGGCGGCCACATCGTGTTCACGGCCAACGCCGCGCCGTTCCTGGTGGGCCGCGCCAACGAGCAGGTCAAGAACGACATCTGCTACAGCGCCACCAACGTCAAGATGCTGGGCCTGAACGCGGGCGTCGCCTACGGCCCGCTCGCCTCCACCCATCACGCGATCGACGACATCTCGATCATGAGCGGCTTCGGCAACGTGCAGATCTTCGCGCCGTGCGACGACGTGGAAGTCGGGCAGGTGGTGGATTACGCGGCGTCGGTCGACGGCCCCGTGTATATCCGCCTCGACAACGCCAAGTTCCCGGTGGTGCACGACGACGGCTACCGCTTCGCGCCGGGCCGCCCCGACGTGCTGATCCAGGGCTCGGGCGTGGCCGTGATCGCGCTCGGCTCGGTGGTGGGCGAGGCGCTGGACGCCTGCGAGCGGCTGCAACGCGACGGCCTGCGGCCGACGCTGGTGAATCTGTCGTCGCTGCGCCCGCTCGACCAGGACGCGCTGGCCGCGATCGTCGGGCGTCATGCGGCCGTCGTGACGGTCGAGGAGCATTCGCTGCACGGCGGCATCGGCGCCACCGTGGCGCTGCTGATGGCGCGCCGCCAGTTGCATCGCCGCCTGACCACGCTCGGCGTGACCGAGGGCGAATTCGCGCATTACGGCACGCGCCAGGGCATCCGCCGCCATTACGGCATCGACGCCGAAGGCATCGCGCAGGCGGTGCTGGCGCTGTCGGCCGACTGAGCCCACGCCACCCGACAGCCCGATATTCAGGACAACAGGAGACAAGCGAGTGAGCATCCAATACGACATGTCGCTGCGCCACGGCGTCGATTTCGAATTCCGCCTGGACGGCAAGGTGGCGGTGGTGACGGGCGGCCTCGGCGGCATCGCGATGGCGACCAACGCCGCGCTGATCGCCAAGGGCGCGCGCGTCGCGATCCTGCACCCGGCCTTCGAGGCCGCGCGCGTGCCGGCCGCGCTCGACACGCTCGGCCACGCCAACGCGGCCGCGTTCGCCTGCGACGTGGCCGACGAAGCCGACGTGGCGCGCGCGATGGCCGCCGCGCTGGCGCACTTCGGCGATCTGCATCTGCTGGTCAACGCCGCCGGTTGCATCACGCTGACGCCGGCCGAGGAGATCGGCATCGACGAATGGCAGCAGCAGATCGGCGTGAACCTGACCGGCCCATTCCTCTGCGCCAAGCACTTCGCGCGCCATGTATTGTCGAGCGGGCACGGCGGCAAGATCGTCAACATCGCCTCGCAGGCGGCCACCGTCGCGATCGACAGGCATTGCGCCTACACCTCGGCCAAGGCAGGGCTGATCGGCATGACCAAGGTGCTCGCCAAGGAATGGGCGGGGCGCGGCATCACCGTCAACACGGTGTCGCCCACGGTGGTGCTGACGCCGATGGGCGCGGCGGCGTGGGAAGGCGAGAAGGGCGAGAAGATGAAGCAGCTGATTCCGGTCGGCCGCTTCGCCTACACCGACGAGATCGCCGCCGCGATCCTGTTCCTGCTGTCGAACGGCGCGGACATGATCACCGGCGCGGACATCATGATCGACGGCGGCTACACGATTTGCTGAAGTGGCGGTAGCGGCGCGGCCCCGCTCGAATCACGGCCGCTTCCCTGAAAAACAGAAAATCGATTCGGAGACGACAGACATGTGGAAGAAGCTTGCAGTCACGGCGGCGGCAGCCGCCTCGATGGTGGCGGCGGTGCAGCCGGTCAGCGCGTACGCGGCCGGCAAGGGCACCATCGCGATCCTGGTGAACGCGCTCGACAACCCGTACTACGCGGCGGAAGCCAAGGGCGCGGACAAGGAGGCGAAGAAGCTCGGCTACGACACGATCGTGTTGTCGCACGGCGAGGACGTCAACAAGCAGAACGAACTGGTCAATCTGGTGATCGGCAAGGGCGTGAAGGGCATCATCCTCGACAACGCCGATTCGAACAGCAGCGTCGCCACGGTGCGCACCGCGCAGGAGAAGAAGGTGCCGGTGGTGCTGATCAATCGCGAGATTCCGAAGGACGGCATTGCGATCGCACAGCTCAGTCACAACAACCTGCAGGCCGGCTCGGAAGTGGCGCAGCGCTTCGTCGAGGCGATCGGCGAGAAGGGCGAATACGTGGAGCTGACCTGCAACCTCGCCGACAAGAACTGCGTGACGCGCTCGCAGGCCTTCCATCAGGTGCTTGATCAGTACCCCGATCTGAAGATGGTGGCGCGCCAGGATGCCAAGGGCGCGCTGCTGCCGGCCAAGCAGGCGATGGATTCGATCCTGCAGGAACACCCGCAGATCAAGGGCGTGATCAGCGGCAACGGCCCGGTCGCGCTGGGCGCGATCGCCTCGCTCGATTCCGCGAACCGCAAGGACGTGATCGTGATGGGCATCGACGGCAGCAACGACGAGCGCGATTCGATCCTCGCCGGCAAGCTCAAGGCCAGCGTGATGCTGCAGGCGCAGGCGATCGCCGGCCACGGCGTGGACCTGCTCGACAAGTACCTGAAGACGGGCAAGACCGGCGAGCCGGAGCGTCAACTGTTCCGCGGCATCCTGATCACCAAGGCCAATGCCGCGAAAGTGAACGATTTCTACTACACCAAGTAAGCGGTTCCGGTGCATGGCGCAGGCGGCGCGCACGGTGCGCGGCGGCCTGCGCCGAAGTCGTATTCAGATGAGGATGTCATGGTTCCATCCATTCACGCGGCGCGCGGCGCATCGTCCCGCGCGATGACGCGCCTGCTGTTGCTGATCGGCGCCGTGTCGCTGGCGGGCTGTCATGTGGTCAGCGATCAGGAGCTTGCGGCGATTCGCGCGCAAGGCCAGCATCACGGCCCCGATCCCGAAAAGATCTTCACCGAGCAGGTGATCCCGTACGCCGACAAGAACGCGAAGCCGGCCGCGCAGGTGATCGGCGCGCTGAACCAGAATTTCGACGATGCGTGCAAGCAATACGGCTTCCGGCAAAGCTCGGCGTTCCCGTGCAATTTCTGGATTCGCGTGCAGGGCACGGTGTCGCGCATCGACACCGCCTCGCGCGTGGGCAAGGCGGTAGTGGACGTGGCGCCGGCCAGCGGCGGCGAGCCGGTGCAGGTGGCGCTCGAAACTGGCCCGGTGCTGATCGGCACCGGCGTGCGCGACGGTTTTCCCGGCGTGAAATACGGCGATTTCGACGACCAGACCCGCTTCGCCGCGTTCGGTCAGGCGATCAACAAGCTGGTGGTGGCGCGTGCGGAGCAATCGAAGCTGAAGGTGGGCGAGCGCGTGGACGTGGCCGCCGTGTACAGCAGTTGGAGCGAGCCGGCCGGCGAGATCCGCGCGATTCCGGTGGCCTGGAAATGACCGCGCCCGTTCATGCCCCGGCCGTGAATGCCGACGACGCGCGGCTCGCCAACGGCGCCAACGTGATCGAGACGCGCAAGCTCTCGAAGCTCTACCCCGGCACCGCCGCGCTGGTGGAGGTCGATTACCAGGTGCGGCGCGGCAAGGTCAACGTGCTGATCGGCGAGAACGGCGCGGGAAAATCCACGCTGATGAAGCTGCTGGCCGGCGCGGAGACGGCCACCTCGGGCGAGATCCTGATCGACGGCCGCATCGCGCAGATCAGCGACGTGCGCAGCGCCGAGGCGCACGGCGTGGGCATCATCTTCCAGGAGCTGAACCTGTTCCCGGACATGACGGTGGCCGAGAACATCTTCGCCGGCAACGAACTGACGAGCGGCGGCGTGATTCGGGCGAAGGCCGAGAACCACCAGGCCCGCGTGCTGCTCGAACGGCTGCAGATCCCGCTCGACCCGCGCACGCGGCTCGGCGATCTGTACGTCGGCCAGCAGCAACTGGTGGAGATCGCCAAGGCGCTGTCCAAGCACATCAAGGTGCTGATCATGGACGAGCCGACTTCCGCGCTGTCGCGCACCGAGGTCGAGATCCTGTTCAAGATCATCCGGCAGTTGAAGGAAGAAGGCGTGACGGTGATCTACATCTCGCACCGCCTCGAAGAGATCATGGCGATCGGCGACTGCATCACCGTGCTGCGCAACGGCCGGCTGGTGGCGCAGGACGAGATCGCCAACATCGACATTCCGTGGATCATCGAGGCGATGGTTGGTTCTGCCAAGAAACGCTTCGCGTTCGAGCAGCATGCGCTGGGCGACGAGGTGCTGAAGGTCAATGAACTGTCGCTGAAGCGCCCGAACGGCATCTACGCGGTCGATCACGTGTCGTTCTCGGTGCGTGCCGGCGAGGTGATCGGCATCTACGGGCTGATGGGCGCGGGCCGCACCGAGCTGCTCGAATCGCTGCTCGGCGCGCAGCCGCTGGCGGTGGGCGAGATCGAGCTGGCCGGGCGCGCGATCGAGCGCCTGCCGATCCCGAAGCGGATCGAGGCCGGCATCGCGCTGGTGCCCGAGGATCGCCAGAAGCAGGGCATGGTGCAACTGATGTCGATCCTCGAAAACATGACGCTGTCGAGCCTCGGCAAGTTCGCGAACCTGCTGTCGTTCGGCGCGCTGCGCCGCGAGCGGCAGGTGGCGGCCGCCAACGACATCGTCAAGCGGCTCGCCATCAAGGCGGCGTCGGTCGACGCGCCGATCACCTCGCTGTCGGGCGGCAACATGCAGAAGGTGGTGATCGGCAAGGCGCTGCTGACCGAGCCGAAGGTGCTGCTGATGGACGAGCCCACGCGCGGCATCGACGTGGGCGCGAAGGCCGACGTCTATCAGACCATCAGCCTGCTGGCCCGCGCCGGCATCGCCGTCATCTACGCCACGTCCGAACTGGACGAGGCGATGGCGGTTTCCAACCGCGTGTTCGTGATGGCCAGCGGCAAGCTGTCGGCCGTGATGGACCGCGCGCAATTCGACAGCGAGCGCATCGTGCGGGCTTCCACGCCCGTCACCGCCGTGATCTGACGCCAACGAGGCAACGAGGCAGACATCATGAATTCTTCCGACAGCAGCAACGCGCCGCTGCACCCCGTCCACCCCACGCCGAACCGGCAGGGCGCCTACACGGCCGCGCGCATCGCGGTGGGCCTGCTCAAGCTGCGCATCTTCATCGCGCTGTTCGCGATCGTCATCGTGTTCGCGTTCACGGCCGACAATTTCCTGTCCACCAGCAACCTGCTGATCATGGCCAAGCACGTCACGATCGTCGCGATCCTGTCGATCGGCATGACGCTGGTGATCCTGACGGGCGGTATCGATCTGTCGGTCGGCTCGATCGTCGGCATCAGCGGCATGGCGGCCGGCTATCTGCTGCTCGAAGGCGTGCACGTGGGCCATCACGTGGTGTTCTTCACGCCGTTCGGGGTGGCCGTGATCGCCTGCGTGCTCGGCGCGCTGATCGGCGCGGTGAACGGCTACCTGATCACCGCGCTGAACGTGGCGCCGTTCATCGCCACGCTCGGCATGTTGTACGTGGTGCGCGGCGCGGCGCTGCTGGTCAACAACGGCAGCACGTTCGCCGACCTCGAAGGCAACCCGGCGCTCGGCAACACCGGCTTCGAATTCATCGGCAACGGCACCATCATGGGCTTGTCCACGCCGGTGTGGATCATGGTGCTGTTGGCTGTCCTGACCATTTTCATCGCGCGCAAGACGCCGCTCGGCCGGCGCATCTACGCGATCGGCGGCAACGAGCAGGCCGCGAAGTTCTCGGGCATCCGCACCCATCGCGTCAAGCTGTTCGTCTACATGTTCTCGGGCTTCTGCGCGGCGATCGTCGGCCTGGTGATCACGGCGCAGTTGCAGACGGCGCACCCGCTGACCGGCCAGACCTACGAACTGAACGCGATCGCGGCTGTGGTGCTCGGCGGCACGGCGCTGATGGGCGGGCGCGGCACCGTGTTCGGCTCGGTGGTGGGCGCGTGCGTGATCAGCATCCTCGGCGACGGCATGGTGATGTGCGGCATCAGCGATTTCTGGCAGATGGTGATCAAGGGCCTTGTGATCATCTTCGCGGTGGTGGTGGACCAGCTCCAGCAGCGCCTGCAATCGCGCATGGTTTCCCTGACGGCCTGAACCACGCACGCGGAGCGGACCATTTATGCAAACCCTACTGGCGATCGACCAGGGCACCAGCGGCACCAAGGCGCTGATCTTCGACGCGCACGGCCAGGTGCATGCGCGCGGCTTCGCGGCCGTGCCGTGCACGCATCCGCGCACCGGCTTCGTCGAGCAGGACCCCGAAGCGTTGTACGGCTCGGTGCTGACGGCGGTGGCGCAGTGCCTGGCAGCCTACCGTGAACAGGGCGGCGACGTGAACGGCATCGCCGGCATCGGCATCTCGAACCAGCGCGAAACCGTGGTGCTGTGGGACGAAGCCGGGCGGCCGCTGGTGCCGGCCGTGTCCTGGCAATGCCAGCGCTCGCTGCCGATCTGCGAGCGGCTCAAGCGCGACGGCCTGGAGCCGTTGATCCTCGAGCGCACCGGCTTGCTGATCGACCCGTATTTCTCGGGCAGCAAGCTCATCTGGCTCAACGAGAACGAGCCGCGCGTGCGCGAGCGCATCGCGCGGGGCGAGGCGTATTTCGGCACCGTCGATAGCTGGCTGCTGTATCGCCTCACGCGCGGCGCATCGTATTGCACCGATTACACCAACGCGTCGCGCACGCTGCTGTTCGATCTGGCCGCGCTCGAATGGGATCGCGAGCTGGTGGAGCGCTTCGGGCTGAACGGCCTGAAGCTGCCCGAGCCGCGCCCGTCGGCCTCGCAGTTCGGCGCGACCGATTTTGACGGCCTGCTGGCGCGGGCCGTGCCGATCGTCGCGATGATCGGCGATTCGCACGCGGCGGCGGTGGGCGAGGGCTGCCTGATGCCGGGCGTGGCGAAGGCCACGATGGGCACCGGCTCGTCGATCCTGATGAACGTCGGTGCCGCGCCGCAGGCGCCCGCGCACGGGCTGGTGTCCACGCTGTGCTTCGCGGCCGGCGAGCGGGTGGATTACGCGCTCGAAGGCATCGTGATCAGCGCCGGCTCCACGCCGGCCTTCCTCAAGGAAAAGCTGAACCTGTTCGACGATTTCGCCGATGCCGAACGCGCGTTCACCGAGCACGACAACGGCGGCGTGTACGTGATCCCGGCGTTCTCGGGCATCGGCTGCCCGCACTGGAAATACCCGGGCGGCGCGCAAATCGTCGGCCTCAATTTCTCGACCTCGTGGCAGCAGGTGGCGCGCGCGGCCTACGAATCGATCATCTATCAGATCAAGGACGTCATCACGGTGATGGAGCAGGCGGCCGGCGTACCCCTGAGCGAGTTGAACCTCGACGGCGGGCTGGTGCAGCGGCCGTTCCTGCTCCAGACCCTCGCCGACACGCTGAACCGGCCCGTCAGCACGCTGGTGCTCAGCGAGATCTCCGCCTCGGGCGCGGCGGCGCTGGCGGCCCTGGAGGCCGGCCTGATCGGCTCGCTGGAAGCATGGCGCGCGCAGCGCGTGATCGCACGGCGCGTCGAGCCGGGCGCGGGCGTGGAGGTGGCGGCGCGCAACCATGCGCAGTGGCTGCGCTGGATCGAGCGTCTGTGAGACGTGTTTGACGCGTCGGCGCGATGGCTTTGAAGCGGCATCGAATCAATCCCGGTTGGACGTATTCAGGAGAACGCAAGGTGGCGAATGAAGCAAAGCGGTTCGTGAACAAGGTGGCGGTGGTGACGGGCGGCAGCCGCGGCATCGGCCTGGGCATTGCCGAGCGTTTCGCGCAGGAAGGCGCGAAGGTGTGCGTGTCGGCCAACGAGAAGAGCGTGCACGACGCGGCCGCGCGGCTGCGCGAGATGGGCTGCGACGCGATCGCCGTGGAAGCGGACGTGACCAGCAAGGCCGACGTGGTCGCGCTGTACGACGAGGTGGCCGCCAGGCTCGGCGAGGTGGATATCTCGGTGCAGAACGCCGGCGTGATCACCATCGCGAAGCTGCCCGACCTGACCGAAGCCGAGTGGGACAAGGTGATGGCGGTGAACACCAAGGGCGTGTTCCTGTGCTGCCAGGAAGCGGCCACGCGCATGCTGCGCGCGGGCAAGGGCGGCCGGCTGATCAACACCGCGTCGGGGCAGGCGCGGCAGGGCTTCGTCTACACGCCGCACTACGCGGCCAGCAAGTTCGGGGTACTGGGCATCACGCAAAGCCTCGCCAAGGAACTGGCGCCCACCGGCATCACCGTCAACGCGTTCTGCCCGGGCATCATCACCACCGACATGTGGGCCTACAACGACGAAGCCTGGGGCAAGCTGCTCGGCGACTACAAGCCGGGCGAACTGATGGCCGAGTGGGTGGACAACATCCCGATGAAGCGCGCCGGCAAGGGCAGCGACGTGGCCGGGCTGGTGGCGTTCCTGGCGTCGGAGGACGCCGGCTACATCACCGGGCAGACCATCAACGTGGACGGCGGCATGTTCATGTCGTGAGCACCGGCCGCGCGCGCCGGGTCGACCGGCGTGCGCGGTGTGCGCGTGCCGTGTCAGTCGTTGACCGACAGCACGAACGTCGGCGCCGGAATGTCCTTCGCCTCGATCTCGGTATTGAGCGGCGTGACCGCCGTGCCGATCGCGAAGAACTCGATCACGTGGCTTTCCCAGCGATACGATTTCTCGTGGATCATGGTGCCGATCACGCCCTCGGCCTTGGCCGTCTGCGCCTCCACCTGCATGCGCTCGATCGCCAGTTCGCGCGCGCTGTAAATGGCCTGCGTGAATTCCTCCAGCTCGACGTTGCGCCCGGCCTGCCCCCAGGCCTTGAGCAGGCCGCGATGCGCGACGTGATACACGCAACTGCCCATCACGAGTTCGATCGGCCGGTAGCCGGCGTTGAGCAGCGTGTAGAAATCCTGACCGGACAGATCCGACGTGAACGGCCCGCCGTCGTGCGCGCGGAAGCCCTCGCGTTCGTGGTGATGCACCACGCCCGTGCCGATCGCCACGAATTCGAGGATGTTTGCGTCCCACTCCACGTGCTTGATCTCGAGCCGCACGCCCACGATGCCGTGCGCGCCCATCTCGCGCGCTTCCTCGCGCATGCGCGACATGGCCAGTTCGCGCGCGTGGTACATCGCCTGCGACAACACTTCGAGCTCCTGATTTTTATTCCAGGCGCCGTACTGGATGCCGACGTGATAAATGCTGCTGCCCACGCACAGGCCGATCGGCTCGAAGCCGGCCTTGCGCACCAGCAGGAATTCGTTGACGGACAAATCCGACGTGAAGACGGCGCTGGGATGCGCCTTGCTGCGCAACCCCTGCAGGCGCTCGCGCGCGGTGGCGGGAAGCTGCGGGGTGGCTTGCTGCGTGGTCGTGTCGCTCATTCCGGTCTCTCGCTGGGAAGGATTCAGAGGCTGTTGTCGTAGGCGCGGTGATGCTGGCCGGTGCTGCGCAGGTTGTCGGGCCGCTCGCTGAGGTCGAGCACGAACTCGACCGGATGCGGAAACGGCGTGCTGTCGTCGCAATCGACCACGGTGCCGATCACGATGTGCCGGCCGAGCAGGCGGCCCAGGCCTTCTTCCGCTTCGTAGAACAACTGGCCGAAGTGCAGCGGCGCGAGCACGCCGTTGCCCTGGCGGCCCGCGTCCACCCGCAGGTCGGTGTGCGCGCGGCGGCGCAGGCGTTCCCAGAACTGGGCCGTTTTATTGAGCGGGCGGTTGCCGCTCCAGGTGTCGCCGGGCTGCGCGTCGAGCGGCGTGGTGCTCCACGCGAAATGCGCGCCCACGGCGATCCCCACCGGCACGATGCCGGCTTCGAGCAACTGGATGAATTCGAGCGCGGGCACCGTCGAGACGATCGGTTGCCGGCTCGGCGGCATGCCCTCGATGCGCACGGCGGTGCCGATCAGCGAGTAATCCATGCTGTCGCCGGCTTCCAGATCGAGGCTGACCATGCGCGTGTCGATCACGGCGTTCGCGCCGAGCGCGGCCGCTTCGGCGCGCAGGCGGTCGAGCGCGCGGTGCCAGCCCTGCGCGTGCCCTTCCGTCCACGAATAGCCGTAGTGCATCCAGCAGGTGGCCGTGATCGGCGCGATCATCCGCAGCCCGTGGCTGCGCGCCAGCGACAGTTCCGCGACGGTCAGCGTGGACACCCACGGCAGCGCGCCGCGCTTCGAATCGGCGAGCCGCTGGCGCACCAGGTACGGCACCTCGTCCTCGTCGAAGAACGGGCCGTCCGGCAACGCGCGAGGCAGCGGCGCACGGGATGACGTCGGCGGTGTGGCGGTGCCGGCCGTAGCCGGCCCCGCGCCGCCGAACAGCGATTTCAACCAACCCATCGAGCGCTCCTCGAAGTGGTGAGAATGGCTTGGAAATCAGAGCCCGGCCAGCAGCTCGGAGATGGTGCGTGCGTGATCGGTGCTGGCGTGCACCTGCGCCATCACGGCCTGCATCCATGCGCCGGGCGCGAGGCTGCGCGTCGACAGCACCACGCCGCGCACCTTCTTCTCGACCTCGGTGCTCAGGTGGTGGCCGTCGTTCATTCGCATGACGAAGGTTTCGGTATCGAACGTGATCGAGATGCCGACCACGTGCTCGGTCTTGCGCAGCAGGCCGCGCCGCACCGTATGCACCTGCGCGTGATGCGGCAGCGCCTGCGAGACGATGGCGACGAAGCGCTCGAAGAAGCTCGCGCGATCGGCCTGCGCATGACGCAGCCACGCGGTATCCAGATCGAAGTTGGCGAGCGGGGCGGTGTCGCCCGCGCTCATGACGCGTTCGGCATCGCTCATTTCAGCGCTCCAGCGGCCGGGCCAGTGCGTCGGCCTGCACGCCGCTCATGCCGGCCACGAGCTGGTTGCGCACCGCGATCAGCTTCTGTTCGCGCTCGCGATCCTGCGCCTGCACCTGCTGCTCGATCGCCAGCACTTCCTTCATGGTCTCGACCGACTGCGCGGCCGCGGCGGCCAGCGCCTCGATGTTGCGCGGGTCGCCGCCGAGGCTGCGCGCCGCTTCCACCGCCGCTTCGTGGCTGCCCTGCACGGCCAGCGCGGTGATCTGGCGCGCGGCGGCGTCGAGTTTCTCGCTTTCCTCGCCGGCGCGGCGCGTGTCCGCCTGCACCACGGCTTGCGCGGCCACCGCCATCAGGCGCGGGATGGTCACCATGATGCCGGTGCCGAGCTTGCTGGCGCGGGTTTCGGCGGCCTTGCGGTTCGACGCGATCAGCGGGATCAGGCTGGCGGCCGAGATCATCGCCTCGCGCAGATCGGCGATGCGGCCTCGGAAGTTCGCGAGCGTGTTGCGGTAATCCATCGCGATGGCCGCGTCGCCGGCGGTGCGCGTGCGCAGCGCGGCCTGGCGCAAGGCTTCGGCCTCGTCCACGCCGCGATCGAGCGCGATCTGCATGGCCGCGATCGACAGTGACAGTTCGGACACGCCGTGACGTACCGCTTGCGATTGCTGGTCGAGCTGCTGGATCGTGACCATCAGGTCGCCCTGGATGCGGCGCGCCCGCGCGACCTCGTCGTCCATCAGCGCGAGGAACGCCTTGCGGTTTTCCTGGAACGATTTCACCGCGCCGTGCGCCACCTTGCCGATGCGCCCGAGGCGCGCCAACAGGCCGGTGGCCTTCGGCGCGGCGTCGTGCGCGTCCTGCTGCAATTCCTCGATCCGCAGGATCTTGATGCCGTCGATCACGGCCGCCGCGATGCGGCCGATTTCGCCGGCCTCGCCGACCGTTGTTTCGGACAGCAAACGACGCGACGAGGTCGCGAGCGGCTGCAAGGCCTGATCGACGAAGCGCAGCGTGGAGGTGGTGTCGTCGAAGCGGATCTGGCTCGCGCGTTCGCGGGCCAGCGCCTGCTGCTCGGGCGACAGCGAGGCGAGATCGACGAGCCGAGCCTCGGGCGCCATCGGCGCGAGCATCTCGGGCGGCACCAGCGCGGGCAACGAAGGCTCGGGCTGCGGGGCCGCCGGATCGGGCATGGCCGGCGTATCGCTGGCGGGATTGAGATAGGCCGACAGATCCATCGGCGCGTTGCTTGAATCGGCCGAACTCGGCTTGGACACAGGATCGCTCATACCGGTACTCGTCGAAGAGTCAGGGGAAGCTGGGGGAAATCAGATGTGCCGCGATGCAGACGGAGTCAGCGGGAGGGCAGGGGAAGGTCTCTCGAATCTTTCATTTTTTACCAATTCAGCCACTTGGGATCGGAATTGCGTAGCGATTTATATCACCAAACAATAGCCGTTGTGTGGAAGTCCTGATTGGTTTTTTGCAGTGCGGCAACGCGTGTGCCGCACTGTGAGAAATTCGCTTTCGAATCGCCGAATCGATTATTTCGGATGGCTGACGCTACGGGGTGGCGAATTCAGTGCTTCGGCCGCCAGGCGTCGAACGACACCGGCTTGTTGCGGTCCGCGCGCGTGACGGTGGCCTGGTCCGGCAGCAGCGCTTCGGCATTCGGGCTGGGGTCGGGGTTCATCGCGCTGTTGTGAACGATTTCCTGATGGAACAGCCACGTGCGCCGCGCCGGATCGTAATGGAACGTGACGTTGTCGCTCCAGTGGTTCGGGCCGGCGGCCACGCCGTTCTGCACCGAGAAATAGCGGTTCTTGATCGCGAGGCCGTTGGTGTCGAGATCGAGATACGGATCGCCGGACATGCCGCCGTCGTCCGCCTTCATGACCACGCTGTCGTTGCGCGCGGCCAGCGTGTAGGTGCCGTCGGCGTTCTGCGTGATCACGAGCAGCGGCCGCACCGACGCCTGCTGCTGCGTGTCCGGCTCGCGATGCACCACCACCAGATAATCCTTGCGCCCCGCATCGGTCAGCGCGCCGGCCAGGTGATCGAGCGCCGTGTAGCCGGCCGGAATCAGCTTCTGCACGGCGGCGGGCAAGGGCGGGTTGCCGTCGCAGCGCGAGGGCGCCGCGTCGCAGGCCGCGAACGCGGCGGTGGTGCCTGCCAGCAGCATGGCGGCGACGGCGATGGGCAGACTCGGTTTCATGGCTCGATGGGGGCGCGTGTTCGTGGTGCGATTTGCGGGCATCACATTAGCCGACACATGCAGACGGCGCGATGTTCATGTCGTGACGTGACAGCGGCGCCCGCGTGCAATCACGCGGGCGCCGCC
>NZ_BAAILN010000096.1:19484-24463 GCF_054589155.1 Burkholderia sp. 3C
TTGTCCTTGAAATTGCCGCAAGCCATGATGATCAGGTCGATGAGTGTCCAGATGCCGAGGCCGCCGAGCGTCAGCAGCATCAGGATGCCGGTGCCGATCTTGCCGACATAGAAACGGTGAAAGCCGAGGCTGCCGAGAAACAGGCACATCAGAAATGCGGGAAGCAGACGCTTTTCAGTATTCATGGTTTGACTTGAATGGTCGGTTGACGAAACAAAAGGCCGGCAATGCCGGATCGGAGAAAATCGGAAAATTCGAAGCGAAGATAAACGGCGCAGACGCATCGAAATTGAAAACGATTTCGATGTAGCGCTATGTTCGATGGGTTTTTTTTGGACCGAATCGGAACGTATCGTTCGATATGCGTTTCCCGATGATTTCGTCATGCCACACGGCTATGGCTTGCCCTTCCCCTCAGAATGTTTTTGTCTTTCAGGATGCCCGGCTGTCGCGCGGCATCGCTTGTTTCAGGCACCCAACTCGATCCCTGTTTAAGGGAGGGCGTTGAATTGCCGGCGCCAGAGTTTGAGCGCCGGATTATCGAGCAAGCTGACTGTAATCGTCAAGCGTGTAATTTTGAGATCGTCTTCGCCGCCGGAACCCGCAGTCATCGTTGAACGAACAGAGGATGTTTGACTGATAGTGATGAAGTGCTCGTTCGAATTCGAACGGGCCGTTTACCGGCAGCAAAATATTGAAGACAGCCGCGATATTGGACAGCACAGATGAGTGATTTGCCGAGTGCTCACGCAAGCTCGGATTTGTGATGGCGATTTATGCGATCAGCGAATTAGGCGTTCGCGCCGATTCCCCTACGCTCGATGGCAGCGTGCTCGATTCGATCGATTGCCGAATCCGCGCACGCTTGAATAAGCGCTTGCGCCTCGCACACCGCCATCCCATCCCCAATCCATTCAACCCAGCGGCGCATCGAGCTTGCGCCCGAAGCGGTCGAGCCTCGGCAGATAGTCGCGCTCCGGATCGAGCGAGAACGCCACGCGGCGCGCGCGGCCCATGATCTCGTCGCGCGGGAAGAAGCCGAAGTAGCGCGAATCGGCGCTGTTGTCGCGATTGTCGCCGAGCATCAGGTACTGGCCGGGCGGCACCACGATCGGTGCGAACGAATCGCGCGGGCTCGGCGCGTCGGGCGAGAGCCGCACCGTGTGCGCGGGGCCGCCGATCTTCTCGGCCAGGTATTCGCCGGGCGAGCCGGCATCGCTGCGCAGCAGGTTCGCGCCCACCGGCCGGTAGCTCGCCGGCTTGCCGTTGATGATCAGCACGTTGTCGCGCATCGCGATGGTGTCGCCGGGCAGGCCGATCAGGCGCTTGACGAGCAGCTCGTGCGCGGCCGCCGAATCGATCGTGACGATGTCGCCGCGCTGCGGGTCGTGCAGATGCGCGAGGCGGATATGCGTGAACGGCACGCGCACGTCGTAGGCGAGCTTGTCGACCAGGATGCGGTCGCCGATCCGGATGGTCGGCAGCATCGAGCCGCTCGGCACCACGTCCCAGTCGGCCACCGCGCTGCGGAAAACCACCATCAACAGCAGGAAGGCGATGAATCCCTTGTTGGCTTTCCAAAGCCTGACAATCGTGCGCATGGTCGTGTGAGCCGCCGTCGCGGCGCGGGTTTGATGTAGCCGGACTATACCCGAAGCGGCTTTCCGGGCGCGTCGCCGCCGCCACCACCGGCCATCGGTAGTCCCCCGGATATGACGCCGACTCATAGCCGCCGATCAGGAAACATCGCTTCATGCACGGCGAGGGCGCTGCCGATAATCGGCGCACTTCAAACTGATCGACGAGACACCGCAATGACCGCACCCTCCCGCAAGTCGCTCTATATCGGCGAAGGCTTCGAAGGCCCCGGCGTGAACCTGGCGCACATCAACGTGCTGATCGGCCCGCGCGAAGGCCCGGCCGGCCAGGCGTTCTCGACCGCGCTGGCGACGCCGTCGGCGGGCCATGCGCCGTTCGTCGTGATTGCGCAGCCGGGCGTGCCGACCAAGCCGCTCACGCTCTATGTGAACAAGGCGCAGATCGGTAGCGATTTCCACGGCAACGCCACCTGGGGCGCGTCGCAGGCCGGCATCGCCAAGGCTGTGGCCGAGGCGCTGGAGCAGGGCACGCTGCCGCCCGAAGCCGAAAACGACTGGGTGGTGGTGACGGCGAACTGGGTGAACCCGCAAACCGACAACCTCGACGCCGTGTTCGAGAACAACTACCGCGCCTGCCGCAACGCGATCGTCGCGGCGATGGAAGGCCTGCCGAACCGCGACACGGTGTTCGCCGCCGCACGCGCGGTGTCGAACCCGTTCTACACGCCGAAGCAGGGCTGAACGCGCGCCCCGTTCCTACGCATCCCTTATCAAGACGACAGACAGCACGCGGCCGACCCGAGCCGCCCCCTGGAGGAAACATGGAATACGTCCGCCTCGGCCAGTCCGGCCTGAAGGTCTCCCGCCTGTGCCTCGGCACGATGAACATGGGCACGCCGCAATGGAAGCCGTGGATTTTCGACGAGGCCCAAAGCGAGCCGATCGTGCGCCGCGCGCTGGATGCCGGCGTCAACTTCATCGACCTGGCCGATTTCTACTCGACCGGCGTGGGCGAGGAAGTGGTGGGCCGCATCCTGAAGCGCACCGCGCGTCGCGAGGAAATCGTGGTGACCACCAAGGTGGGCTATGACATGGGCGCTTACCCGAACGCGGGCGGCCATTCCCGCAAGCACATCTTCGACGGCATCGACGGCTCGCTCAAGCGCCTCGACATGGATTACCTCGATATCTACATGCTGCATTTCTTCGACGTGAACACGCCCGTCGAGGAAACCATGAGCGCGATGAACGATATCGTGCGCGCGGGCAAGGCGCGCTATATCGGCGTGTCGACCATGTACACGTGGCAGTTCGCGAAGATCATGCAGGCGTGCGAGCGCAACGGCTGGGCCAAGCCGATCAACATGCAGTTGCAACTGAACCTGGCCTATCGCGAGGAAGAGCGCGAGATGGTGCCGTATTGCCAGGACCAGGGCGTGGGCGTGTCGGTGTTCAGCCCGCTCGCGCGCGGCCTGCTGACCTGCGATGCGCAATCCACGCGCAACCAGACCGATTTCTTCACGGCGCAGATGTACGGCGACCCGGCCTCGCTGGCCGTGGCGCAATCGGTGGCCGCCGTGGCGCGCCGCCGCGGCGTCGCGCCGGCGCAGGTCGCGCAGGCCTGGGTGCTGGGCCGCCCCGGCGTGTCGAGCATGCTGGTGGGCGCCGATTCGGTGGCGCAGTTCGACAGCGCGCTGGCCGCGCTCGATACCCGGCTCGATGCCGAGGAACTGTACGAGCTGGAGCGCAACTACACGCCGTGCGACCTGATCAACGACTACACGGCGGGCCGCCGCATCGCGCGCGAATCGCGCCCGGCGCAGGGCGAATTCGCCGGCGATTTCTCTTCGGTGCCTGAAGCCGCCTGAGGCGCCCTGCCCATTCATAAGGAATCGGAACGATGAGCGAATTTCTGAAGCGCGGCCACTACATTGGCGGCGAATGGCATGAAGCGGCGCCGGGCGAGGCCGCCTACGCGGTGCTGAACCCCGCCACCGGCGAGACCATCGTGCAGGTGGCGCGCGGCGGCGAGGCCGAAACACGGCAGGCGATCGCCGCCGCCGAACGCGCGTGGCCGGCCTGGCGCGCGCTGACCGCCAAGGAGCGTGGCGCGCGCGTCAAGCGCTGGGGCGAACTGATGCTCCAACACCGCGACGTGCTGGCCGAGCTGCTCACGCGCGAGCAGGGCAAGCCGCTGGCCGAGGCGAAGGGCGAGGTGGGCTACGCCGCCAGCTTCTTCGAATGGTTCGCCGAGGAAGCGAAGCGCATGTACGGCGACGTGATCCCGAGCCCGAAGCCGAACTCGCAGATCATCGTGACCAAGGAGCCGGTGGGCGTGGTGGCCGCCATCACGCCGTGGAATTTCCCGCTCGCGATGATCACCCGCAAGGCCGGCCCCGCGCTGGCGGCCGGCTGCACGATGGTGCTGAAGCCGTCGGAGGAAACGCCGCTGTCGGCGTTCGCGCTGGCGGTGCTGGCCGAGCGCGCCGGCATCCCGGCCGGGGTGTTCAACGTGGTGTCGGGCGACGCGGTGGCGATCGGCGGTGTGCTGACGGCCTCGCCGGTGGTGCGCAAGCTGTCGTTTACCGGCTCGACGCGGGTCGGCAAGTTGCTCGCGCAACAATCGGCCGATACGCTCAAGAAGCTGTCGCTGGAGCTGGGCGGCAACGCGCCGTTCATCGTGTTCGACGATGCCGATCTCGATGCCGCCGTGGAAGGCGCGATGGCGTCGAAGTTCCGCAACACCGGGCAGACCTGCGTGTGCGTGAACCGCTTCCTGGTGCAGGACGGCGTGTACGACGCGTTCACCGCCAAGCTGGCCGACGCGGTGCGCAAGCTGCGGGTGGGCAACGCGCTGGCGGGCGAGGTCGATCAAGGCCCGCTGATCAACGCCGCCGCGCTCGACAAGGTCGAGCGCCACGTGGCCGACGCCACCGGCCACGGCGCGCGGGCGTTGACGGGCGGCCGCCGCCATGCGCTCGGCGGCACGTTCTACGAGCCCACGGTGCTGGCCGACGTGGCCGCCAACGCGCTGATCGCCGAGGAGGAAACCTTCGGCCCGGTGGCGGCGTGCTTCCGGTTCGCTACGGAGGACGAAGCGATCGCCGCGGCCAACGACACGCCGTTCGGGCTGTCCGCGTATTTCTACACGCGCGACCTGGGCCGCGCCTGGCGCGTGTCGGCCGCGCTCGAAAGCGGCATGGTCGGCATCAACGACGGGATCATCTCGACCGAGGTGGCGCCGTTCGGCGGCGTCAAGCAATCGGGCCTCGGCCGCGAGGGCTCCAAATACGGCATGGATGAATACGTCGAATTGAAATATCTGATGATGGCCGGACTCGGCCGATGAACCGCCGGCGGGCGGCCGTGCCTGCGGGCGCG
>NZ_BAAILN010000096.1:24596-26063 GCF_054589155.1 Burkholderia sp. 3C
GCAGCTTGAATCAACTCAATGTGCAAACGGGCGCAGTGCCCGGCGCGGCGCCGCTGGCGCGCGCCGCCGCCACGCCGCAACGGGAAGTGCGGCTCGACGACGTGCCGCTCAACGGCTTCCACATCAAGATCGCCGGGCTCACGTTCGGTGCGCATTTCACCGAAGGCTACACGCTCGGCACCATCGGCTACGCGCTCGCCGCGCTCGGCAAGCAGATGCCGCTCGATGCGTTCTGGATGGGCGTGATCGGCAGCTCGGCGCTGATCGGCATCTTCCTGGGCAGTTTGATTTTCGGCTGGCTGTCCGACCGCATGGGCCGCCAGAAGATCTTCCTGACCAGCTTCGTGATCATCGTGCTGGCGTCGGCCGCGCAATTCTTCGTGACCTCGCCGGCCGAGCTGGCGCTGCTGCGCATCGTGATCGGCATCGGCATGGGCGGCGATTTCACCGTGGGCCACGCGATCCTCGCCGAATTCTCGCCACGCAAGCATCGCGGCGCGCTGCTCGGCTCGTTCAGCGTGATCTGGACGGTGGGCTACGTGGTGGCCAACGTGCTCGGCCTGTACTACGGCAACGCCTCGCCCGACGCGTGGCGCTGGCTGCTGGCCTCGGCGGCGCTGCCGGCGTTCGTGGTGCTGATCGCCCGGCTCGGCACGCCCGAATCGCCGCGCTGGCTGCTCGGCAAGGGTCGCGCCGGCGAGGCGCGCGCGATCGTCGCGAAGCATTTCGGCGCGCACGTCGTGCTCGACGGCAGCGACGCGCCGCACGCCAGCCAGGGCTACGCGCGGCTGTTCCGCCCGGACATGATCCGCCGCACGCTGTTCAATTGCGCGTTCTTCGTCTGCCTGGTGATTCCGTATTTCGCGATCTACACGTTCCTGCCGACCATCCTGAAGGCGATCGGCCTGTCCGAGGGCTTCGGCGCGGATCTGCTGCTGAACGGCTTCCTGGTGCTCGGCGCGGTGATCGGCATCTGGCTGACGATCAAGATGTCGCGGCGCGGTTTCCTGATCGGCTCGTTCGCCGTGTGCTGCGCATCGCTGGTGGCGCTGGCCGTGCTGCCGCATTCGGCGGCGTTGTGGATGATCGTGGCGTTCGGCGTGTTCACGCTGACCATGTCGGCGTTCAGCAACCTGGTGGGGGTATTTCCGCCCGAGTGCTTCCCGACCGAGGTGCGCGCCTGCGGCGTGGGCCTGGCGATCGCGTGCAGCCGGCTCGGCTCGGCGATCGGCACGTTCCTGCTGCCGGTGGGCATCGCGACGCTCGGCTTTCACGTGACGATGTTCGCGCTGGCCGGCGTGCTGCTGGTGGGCATGATCGTGTCGATCGCGTGGGCGCCCGAAACCAAGCACCTGACGCTCGACGAGGCGTCGGGCAGCCACTGAGCGGACGTGACGGAACCGTTCAGGTTTCCTTATCGTCCGGCCTGACGAACCCGCGCGGCGGATGCGAATCCGCCGCGCGGGT
>NZ_BAAILN010000096.1:26172-30930 GCF_054589155.1 Burkholderia sp. 3C
GCCTGCGCGCGCAGCCACGCGATGAACGCCACCACCAGCTCGTCGCCGAGCCGCGCCGGCGCGATGTCGAGCCAATAGCCGAACGGCCCGATCGCCTCCACTGGCGAGAGCGGCACGAGGCTGCCTTCGGCCAGTTCCTCCTCGATCATGCCGAGATCGACCACCGCCAGCCCCGCGCCCTTGCGCGCGGCGTGGATCGCCTGTTCGAGCGTCGAGAACTCGATGCCGTCGCCGATGCGCGCGAGCGGCACGCCGGCCTTGGCGCACCAGTCGGCCCACAGCGTCAGGCGCTTGCCTTCGTGCAGCACGTGCAGCGAGGGCACCTTGCCGAACAGCGCATCGAGCGGCGTGCCCGCATAGCGCGGCGCACCCACCAGCGCGTGGCGCTCCAGCATCAGGCGTTCCGATTGCAGGTCGGCGCGCGCGGCGCGGCCGAAGCGGATATGGCAGTGGCAATCGTCGGTGGGTTCGGTGCGGATCGACAGATCGACTTCGGGCAGCGCTTCGGACAACGTACCGAGGCGTGGCGAGAACCACTGGGTGGCGAACGTCGGCGGCAGCGAGACGGTCAGCCGCCGTTTGCGGCCCGGCTGCACGGCGGTGATTTCGAGGATGCCGCGCTCGATGGTGTCGAACGCCTGCTCGATGAACGGCAACAGCAGCAGGCCGGCGGCGCTCAGTTTGACGCCCTTGTGATCGCGCTCGAACAACTGCGCGCCGATGCTTTCCTCGAGCAGGCGAATCTGCCGGCTCACGGCGCCCTGGGTCACGCACAGGGAGGCCGCGGAGCGATTGAAGCTCAGGTGATGTGCGGTCTCCTCGAAAAAACGCAACGCTATCAGCGAAGGCATCCGCCGCATGATTCTTTCCTTTCTGTCGTCTCGTTGCCAGCGCGTCCGGACGAGGTTCGCTCCGGAATTCACGGGCTGGCCGGCAGCTTTATGGCAGAAAAGCGGCGCGCGCGGCAGGCGGTGTTAACCCGAGGGCAGCGGCGAAGGGAGGGGCGGCGTGCAGGCTTAGGTGCTCGCGACGTTCAGCGCCGGGATTCGGGCGAACGTTTCGGTGATGAAATCCATGAACACGATCGCGCGTTTGGGCAGCAAACGGTTGGCCGCGTAGAGGATCTGGATCGGCACCCGCGGCGCTTCGTGGCCGCGCAGCACGCGCTTGAGCTTGCCGCGCGCCAGGCCTTCCTCGCGATTCCGGCCGGGCGCTTCGGCACGCCCGAGGAAGTGGCGCAGGCGGTGGTGTATCTGGCCGCCGACGAATCGGCGTGGACGCTCGGCACGGAGATCGTGGTGGACGGCGGCCGGATGCTCAACGGCTGAGGGTGGCCGTAGAGGTCAGTGCACTCAATGATTCGGAAACCCGATCATGGCCGCCCGCGTCAGCGTGGTGTTCTTGCTGACGCCGGCCGGCGCGTTGGCGAGCACCCACGCGGCGGACAGTTCTCCGAACGATTCCTTGCTCGACATGCCGTCGGTGGGCACGATCACCTGGAAGCCGCGCAACGCCGCCTCGCTCGCCGTGTACAGCACCGCGCCGTGCGCCACCGTGCCGGTGATGATCACGGTGCGAATCCCGCGGGCCTTCAGCGCCGCTTCGAGATCGGTGTTGAGGAACTTGTCGACGCCGGAGCGCACGACCGTTTCGTCGCCCTTGGCTGCGATCACCGGCGGCACGCCCGCGAGCGAGCCGGTGCTGGTCAGGCTGTAGACCGTCATCAGCTTTGCTGCACGCGCCTCGGTCAACAGCCTGGCGACGGCCGGCAGCGAGGCGACGCAATCGGGGCGCTCCTGGGCGTTGCAGGTGCTGACGTCGAAATCGAGCAGCAGCAGCGCGGTGTGGGCGGGGTCG
Source organism: Burkholderia sp. 3C (assembly GCF_054589155.1). Lineage (NCBI taxonomy): Bacteria > Pseudomonadati > Pseudomonadota > Betaproteobacteria > Burkholderiales > Burkholderiaceae > Burkholderia > Burkholderia sp. 3C. The sequence goes on from NZ_BAAILN010000096.1 coordinate 28,030, forward strand.
GTCACGCTCACCGGCTTGAGCACGGGGGGCGCGGGCGTGGCGATCGTGCTCCAGGATTCGATGACGTCGGCGCGGGCCAGGCCGCACAGCGGCAGCGTGAGCGCGAGGGCGCAGAGGGTGTGACGAAGGCGAGGCATGGGCATCTCCGGGAAAGCCGCATGTAAGGCGCGGCGGCGGCTGTTCGAGCCTGCCGCCCTGCGCCGGGCCGGACGATTCTACCGGCCGGCCCGTGTCACTGCAGCGGCAATGCGTGTGGCGTGCGAACGGCGTTGGCTCGCCATTGCGAGGGCGGCAGCGCTTCCTCCTGCCGCCATGCGCTGCGAAACGCCTGCACGCTGCCGAAGCCGCACAGCTCGGCGATGCGCTCGACCGGCGCATCGCCGCCCTTCAGCAGGCTGCGCGCGAGCGCGATCCGCAGTTGCTGCTGATATTGCTTGAGCGTCATGCCGCACTCCTGAAGAAACATTCGCGCGAGATGGCGATAGCTGACCGCGAAGCGGGCGGCCAGTTCGTCGTAGGGCAGCGTGCAATCCGGGCGATCGCTCAGGAAATCCTGCACGGCGTGCACCAGCGCGTTGCCGTGATCGCGATGGCGCAGCGGCGGGTCGAGCGCCGGATCGCGGCTCATGCGGCGGAACGGCACCACGTTCTCGCGCGCCACGCGCACGGCCACGGCGGCCCCGAAGTGCCGCGCGATCAGATGCAGCGCCAGATCGATGCCGGCCGACACGCCCGCCGACGTGCAGACGTGGCCCGCATCGACCAGCATCCGGTTCGGCAGCACGCGTGCGAGCGGATGGCGCTGCTGGAGGCGGTCGAGATGGTGATGATGGGTGGTGCACGGCCGATGGTCGAGCAGGCCCGCCGCGCCCAGCAGGAACGCGCCGGTGCAGACGCTGGCCAGCGCGATCTCGCCGAGCCGGGGCTGCACCTCGGCGCGCAGCCAGTCGACGATCTGCCGCTGGGCCGGCGTGGGCGCCGCCTCGAACGCGAACTTCGCGCCGATCACCACCACCAGATCGCCGCGCCGCAGGCGCGCGGGCAGCGGATGGATCGCGGTCAGCGCGAGCCCCTGATAACTCTTCAGCTCGCTGTGCGGCCCGACGCAACGCACCTCCACCGGCGCGATGCCCAGCTCCGGCAGCGTGCCGAACACCTGCAACGGGCCGGCCAGATCGAGGATATGGACGCGCGGCGGCAGCACCAGGAAGATGCGCGACAAGCCGGCGTGATTCGGGGACGATGCGTTCTGCATGACGGATGACGAGCCAGGGAAACGATGCCGGCATGGTGGCATCTTTTTTTCCATGCCGGTCAGGTTTCGGGCTGTTTCGGTGCTGGCCGATTCGTTAGGATGGCGCATCGCCGTGGCTGTTCCGCAGCCGGCAAACCGTTCACTCCATTCGATCGAGGCAGCCCGCCATGCTTGAAATCCGCCCCAGTTGCGAGCACTGCAACGTCGCACTCGCGCCCGATTCGCGCGACGCCCGCATCTGCAGTTACGAATGCACGTTCTGCGTGTCGTGCGTCGATCAGGTGCTGCACGACGTCTGTCCGAATTGTGGCGGTGGCTTCGAGAAGCGGCCGGTGCGGCCGGCGAGGGACTGGAAGGGCGGCAACTTCCTCGGCAACGATCCGGCGAGCGGCACGGTCAAGCACCGGCCGGTCGATCCGGCCGCGCATGCGCGCTTCAGCGCGGCGATTCGGGCGGTTGCGCCGGAGGATCGTTAACGCGATCGGCATCCGTTACCATGGCGGCGCGGCGCTGCCACCAGCGGCCGCTCACTAACAAAAAGGAGAGCCATGAGAACGGGGAAGCTGCTGGGGAGAGGGGCCGCCGTGCTGTCGATCGCACTGCTCGCGGGCTGCGCGTCGACGGTCCGGAATTACGGCCTCGACGATCATTTTTCGCCGGGCGAGGCCAGCACGGGATCGCAATCCACGCCGGAGCAGTGCGCGGCCACGACCGACGCCGTCTGGGTGGAAGGGCCCGAGTTCGGCGAATGCATCCGCTATTTCCCGTCGAGCGCGTTCGCGAGCGGCCGGGTGGCGCGCGCGATCGTGTTCATGGATGGCGATGTGCTGTCGCTGCGCGGCGCGTCGGCGAACTACGGCAAGTGGACGCCGCGCCGCGTGCTGGAAGCCGCGCAACAGGAGCAGCAGCGCGGCGGCACGCCGTACCTGTCGCTCGCCCGCCCCGGCGTGGACGGCAGCAGCGGCAATCAGAACCGCCGGCGCACGCGCTACGAAACCGAGGTGGTGAACGCCGCGCTGGATCGTATCAAGGCGCGCTATGGCATCGCCGAGTTCGGGCTGGTGGGGCAGTCGGGCGGCGGCGGGCTGGTGGCTTCGCTGATCGCCGAGCGGCGCGATGTGCGCTGCGCGGTGTCGTCGTCGGGCGTGACCGCGGTGGTGTACCGGGCCCGCGCGGCCGGACGGTCGAGCGACTGGACAGGCACGCCGCTATCGGGGGTCTGGGATCCGATCGACCAGTTGTCGCGCGTGCATCCGATGCCGGGCTTCCGGATGTTCGTGACCACGGATGGTTCGGACACCGATGTGGATGCCGGCTCGCAGGTCCACTACGTGGAGGCCGCGAAGGCGGCCGGCCTGCCGGTCGAGCAATTGATGGTGCACGGCACCGGCAGCTCGCATCACCAGACCTACCGGATCGGCAACCGTATCGTGGAGGATTGCATGCTGGGGCTGCCGACCGCCGGGATCGTGCGTACCTACAGCGGCATGGACAACGGCTATGCGCAGATGGACGCGCTGGCCGCACGCGCTCGTGCGCTGGCGGCCGGCCAGCCGGCGCAGGCGGCCGCCGGGCCGGCCGATCGCGACGCGCGCGTGGCGCGCTGACCGAACCGGCCGGCAGCGGGCGGCGCGCTGCCGCCCGCT
>NZ_BAAILN010000096.1:31094-40646 GCF_054589155.1 Burkholderia sp. 3C
TCCCAACGGTAATGCCCCTTCACCCAGTGATAGCCCGGCGCGGGTGCCACCGGCACCACCTCGACCACCGGAGCGGGGCGCGGCGGCCGCGCCGGGGCGACCACGCAGGCGGAAAGCAGCGCCGCGCAGGCGCAGGCGGCCAGGGCGGCGCGCGATGTCGATCGGTTGTTCATGTGTTGTCCTCCCAAGGACTGTTATCGATGTCGTGGTGAAAATGCCGGCGTTCCGGCCGGCGCGGCGGCGGGTTGTGCGTCAGGCGCGCACGAGGCCCGTCATCGGTTGTCGCGACGCGGCGTGGTCGAACAGCGTCGCGCCGGTGCGTTGCGGATCGAGCCGCAGCGTTTCGGCCGCCGCGCCCGCGATCAGCGCGTCGAGCGAGGCGGTGGGCTTGAGGTCGCGCCCTTCGTACAGATCGGCGCTGCGCAGGCCGGGCCAATCGGCGATCACGCGCCCGCCCTGCACGGCGCCGCCCAGCAGCATCGCGACCGAGCCCTGGCCGTGATCGGTGCCGCCCGTGCCGTTGGCGGCGGCGGTGCGGCCGAACTCGGTGGCGACCACCACGGTGGTGTCGTTCCACACCGGCCCGAGGCCGTCGCGCAGCGAGGCCAGCATCGCGTCCAGGCCCTTCAGCACGTTCGACAGTCGCGCGTTCTGCGCGCTGTGCGTGTCCCATCCGCCGGTTTCGATCATCGCGATGCGCGGGCCGTCGTCGCGCGCGAGGAAGCTCGCGGCCAGCTTGCCGACGCTGGCCGGGTCCTGCCGCGCGCCGGCGTCGTGAGCCAGGCCGCGCGCTTCCATCGCCGAGGCCCACAGCGGCCCGAGTTGCGCGTCGCGTTCGTAGAGCGCCGAGACGCGTGTGAGCAGATCGTCGGGCGCGCCGGGCAGGCCCGACGGCGCGTACGAGGTCACGCGCGCCGCGCCGCGCAGCGCCGCCGGCACGGTGGGCGCGAGCGCGATGGCGTTCTCGCGCGTGGCCGGCAGCATCGCCACGAGGCGGTTGAGCCAGCCGTCCTTGACCTGATACGGCGCGAGGCCGCCCGTCTCCAGCACGTTCTGGCCGTCGAAATGCGAGCGGTCGCGATAGGGCGAGGCGATCGCGTGCACGAACAGCGCCTGGCCGTCCTGATACATGCGCGCGGTTTGCGCGAGCGACGGATGCAGCGCGAAGGTGCCGTTCAGATGCGTCGATCTGGACGGATCGACCGCCAGTTCGCCGCGCAGCCGCGCGTAATCGGGATCGGCGTACGGCGACAGGATCGTGAGGCCGTCGGCGGCGCCACGCTGGATCACGAACACGAAACGGCGCTCGGTGGCCACGCTGGCGAACGCGATGTGCGGCGCGACCAGCAGGGCGCCGGCGCTGGCGGCGAGGGTGCCGAGGAATCGGCGACGTGAACCGGGCATGGTTATCTCCGCTGGAAATCGGGCGAGACGAGCAGCAGCGCGAGCGCGGTGGTGGTGCTTTCGGCGCGCGATACCGCGGTGGAGGTGGCGTCGCCGAGCGTGCCGGCGAACAGGGTCGTGCCGAGCGCGCGCGGATCGACGCGGTCGCCGGTGCGCGCCGCGAGCCGCTGCGCGACCTCGACGCGCCGCACCAGCGCGTCGGGCGCCGCCCAACTGGCGGCGATGTCGTCGTAGCCGGCCGGCGAGCCGGGCCGCCAGACGGGCTGGCCCAGTTGCGTCAGCAACGGTGCGGCCTTCAGGTTGCCGAGCGAGCTCCAGCCGAGCCCGCGCAGCGACGAGACGGTCCAGTCCCACGGCGTCTTGAACTTGGCATGCGTGCTCGACCACGCCTCGGGCGATTCGACCAGCGTGCGATAGACGGTCGGCAGATCGCCGTCGCTCTGCTCGAAGGCGCGCGCGATGCGCTCGGTCAGCGCCGGCGGCGGATCGTCGGCCACGAAGTGGCGCGCCAACTGGAACGCGAGATGGCGGCCGGTGGCCGGCGCGCGGGCGAGATCCTGCAGCACGGCGCGCGCCTGGGCTTCGCCATCCTGATCGTAGCGGCGCCCTAGAACGGTGCGCACGCCCGGCTCGTGCAGCGCGGGGCGGAACACGAATGCGCCGGGCGGCGCGTCGTTCGGCTGCGGGCCGCGAACGCCGGCCACGCTCCAGCCGGTCAGCGCGCGGGCGAATTCGGTCACGTCGGCCTGGGTGTAGCCGCTGCGTGCGCCGAGCGTGTGCAGCTCCATGATCTCGCGCGCGAGGTTTTCATTGAGGCCGCGCTTGCGGGCCGGGTCGCGCGCCTCGGCGCGCAGGGCGGCGCGGCTGTCGGGGCCGACCGAGCGCGTCTGGTCGAGGAACAACTGCATGGCCGGGTGCTGCTCGGCGGCCACCAGCATGTCCTCGAAGCGGCCCAGCACGTGCGGGCGGATCGCCTCCAGCTCGAACGCGCCGGCCAGCCCGGCCACCTGGCCCTTGTCCACCGACACCGCGAAATGGTTGGCCCAGAAGTGCACGAGCCGCTCGACGAACGGCGCGGGCGTGACCAATGCGCTTTCGACGCGCGCATCGACGGCGTCGCGATAGACGCCGACGCTCTCCTTGCGGATCGCCTGGTTGACGGCCTGCCGCGCGGCCTGCGCGGGATTGGCCGGTGCCGATGCGGCGGCCGAGGGCGTGGACGCCGGTGCCGGCAGGGGCGCGGGCATCGGCTGCGAGGCCTGCGTTTGCCCGGCTTCGGTGCGCAAGTTGCGTCGTTCGTCGCCGAACCGCGTGGCCAGCGCCACCGCGCCGGGCTGGTCGGCCCACGCCGCCGGGCGCGGCTCGTAGCGCGCGAACTGATCGAGCAGCCAGGCTTTCGGGTCGGGCGGCGCGGTGTCGTCGGCGCGGGCGCCGAGGCCGAAGCGGTTCAGCGCGATCGCGGCCGCCTGGGCGCGGGACGGAACGTTCATACGGAGTCCTGCCGGCGTGGAAGATAAGCGTTACACGGCGCAGGCGCGGGAATCCGTCGCGTGAGGCGAAAAAATTTCGGGGAAGCGGAGTTGGGAAGAGCGGGGGGCGGGCGGAACAGGCGGGGGAAGCGGGTGACGCGGTAGAGGTGGGGTAAGCAGGAGAAGCAGAAGAAGCCGAAGAAGCGAGAACAGGCGGGGGACGCGTCGGAAGCCGGAGAAGCGAAACAGCCGGAGAGCGTGAAAGAAAGCCGAAAAAAGTGCGAAATCGCGCCGCCAGGTTCAACCGCAAACTCCCGGCGCACAAGGCGTGCGCCGGACCGCGAAACCTTATTCCTCGCCCGGCCACCACGGCTTCGGGGCGCGATCGATCAGGTAATCGTCCGGTTCCTTGCCCTGCAGCCACTTCGGGCGCGGGCCGCGGCCGGACCAGGATTGGCCCGAGGACGGATCGTAGTATTTCGCGGGGGTGGCCTTGCGCGGCTTGAGCGTCTGGCGGAAGCCGGCCGCGCGCAGCAGCTCGTCTTCGGTAATGCCGAATTCCTGCACTTGATCCTGCAGCGTCGCGAGCAGGGCGCGTTTGCCGTCCGCCTTCGCGTCCGCGATCTGGCGGTCGAGTTCGCGCAGTTGTTCTTCGAGAACGTTGAGGTTATTGCTCATTGTGGGTGGGCGGGGCGATAGGTGGGCGGCAAGTGTCGATAGGGCGCCATATTACTAGGCTCTGACCACAATTTCACGAATACCTGCCATCGACATTGATTATTCGACGCATTTAATGACAGCCGATTACCGGGCGCAAGCCATTTATGACGATCGGGACGCACAGGCACGCCGGCCGCCCCAAAAGCAACGCGCCGCACAGCCGGAACGGCACTGCGCGGCGCGTGAGTCGAAACGCGACCGGGTCAGGCTGCAACCCCGGTCGAATGGTCAGGAGGCGATACCCAACCCGAACACGTGCATCTTGCCGGCGCTGACCTGGCGCGGCAGCGTGAGGCTCGACACGATCTTGCCGGCGGGCACGGGAATCGTCTGCGCGAAGATGTAGGTCTTCACGCCGTCCTTCTGGCCGTCGCCGCCGTTGCGGTAGGCCATCGTCACGGCGATCGCCGAGGCCGGGCTGGCGCCGCCGCCGTTCAGCGTCCAGTCGTCGAACGCCAGCGTGACCGCCTGGCTGGTGCCGTCGGCGAAGTTCAACTGCGCCACGCCCGTGCTCGGCCCGTTATTGGCCGAACCGAGCACCACCACGCCCTTGCCGCCCGGCACCGGCGTCAGCATCACGGTCTGGCCGACGGTGACGGCGTTGTCGAGCGTGAGCGGCCCGCCGCCGATCGTCACGTTCGCGCCCGCCACCGGGAACGGCTTGCCCGGCTGCACCCCGGCCGCCGCCAGCGCGCTCAGCGAGTAGCTGAACAGGCTGCCGTCGAAATCCGCGCCCTGGCCGTCGGTGTTGCTGGCGCCGTCGGCGCTGAAGCCGCGATTGTTGAAGCTGTCGGCCGCATCGAGCGCCACCGGCACGCCGAACGACGGCGGCGGCACGTTGGTGCCCCACTGGGTCGGCGCATCGCCCATCGCGAAGCGCAGGGTCGCGCCGTTCGCCAGCTCGTCGTAGGCGATCCACGGGCTGTGCTGGGCACGGCCGTCGATCGACAGCGACTGCACGTAGCTCGACGCCGGCGCGCCCGACGCGCGAATCCGCAGGCTGCGGCCGTTGCCGAGCCGCACGTCGATCTGCGGGAACTGCGGGCTGCCGATCGCCAGGCCCGCCACGCCCGGGATCTCCGGATACAGGCCGAGCGCGCCCCACACGTACCAGCCGGACACGGCGCCGAGGTCGTCGTTGCCGGGCAGGCCGTCGGGGCCGGTGCCGAAGGCGGTGCTCATGATCTGCTGCACCGTGCGCTGCGTGCCCGAGGGCGAGCCGGCCCAGTTGTAGAGCCAGGGCACCTCGAACGTCGGCTCGTTGCCCATGTAGAAGTTCGGCAGGCTGAGGCCGGCGTTGAGCACCGTGAAGAAGGTGTCGAGCCGCGAGGTCACGGCGGTGTTGCCGCCGAGCTGCGCGAACAGGCCGGCCGGGTTGTACGGCACCATCCACGTGTACTGCTCGGCATTGCCTTCCACGTAGTTGTCGCCGCTGCTCGGTGTTTCGGCGATCCACGCGCCGTTCGACTGGCGCGCGGCGATCAGCGGCGGCGTGAGCGAGGTGTTCAGCAGGTTCTGCCAGTACGCCGAGCGGCCCAGCAGCATGCGCTGCGTGGCGGTGTCGCCCATCGCGGCGGCGAAACGCGAGATCGCGAAATCGCTGCTGGTGTATTCGAGCGTGGACGACGCCTGCCCCCATTCGCCGCTGGTGATGTAGCCCGTTTGCAGATAGCTCGCGCGGCCGCCGTTGGTGGTGGCGCCGTTGCAGGCCGTGCCGGGGATGTTGGCCATCTTCACCATGTGCTGCAGCGCCGATTGCGTGTCGAAGCGGCGCGCGCCGAATGCGTAGGCGTTCGACACGATCAGCGAGCCGGCGTCGCCCGGCATCACGCCGTCCTCGACGTTGTCGTTGACCCAGTGCGGAATCGCGCCGCACTGATCCGCGTCGTTCACGAGCGACTGGATCATGTCGCTGGTGTCGGACGGGTTCAGGATCGCCTTCAACTGGATCAGCGAGCGGTAGATGTCCCAGCCCGAGAACGACGAGTATTGCGCGCCCTGCCCCTTCGCGACCTGGTGCACCTGGCTGTCGAAGCCGATGTATTGGCCGTTGGCGTCGCTGAAGATGCTCGGCGCCCACAGCGCGTGATACAGCGCGGTGTAGAACTTGGTCTTCGCGTCGGCCGTGCCGCCCGCCACGCGGATCGCGTTCAGCGCGTCGTTCCAGGTGGCGTCGGCCTGGGTGCGCACGCCGTCGAAATCCCAGCCGCGGTTTTCCGCGTCGAGGTTCGCCCGGGCGTTCGCCACGCTGACGTACGAGATGCCGATCTTCATCTTGACCGTCTTGCCCGAGGCGAACGCGAGATGCGCCACGCCCTGCGAGACGGACGTGCCCGACACGAACGGCCGGTCGAACATCGCGTAGAAGTACACCGGCACCGCCACCGAGTTGCCGCAGAAGCCGCCGCCGGTGGTGCTGCCCGAGATCACGCTGTCGGATACCTGCGTGATCGCGCCGGCCGTGGCGGTGCGCGTGTTGGTGCGGGTGGCGTCGAGCACCAGCAGCGCCGGCTTGCCGGACGGGTAGGAGAACTGACCGAAGCCGGTGCGCAGCGTGGCCGTCAGTTCGACCTTGATCTGCGAATCGAGCAGCACCGAGTAGTAGCCGGGCTTGGCGATTTCATTCGCATGACTGAAGGTCGGCACCAGTTGGGTGGCGTCGGTGGTCGGCATGACGGGGAATTCGCCGTCGTTGCCGCCGCAGCCCGCGCCGGGCATGTGGGTGACGCTGAAGCCCTGGATCGAGTTGATGTCGTAGTAGTAGCCGGCCGGCGAGCCCGGCTCCTTGCTGTTGTTCGGCGCGGGCGTGGTGTTGGTGTCCGGCGCCCATTGCACCATGCCCGACGGCAGGCCGGCGGCCGGCACCACGCTGCCGGCCTGGCCGGCCGGAACCGGGTTCGGCGAATTGCTCGCGAGCGTGCCGATCAGCGGATCGACATACTGCGTCAACGACAGCGCGCGGCCGTCGTCGAGATTGACCGTATCGGCGGCGTTGGCCGAAGGCCGCGCCGCCAGCACCGACGTGGCCCCTGAGCCGCCGTCGTCACCCCCACACCCGCTCAACGCGCACGCCACGGCCAAGGTGGCGGCGAGCGTCGTGAATCGATTCATGATCGTCTCTCTCCGTTCTTCTCTGCTTCTTGCGTGTTCGGCGACTCGTGCGAACGAACCGCCGGCTCGTCGTGAATCTTTTGCTTCATTTTCTTTCCGAATCTTTGCAGCGGTAACAAGACTAGGAGTCGCGATCCGGCGTCGTCAATCGAATAAACACATCTGTAATATTTTTCTTGGATTTACTAAACGATGCGCAACGTGACGCAACGAAACGCTGTTGTGTTCAATGTTTTCGTGCGGGATGTCGGGGGCTGCGGATGCGGTGCCGGGGTGTGCGCGCGAGCGCCTGGGCGAGGCCAGGCCGGCGCGGCTTTGTCGTCGTGCGAAAGGTAACTGTCAGTAATGATGGGAGATGGAAAGGGATAGACTGTCGCACCTCCATCAAATGCTCGCGCGACGCGAAAGCCGTCGTGCATGCCGGAAGCGCACCTGTTTTCGCGGCATGCCGGCATCGGAACGACAACACCATGTCCGGGATCTTCCGCTCGAAGTTTGGCTCACTGCGCCGGGGTGCGGCCCGCTCGTCCATCTGGCTGCAACTGGCCGGCACCGCCCTGCTCGCGGTGCTCGGTTGCGCCCCGGCCGTCGAGGAACTGATGGCGCCGCTCGACCGGCGTTACTGGCACCTCGCGTTCTCGGGTTCCGATCACGGGCCGCGGGACAAGGTCGCCGTGATCATGATCGACAAGAAGACGTTCGCCGAATTGGGCGATATCCGGCGTTACGTGCGCGCCGATTTCGCCGGCGTGCTCGAGCGCGTGGCCGGAGCATCGAGCGTCGTGCTCGACATGATGATGATTTCGCCGACCCGTGACGACGCCGGACTCGCGGCCGTGATCGCGCGGCGCGGCGATGTGGTGCTGCCGGCGCACGTGACGCTGCTCGATGGCCGTGCCGATACGGTGATGCTGCCGTCGAAACCGCTGCGCGAAGCGGCCGCGGCGATTGGCCAGCGTCGTGTCACGGTGAGCAGCAACCAACTGGTGCAGGGCATCGTGCCGTTCATCCCGTACCGCGCCGGTGAAGCGTTCGCCCATGTCAGCCTGCAGGCGATCCGCGTGGCGCAGGCGCGGCATCCCGGCCTGGCCGCGCCTGCGCGAACCGGCGACCGGATCGCGCAGGCGGAGCGTGACGGTGCGGAGTCGGTGCTGCTGTTCCTGCCGCCGCGTTTCGATCTCGACCGCTATTCGTTCGTGGATGTCCTGAAAGGCCGCGTGCCGGACGCGGCGTGGCGCAACCGGATCGTGTTCATCGGCGACGGGATGTCCGATCTGGCCGGCGTGTTCTATCTCTCGCCGGGCAGCGCGGAGAAACTGCGGCGCGCGGAAGTCGATGCGCTCGCAACCGAAGCGCTGCTCGACGGGCACCTGATACGACGCATGCCGCCGGCGCTGCGGGGCTTGGCCGGCCTGGCCGTTGCAACCGGCGTGTTGCTGATCTGCCTGTTCGTGCCGGGATGGCGCATGTATGGATTCGTGCTGGCGTGGCTGGCCCTGTTCGTCGCCGGGGCGGTGGTGGCGCTGGTGTATGGCGCGTGCTGGGCGCCGGTCGGGCCGCCGCTGGCCGTGTGCGTGACGATCTTCTCGATATGCGGCTGGCGGCGGGCGGACTGGCTGCGAGCCGCGTTGATGCGTGAATACCGCGGCTTGCGCGGGCTGGCGCACCGGCACGCGGTGACGGGTCTGGCGCAAACGGCGGCCGCCGACGAGCCGGCGCCGGGCGCCTACCGCCACGACAGCGACGTTGCGAAGGCGATGTCGCGCATCCGAGCGTGGCAGTCGACCTACGTCGATGTGATTCATACGCTGCCGTATCCGGTCTTCGTCGAGCAGGACGGCGCACTGCGGATGTGCAATGCGTGCGGGCACGCGATGCTCGGCACCCTCGATGCGGACCGCGACACGGCCGCCCGGCGGGTGCTGGACATCGCGCGTGACACGATCCTGGCGGCGCGGGACACCGGCCGGATTCATTCGGTTGAACTGACGATGAATGCGCGCATCCACATGATGATGGTGACGCCGTTCGGCGGCGGCGATCCTCGGCGTTCGACGGGCAGCATGATCTGCCTCGTCGATATTCACACCATCAAGGCGGCGGTTGAAAGTGACCGCCTCACGCTGCGCCATATGGCGCACGATCTGCGCAATCCGCTGTCGACGGTGCTGTCGCTGCTCGAACAGCGCGGGGTCGCCGACGCCGCGCCGACCCCGGAGTTCCTGGCGGATCTGCACAAGCTGGTCGATTACAGCCTGCGCGTGGCCGAGGATTTCACGCAGCTCTCGCGTGCCGAACATCTCGACAAGGGGGCCTATGTGCCGGTGTCGGTCGGCGACTGGGTGATGGAGGCCGTCGATCAGGTCTGGCATGCGGCGAACGCGAAGCAGATTCGCCTGGAATGGCCGGATGAGGCAGACGGCGAAGTTTTCGTGCTCGGCAATCGCAACATGCTGCTGCGGGCGCTGATCAACCTGCTCGATAACGCGATCAAATATTCGGAGGCGGGGACCACCATCGACGTCTGGATCGACGCAGGCGATGGCAGGGTGTCGATCGTGGTGGTGGACGCGGGTTGCGGCATTCCCGAAGCGGCGATGCCGCGCCTGTTCGAACCGTTCTTTCAGGTGGGCGGGGCGGAGCGCGACGCGAGTCGGGGCGTCGGGCTCGGGCTGCCGTTTGTCAAGGCCGTGATGGAGCGTCATGGCGGATCGATCGAGGTGGCCTCGGTGCCGGGGCGCGGCAGCCGCTTTACCGTGTGCTTGCCGGTTGCCGGGGCGGAGGGCCGCGAGCCCGGTTGAGTCGTTGCGGATGCAACGAAAAAGCCCCCGCGCTAGGCGGGGGCGGA
>NZ_BAAILN010000096.1:40817-62496 GCF_054589155.1 Burkholderia sp. 3C
CGTACTTGTCCCAGGCTTGGGCCCATGCGGAGCCCTTGCCGGGTTCGTAGGCCCAGGCCGCCATCGAACACCAGTTGGTGTACGGGAACGGCTTGCATCGGTACAGTGCGCCGCGGTTCGATACGATGTCGCCGGCAGCGTACCGGGTGCCTTCCTTGTATTGCGGATGCGTGCCGGCTTCGTTGCCAGGGTTGCCCGCGCCGCCCGAGCCGCCGGTGCTACCTTCGTGGCCGGGGTTGCCGGTGCCGCCCGAGCCGCCGGTGCTGCCTTCGTGGCCGGGGTTGCCGGTGCCGCCGGAGCCGCCGGTGCTGCCTTCGTGGCCGGGGTTGCCGGTGCCGCCGGAGCCGCCGGTGCTGCCTTCGTGGCCGGGGTTGCCGGTGCCGCCCGAGCCGCCGGTGCTGCCTTCATGGCCGGGGTTGCCCGCGCCACCCGAGCCGCCGGTGCTGCCTTCGTGGCCGGGGTTGCCCGCGCCACCGCTCCCGCCATTGCCGCCTGCGCCGCCGCCGAACGACGTCCATGCGTCGCCCCATGCGAAGCCCTTGCCCGGCTCATAGGCCGCCGGCGCCATCGAGCACCAGCCGCTGTACGGGAATGGCTTGCACTGGAACAGCTTGCCGAGGTTCGACACCACATCGCCCGCCTTGTATTGCGAGCCGGACTGATAGGCCGGATAGTCACCGCCTGCACCGCCTGCACCGCCTGCGCTGCCGCTTCCGCCTGCACCGCCGCTTCCCCCGCCGGACTCGCCGCCATTGCCTGCCCCACCGTGACCCGCATCTGCCGCCTTGACGCGAACCGTGTGCTGGGCAGAAGACGACAGCTTGCCGTCGCTGGCCTTTACCGCGAACGTGAACGACTGGTCCTTCGCCAGCTTCGGCGCGGTGAAGTTCAGCGTTGCGCCGGACGGCTGCGCGGTGATGCCCGCCGGAACCGTCCACTGGAACGTGAGCGGATCGCCGTCCGGATCGGTGGATTGCGCGGCCGACAGCGTGACGGACTGGCCGCCGTTCGCCTCCGCCGGCCCCGTGAGCCGCGCGACCGGCGGGCGGTTCTCGGCCGGGGGCGGCTTGACCGACGCGTCGGCCTTCGCCGTGACGGCCATCTGCGCGCTGCCCTTCAGGCCCGCCGTGTCGGTCACCGTGACGCGGAACACGAAGCGCGTGTCCTGCTGCACGGCCGGGATCGCCACCGTGGCCTTCACACCGTCAGGATGACTGATGGTTAGCGGTGCGCCGCCGGTCTGCTCCCATCGGTACGACAGGGCGTCCTTGTCCGGGTCGTGCGATTTCGAGGCATCGAGCGTCACGGTAGCGGGGCCGGTTACCGTCATGTCCGTTCCCGCGTTTGCGATCGGCGCGTGGTTGTGCGTGCCGCCCTGATCGTGACCGAGGCCTTCGTGCATCGCGTTCAGGATGTCGCCGTTGTCCGCATCGATTTCCCATGCGAACAGGCCGCCCAACTGATGCTTGCGCACATAGTCGCCCTTCGCGAGCACCGAGCGCGCATCATCGAACGTCACCAGTTCGCCCGTGCCCTTGTTGAAGATGTAGGGGGCTTCCGCCGTCTGGTCGTAATGGTATTCGTAGCCGTTGATGCCGGCGTTGTTCGGTCCCACCATCTTCGAGGCAATCGCCTTGTAATCGACGACACCCGGCTCCCAACTGCCCGGAACCGGCCCGGTGGCGGTACCCGAGAACGGGTTGCCGTCGCTGTAGCCCGACACGCCCGTCCAGCCACGGCCGTACATTGCCGCGCCGAGGACGAGTTTTTTCGAATCCACCCCTTGCGCGAGCAGCGCTGCAACGGAATTGTCCGCCGTGTAGTCCGTGTCGGGCCGCCATGCCGGCGCATACAGCGCGGTTTGATGGCCGAGATTCGTCAGGCTGAATGCGCCGTAGAAGTCATAACTCATGTCGAAGACATAGTTCATGTACTTCGACGCTTCCTTGTAGTTCACGACGCCGATCTTGTCCCGGCCCGAGCCGATCGCCGATGTCAGCTCGTAGGTCTTGCCGGTTTCCGCCGAGAGGCGATCGAGCATCTGCCGCAGTTCCTTGATCAGCGTGACGTACAGCGCGCCATCCGTGGCCGGATTGCCGAGCGCGGGATTGGCGCCCTTGCCGCCGGGGAATTCCCAATCGATATCCACGCCGTCGAAGAATTTCCAGGTACGCAGCAACTGTTCGGTCGAATCGATGAACACCTTGCGCTTGGCCGGATCGTGCATCTGGAAGAACGGGTCGGACAGCGTCCAGCCGCCGATCGACGGCAGGATCTTCAGATCCGGATTGCGCTTCTTCGCGGCCATCATCTGGCCGAGCACGCCCTTGAGCGGCGAGTTGGCCGTCTGCCCCGGCAGCGTCACGCCGATTTCGCCCCATGTGTCATGAATCGCCACGCTGTAATCGGGCAATCCCCGGCAGGTCTGTTGCAGCGCGCGGAATGCATTGGGCCCATCGTGCGCAAGCGAGCCGTTGATGTTTTCGCCACCGCAGATCGGAACGAAGGCGTATAGCAGGTGCGTCAGATTCTCGACCGGCACGTTGTCCACACTGAACTTGCGGTCGTAGATCGACCAGGTCGCGAAGTAGGCTGCCACCACCGAATCCTTGTCTTTTGCAAACGGCTTGTTGGTCTTGCTGGCGTTGTCCGGCAGCGTATCGGCCAGCTCCGGGATCGTATCGAACACGGTCACGTCGAGCGGTGCGCTGTCGGCCGAGGCGCCGTTCGCATCGAACACGCGAACCTGAAACTTTTTCACGCCCGCTGTCTTGACGTTGGCCACCACGGTTCCGCGTTGCGCGCCGCCGGGTGTCAGCTTGATTTCCGAGGCGCTGTCGATCGTGCCGTCCACCACCGCCACCGCCTTGACCGCGGTGCCATTGCTCCAGATATCGAAGGGCAGCGGCACGTCGACCTTCTTGTTGAGCTTGACGAGATCCTTGTAGGGCGCGGCCCCGGCCCGTTGCAGATCGATCTCGACGAAGCCGTGCGGCTTCGAGGTGATTTCGTATTGCCGAAGACTGGGCGTGCCCGGCGCGGCGCTGGCCGAATGCGCGAAGCAAAGCAGGCTGGCCGTGGCGATCGTGGCAAACGCCAGCCTGGGCGAGCGGCCGGGCAGGCTCGCGATGCTCGATTGACGGGCATGGGATTGATTGAAGCGCAATTTGATCGTCATCCTTAATGATGTGAAAGAGTGTCTGAGCAGACGCGCGCATTGTTTTGGCTTTGGCCGCCGGCGCCAATCAATCTGAATGCAAATTGAATGAATCTCGAAATAGGAAAGGAGTGCTGAACTTGGAACTTGAGAATGTCTTCAGGAAGGTTGTTGTGTCCGAACCTGCCTCGGACAATGACGGCGTCGTGCAAGGGGGGGCAGCGCCCGCCCGGTGCATCGACAGGTCAATCGAGGACAGACAACGTGAACGTAGGCATTCGAAGAGGGAAAACAGCGCAGCGGCAGCGGGGATTTACCTTGCTGGAATTGCTGGTGGTCTTGCTGATCATTGCGCTGCTGGCGGGGTATGTCGGGCCGAAGCTCTTCACGCAGGTCGACAAGGCCAAGGTGCGCACGACCGAAGCGCAGCTCAAGACGCTCGGCGATGCCGCCACGCAGTTCCGGCTCGATACGGGCCGCTATCCGAGTGCCGAGGAGGGGCTCGATGCGCTGGTCACGCCGCCGCAGGACGCGGCCGGCTGGAATGGCCCCTACCTCGCGAAGGCCGTGCCGACAGACGGCTGGGGCCGCCCCTACCAGTGGAATGTGCCGGGCCGCGACGGCGAAGCGGAGATCGTCTCGCTCGGACGTGACGGCCGCGTGGGAGGGAGCGGCGTCGATGCCGATCTCGTCCATGGCCTGTAAGCGCGCGGGGCGTGGGCTCGTCGTGGCGGCGTCGCTGGCCGCCGCCGCGCCCGCTGCCTCGGCGGCGAATTGCTTCACGGCGGCGGGCGAGCGGCACCGCATCGATCCGCTGCTGCTGGTCGCGATCGCGAAGGTCGAATCGGCGATGAATGCCCGCGCGATTCACTACAACGCCAACGGCACCGTGGACATCGGGCTCATGCAGATCAACAGCTCGCATCTGCCGCGGCTGGTCAGGGCCGGGATCACGCGCAAGCGTCTGATCGACGAGCCTTGCACGTCGGTCGATACCGGCGCGTCGATCCTCGCCGGATTCATCGAACGCCACGGCTATACCTGGAATGCCGTGGGCGCCTATAACGCGGGCTCGTCGGTTGCGCGTGCGCCGGCGCGCAAGGCGTATGCGGCGCGCGTCTGGCGCGCGTACCGGTTGCTGACCCGCGACCGGCGCGCCAGCCTCGTGGCGCTCGATGCCTGGCGGCCTTCGCCGTGACTGCGTTTCGACTCCGCGTGCTGGCGGGCGGCACGCTGGCCTGGCAGACGATCGAGGCGGCGAGCGAGGCCGAGGCGCGGGCGCGGATTGCTGCTCAGGGCGGCGTGGTGATCGCGCTGCGCCGCGCGCGGTCCGGTGGCCGCAAGCGGGCGCCGAGGTTCGCGCTCGCGTTGTTTCTGCAGGAGCTGTCGGCCTTGCTCGATGCGGGCCTGGTACTGGTCGAAGCGCTCGAGGCATTGCGCGACAGGACCGACGCCGGCCGCGCATCGCAGCATGTGATCGACGGCATCCTCGCCGTGATGGTCGAGGGGAAGCCGCTTTCCGCGGCACTCGCGCGGCAGCCCGGGGTGTTTCCCGAACTGCTGGTCGCGACGATCGCCTCGGCGGAGGGGAGCGGCCAGTTGCCTGCCGTGCTGAAACGCTACCAGCAATACGAAGTGCGGATCGCGCAGATGCGCAAGCGCGCGGTGGGCGCGTTGATCTATCCGGCCGTCGTGATCGGCGTGGGCGCCGCGATCCTGCTGTTCATGGCGTTCTTCGTGATTCCGCGTTTCGCGGTGGTGTTCGAGTCGCTGACGGTGTTGCCGCCCGCCGCCCGCGTGATGCTCGGGTGGGCCAGGCTGCTGCGCGAACACGGCGCGGCGGTGGGCGTGGCCTTGGCCGTGGCGGGGTTGGGCGGCGGGCTCGCAATACGCGCGTCATGCACCAAGCGTCTGGTGCAACGGCTGATGTGGCGCGCGCCAAAGCTGCGCGAAGTTTGCCTGCTGTTCACGCTGACGCGCTATTACCGCACCGCTGGGTTGCTGATCGCAGGCGGCACGCCCGTGATCGACGCCCTCGCACTGTCCGGCAAGGTGCTGCCCGACCTGTTTCAGCCGCGCCTCGCGGCTGCGCTGGCCGAGCTTCGTGCAGGCCGGCCGGTGTCGACCGTGTTCGCGGCTCACGCCCTGACGACATCCGTCGCGGCGCGCCTGTTGCGCGTGGGCGAGCAGGGCGGTGATCTGGGCGGAATGTGCGAGCACATCGCGCAGTTTCACGACGGCGGGCTCGACCGCGCGATCGATCTCATCAGCCAGGTCCTCGAGCCGGTGCTGATGTTGGCCGTCGGCGCGACCGTGGGCGCGGTGGTGCTGCTGCTTTACATGCCGATCTTCGAGCTGGCCGGCAGCATCGGATGACAATCCGGCCGGGCACGGCATGCGTGCCGGATCGCGCCGACCAACGGGACAAGACAACGTGAAACCGCAACAGATCATCCACGATTGGCAATGCGAATCGATGCACTCCGGTGCCGACTTCATGGCGTATGCCGACGCGCTGCTGGGCGCCGACCCGAGCCGGCTTGCCGAGGTGGCCGTGTGCTGCGGCATCGAGCCGATCGACGCGGATGCGTTGCGCAGCGCCGCCACGCGCTTCGATCTGCTCTCGCTGCACGAGGCGCTGGCGCTGCGGGTCCTGCCGGTCGAGCGTGACGGCACACCGGTCATGGTCCTGGCCGATCCGCTGTCGCGCAGCGTGCGTGACGAATTGCTCGCCCGTTTCGGCGCGCCGCCGGTGCGCATCACGATGAGCCTGCCCGGCGAAGTCGAGCGGCGGCTGGCGCAGATCGAGTCGAACGAGCGCTCGATCGACAGCATCACGATCGATGCCGCCTCGGGCGAGACCCACGCTCAGCGTCCCGAATCGATCTCGCTGGCGAGCATCGCCAGGGACGAAAGCCCGATCATCCGGCTGGTCAATTCGACGCTGTACGACGCCCTGCAGAGCCGCGCCAGCGATATCCATCTGGAATCGACGGCGGACGGGCTGGCGATCCGCTACCGGATCGACGGTGTGCTGCAGCCGGTTCGCGGCGTACCGGGCATCGACGCGGCGACGCAGACGCTCTCGCGGATCAAGGTGCTGGCCGCGCTCGACATCGCGGAACGGCGCGTGCCGCAGGACGGCCGCTTCAAGGTCATGATGCAACGGCGCGATATCGATTTCCGCGTGTCGATCATGCCGGGCACGCACGGTGAGAACGCCGTGCTGCGCGTGCTCGACACGTCGCAGCGCGGCGACAGCATCAGCCTCGACATGCTCGGGTTCGATGCGCTCACCGCGCGCCGCATGCGCTCGCTCGCGCATCGTCCCCACGGGCTCATGCTCATCACCGGCCCGACCGGCAGCGGCAAGTCCACCACGCTCTATGCCGTGTTGTCCGAGCTGAATACCGGCGAGGACAAGATCATCACGATCGAGGACCCGGTCGAGTACCCGCTGAACGGCGTCGTGCAGATTCCCGTCAACGAGCGCAAGGGCCTGACGTTTGCGCGCGGGCTGCGTTCGATCCTGCGGCACGATCCCGACACGGTGATGGTCGGCGAGATCCGCGACGAGGACACCGCGTCGATTGCCGTGCAATCCGCGCTCACCGGCCACCGCGTGCTGTCCACCGTCCACGCGAACGACGGCTTCAGCGTGATCGACCGCTTCATCTACATGGGCGTGGAGCCCTCGACCTTTCTCGAGGCGCTCAACGGTGTTGTCTCGCAGCGGCTGGTACGACGCATTTGCCCGGGCTGCGGTGACGCCGCCACGGACGGCGCGGACCTGGCCGGTGCGGCGCTCGAGGTGCTCCGGCGCGAGGTGACGCCGGGTGCGGGCTGCGAGCGGTGCCGCGGCACCGGCTATCACGGCCGGATCGGGCTGGCCGAGGTGCTGATGCTCGATGCGCCCATGAAGGCGGCGCTGCTGGAGCGCTCGATCGAAAAACGCACGCGCGCGCTCGACGCCTGCACCGATTTCCGGTCGATGCGCCAGGCCGCACTGGCGGCAGTGTGCGCACGCATGACGACGTGCCAGGAGGTGCAGCGTGCGATCACCCTGGATTGACGCCACCGCGCTGATCGATGCCGGCACGCTGAGCCTCTGGCTACATGCCGGCCGGAGGCCGCGAAGCTTAGGGGCCGCGCATGTCGTCGTCGCGCACACGGGCCATGTGTCCGAGGCCCTGTCGAGTGCGCTGGCCGGCCTGCCGAAAGCGCGCCTGTCGATCTGCAATCGGCTGCGGATCGTCGTCGGGCATCCGTGGGCGCACGGCGTGGTGTTGCCCTGGCAGGATGGCCTGACCTCGGATGCCGCGTGGCGCGCATACGCCGGCATGCGGTTCGCCGAGCACGCGCAGCGCGGCGCGTTGCGCATCCTGATCGAACACGAACGCTGGGGGCGGACACGTCTTGCCGCTGGAATAAGCGAAGGATTCCTCATGGAAATGGGAAAGACCAGCCGCGCCGCCGGCTGGCGGCTCGCGAGCGTGCGTGACGCATTGTCGGCGTCGCTCGATGCGCACCCCGCCTGGCGGGACCGCGATGATTTCGCGTTCGCGCTTTGCCAGCAGACGGTGGCGACGTGCGTGTTCCGGCGCGGGGGGCAGTGGCGCGATGTCGTCACGTTGCCGCGCGACGGTGACTGGTTTGCCGCAGCGGCCCTGATGGCCGGATTGCCGCCGTGCGGAGATATCGGCGCGGTCGAGTTCGATGGTGCGCTGCCGGGTGCCGACCTCGCGGCGGTCGAGCCGATGGATTGCTCGCCGGCGACGCCGGCATGAGGCGGACCACTGGATTGAACTTTGTTGCGCCGCGCGCGCGGATCACGCCATCGGCGGCCATTGCCCTGTGCTGTGCCCTGATGGTGATGGCGATCGTCGGGCGCGAATGGACGCGTGTCGATACCGTGCGTGACGCCGTCGATCGGCTCTCGCAGCGGATCGATGTGCGACAGCGCAGCCTCGAACGCGAGCAGCGGCTGGCGAAAGCCCGGACGCCCGAGCAGCGCCGCATCGCGAGCCTGCTTGCCGCGCAGCAATCGAACCAGACGAACTCGGGCTTGCCGGTGATCGACTGGATCGAACACGCCTGGACGCCGCATATCGCATTGAAATCGCTGACAGTGGACAAGGCCGGCCGCCAGGCGCGTATCGAAGGCGGCGCGGCGGATCTGGCGCAGATCTACATGTTTGTCGATCGCCTGAACGACCGTCATCCCGACCGCAGGACCGGCCTGCTCCAACACCGGGCTGCCACGGAGAACGGCAAACCGGTCTTCTATTTCAGCCTGAGCCTCGAACATCCATGACGCCCCCCGACATGCTGAACGTGACGCTGCTTGCCGCGCGCCTGCGCTGGGGCGCCTATGTGGCCACCCGGAAACTGGGTGTGCCCGGCCTGCTCGCCAGCGCCTCGGCCGTCGCGCTGCTGGGCCTGCATGCGCTTTACCTGCAACCGGAGCATGTGCGGCTCGCCGCGATGCGCGACGGGCTGGCGAAACAGTTCGCGGCGTTGCCGGTGCCGGCCGCGAAAGCCGGCACCGGCGGGATGACGCTCGATCAAGTGCAGCAACTGCAGAGCGGGACGCAGGCCTATGCACTGTTCGAAATCCTCGCGCAGAACGGGCTCGAACGGAAGAACGCAACCTACCGCAGCGCAGCGGAGGTCAAGGGAAAGCTGCGGCGCCTGACGATCGATATCGCGTTGCATGGCAGTTACCTCGGCTTGCGCGAAGCGATCCGGGCGATCGCCGGCCAGCCGATGGTGCGCATCGAGAGCGTGACGATCGAACGTGACGGCATCGACAGCGCGGACATCGACGCCGCCCTGCAGGTCAGCATGCTGGGGCCCGACACGTGACGCGCCCGCTCATGATTCGCCTGGCGGCCGGATGGCTGGCAGCCGCTGCCGCGAGCGCCGGCTTCGCGCAGGCGAGCGCCGATCCGTCCCGCCCCGTCGATCTCTTTCCCGCCCAGAGTTGGGCATCGCTCGGCGCCGAGGAAGCCGGCGCGGCGCCGCCCGTTGAGGCGCCACCGGATCTGGCCGACCCGATCGACGTGGCTTCCGCGCCGCAGCAGCAGGTCATGCCGTTCAGCGTGGCCGGCGAATGGCGCGCGCCGGGGCAGCGCATCGTTGTGCTGGAGGGCGGCGGCAAGACCTTCCTGCTGTGCGGGCGCGGCTGCGGCGTTCGTGATGCGGTGCTCCCGGGCGGCGAGATTGCCGATGGTTACTTGCTCAAGACCCTGGACGATACCGGCCCGATCGTGATGATCCGTGACGGTGTGAAGGTCGAGCTTGCGCCGGCCTCGCCCACGCCCTGAATTTCGCAGCGAAACTTTTTTTGGCAACACAGTGATGAAACCAACTGTCAGTTTAGGGATCCTGATTTCCGCGCTTGCGCTGGCCGGGTGCGCGAGCCCCCCGCTCACGACAGCCGGGGGCCCCCCCGCAACGGTCGCCGAGCGCCTCGACCTGCTGCTGTCGCCGCAACGCGCCGCGTCCGGCCCCACGGGGCATGCAGCGCCCGGCACGCCGCAGGCGAGCCATCCATTGCGTCCGCAACTATCCGACGCGTTGCGCAAGCCGGTTTCGCTCAATTTCAGGCAGCAGCCGATCGCGGCGATCTTCGACGTGATCTCGCGCGTGTCCGGCGTGAACGTCGTGTTCGATCACGATGTCGACACGACGCAGCCCACGACCTTGTTCGCCGAGCGCACCACGGCCGAAGACGCCATCAACCTGCTGCTACGCACGAACCGGCTCGAAAAGACCGTCATCGACGCGCACACGCTGCTCGTCTACCCGGCGCAGCCGGAGAAAATCCGCACCTATACCGAATTCGCGATCCGGACGTTCTTTCTGTCCCACGCCGACGCGAAGTCGGTCATGACCGCGCTGCGCCAGATGATCAAGCCGAAGGACATCTACGTGGACGAACGCGTGAACGCGATCGTCCTGCGCGACACGCCCGAGACGATCGAGGTGGCGGAACGCATCGTGGCGGCGCTCGATATTGCGCAGTCCGAAGTCACGCTCGATGTGGAGGTGCTGGAAGTCAACGTCAACGACAGCCTCGATCTCGGTGTCGAATATCCGGGCCGCATTCGCTTCGACGCGCTGGCCGCGGCGGAGGGCGTTGCGCCGACGCTCGGCGACCTGCTGCGCCTGAACCGTGATCGGATTGGCGTGTCGGGCGAATCCGGTGCGCTGTCGCTGGCGATCGACATGCTGCAGAAGCAGGGCAAGACCAGCACGCTCGCCAATCCGAAAATCCGCGTGCGCAACCTGGAGAAGGCGAGCATCCGGATTGGCGAGCGCGTGCCGATCGTCACGACCACGAATGCGAACGGCGTCGTCACGGAGTCGGTGAGTTACCAGGATGTGGGCTTGATGGTGAAGGTCGAGCCGCGCATCAGCCTCGACGACGAAGTGAGCGTGAAGGTCAACCTGGAGGTCAGCAGCATTCTGTCGAAGGAGACCACCAAAAGCGGGCTGGTGGCCTATTCGCTCGGCACGCGCAATGCGGAAACCCTGATGACGGCGCGCAATGGCGAAACGCAGGTTCTGGCCGGGCTCGTCAAGCGCAACGAGATCGAGAGCGTGACGGGCTTGCCCGGGCTGTCGCGGCTGCCGCTGATCGGCCGGCTGTTCGGTGCGCACGGACGCAATCAGGAGCGCACGGAGATCGTGCTGCTGATCACGCCGCATATCGAGCGCAATCTCGACCTGCCGGCCTCGGCCGTGACGCCTTTCCTGTCCGGCACCGAAACACACATCACGACCGAAGCCCTGACACACGAATCCGGCGCTGCGGCGCCGGGTGGCCCGGATCTCGACACGCCGATCGAACCGGCCCCTCCGTTCGCGCCTTCGAAGTCCGACTCGCAGCCGCGCGGCGAGCCCGGCATGCGCGGCGAGGCGCAGGACGACCGCGAGAAGCCGGGCGGCGGCATGATGCGGACGCGCGCATGACCGCCCGGCGACGTGCGCGCGGCTTCTCGCTGATCGAAATGATGGTGGCGCTGACGCTGCTGGCCTTGCTCGCCACCGTGGCCTTGCCGCTGGCCGAGATCGTCAAGCGCCGCCAGGACGAAGCGGCGCTGAACCGTGCGCTGATCGCGATCCGGTCGGCGCTCGATGCCTACAAGGCCGCGTCGGACGAAGGCCGGATCGAGCGCGCTGTCGACGAGAGCGGTTATCCGCCCGATCTGCGCACGCTCGTGGATGGCGTGGAGGACAAGCGTTCGGCCGGCGGTGCTCGGCTGGTTTTCCTGCGCAGGATTCCTGACGATCCGATGTGCGACTGCAGTGGCAAGGCGGCCGACGCGATGTGGGAAACACGCAGTTACGCGAGCGATCCCGCCGATTTTTCCTCGGGTGATGATGTCTTCGATGTCCGCTCGGCCAGTCGCAAGGAGGGCCTCAATGGCATCCCGTATGACCAATGGTAGCCGCGCCCGCCGCGCGGCGGGCTTCACACTGATCGAGATGCTCGTGGTCCTGGCGATCATCGCTACCTTGACCGCGCTGGTGGCGCCGAATTATCTGAAGCAGGGCGACCGCGCCCGGGAAACCGTGCTGCGGCACAACCTGAATACGCTGCGTCAGTCGATCGACGATTTTCGGGCCGATACGGGTGACAACCCGGCCTCGCTCGAAACGCTGGTGGACATGCACTACCTGCGCGACGTGCCGCTCGATCCGATCACGGGAAAGCGCAATTCCTGGCGGGTGCTGGCCGGCGAAACGGGCGGCGTGGCGGATGTGAGGAGCGGTGCCACGGGGCGCGCGCTCGATGGAAGCCATTATGCGACATGGTAATCTGCGCCGATGCGCCCGCGGGCCACGCACGCAGCGCGGCATTATTTATTTCGGTGTGCTGATATTGGTTGCCGTGATCGGGCTGGGGATGACCCAGGCCGCCCGAGTCTGGCGCACTGTTCAGCAGCGCGATCGCGAAGCCCGGCTGCTGTTCGTCGGCGACCAGTATCGCGCCGCAATTGGCCGCTATTACAGCGCCGCCGGCCAGACCCGCTATCCGGCGTCGCTCGACGCGCTGCTGGACGATCGCCGGACTTTGCCGGCGGGGCGGTATCTGCGGCGCCTCTATCCCGACCCGCTCGACGCAACGGCCGCGTGGGGAATCATCAAGGCGCCGGATGGCGGGGTCATGGGCGTGGTCAGCGAAGCGGCCGGCCGGCCACTGAAGCGGCGCGGGTTTCCCGCCCGCTATGCGCAGTTCGCCGATCGGGACACCTATCGCGCGTGGCGGTTCGTTTTTTTGCCGAGCGCGCCGGGCGATTTGCCAGCGCGTTCGGCAGCCGACTGAAGGAGTCCGAAACATGAGAATCGCAATCCTGGAAGATATCGTGGCGCAGGCGTGCGTCGTGGCGCGCTGGCTGGAGAAGGCCGGCTACCAGACGGTGATATGCCACGATGGTGAACGCTTCGTCGAGCTCGTGCGGTCGACTCGGGTGGATGTGCTGCTGCTCGACTGGGATGTGCCGGGCATGTCGGGCATCGAGGTCATGCGCTGGGCGCGTGCCGAGTTTTCCGACGCGCTGCCGATCATCATGATCACGCAGCACGATGGCGAGGACGACATCGTGTTCGGCCTCGACAACGGCGCGGATGACTACCTCGCGAAGCCGCTGCGCGAACGCGAACTGATTGCGAGAGTGGGCGCGCAGGCGCGCAAGTGCTGTCGGCAGGCGCGGCGGGCGAGGGTGGTGGAGTTCGGCAAGGTTGCGCTCGATACCGGCACGCAGCTCGCGACGGTGGAGGGCGCGCCCGTTGAATTGTCGGTGCGCGAATTCGATCTGGCGCTGATGCTGTTCGAAAGCGCCGGCCAGGTCCTGTCGAAAGACGCGATGATCAAGCAGGTGTGGGGCGTGGTCGATCGCAAGCACGATGCCACGCTGTCTACCTATATCAGCACGTTGCGCCGGCGCCTGGGCTTGCGGCCCAGGAACGGGCTCGTGATTTCATCCGTCTACAACTACGGCTACCGGCTCGAACGGGCCTGAGGCCGCCCGCGTCATTCGGGCGACGGCTTGCCGTTGCGCGCGGCCGGCATGCGCCATTGGCCGCTGCGTCGGAGGCCGTCGACGAAGCGTTGCCGTTCGTCGGGCGGCAGCGATTGCGCGAAATCCACCACGTTGCTTTCGACCTGCGCGCGCAGGTACGAATCGGCCTGGCGTGTGCGGGCCAGCGCTTCGTCCACGGCCGGGCGATCGACTTGCGGGGCGGCCAGCAGATCGAGCACGTCGCGCCGGCCCTCGCGCGCCTCGCGCACGAAGATGCGGCTTTCGCGGCGTGCCGAGGCGAGCGCCTCGCGGAATTGCTCGGCGCGCTCGGGCGGCAGCCCGTCGGCCGCGAAGCGCAGCGCGATCTTCGCGCCCGGCTTGACGGCCGCGCTGCCGCCGGGGTGGCGCGCGAACCATTGATAGGCGCCGCCGGCGATCGCGCCGAGCAGGAACACGTTCAGCACGATCGAGACGATGAGCACCACGGTGCCGGTGCGGCCGTTCATTCGCCGCTCCAGTCGTCGGGCGAGCCGCCGAAGGTGGTGGTCAGGTAGCTGCTTTCGTGGCTGGCCGACTGCATGCTGGTGAGCAGCGCGGCCGACATCGTGAGCGCGCCGGCCAGCGCGCCGGCCGCGCCGATGCCGACCACCGCCGCGCCCGACCACCACAGCCGGCCGCGTGTCCAGGGCCGCCGTGCGGCGGGCGCGGTGCCGACGATGCGTTCGATCAGCGCCGAGCTGGCCGGTGCGATGGTGTCGCCGACCAGCCAGCCGTCGAGCTCGGCGGCTTCGGCGAGCAGCGCGCCCGCCTGCTCGCGATGTGTGCCGGCCCAGGCGCGCGCGGCGTCGCGTTCGGCGTCGGGCCAGCGGCGCGAATCCGCGCCGTAGGCTTCGACGATGATGCGGAATCGTTCGGGTGTCATCAGATTTCCTCGCTGCGGCCGTCGTTGGCCAGTTGCGCGCGCAGATTGCGCCGGGCGCGCGAGAGCAGGCTCTCCAGCGCGTCCACCGTGATGCCCATCAGGCCGGCCGCTTCGATATTCGACAGTTCCTGATAGTACTGGAGCACGAGCGCTTCACGTTGCCGGGCGGGCAGCGCCTCGAGCGCCGCGCGCACGCGGGCGTCGCGTTCGAGCGTTTCGAGCCGTGCGTCGGCGCGCGGCTGCGGGTCCGGTTCGTCGGGCATCTCGTCGTGCGGTTCCTCGCGCCGGCTGCGCAGCCGGTCGTAGCAGAGATTGAGCGCCACGCGGTGCAGCCAGGTATCGAAGCGCGCCTCGCCGTCCTTCCAGCGCGGCGCCTGTTTCCAGATGCGGATGAACGCTTCCTGCGCGACATCCTCGGCTTCCATGCGGTCGCCGAGCAGCCGCGTCGCGAGCGCGAGCAGGCGCGGCAGCTTGCGCGCGACCAGCGCGCGCACGGCGCCCGGGTCGCGCTGGCCGACACGCGCGACGAGTTCGGCATCGGGATCGCGTTCGCTCACGTTCGCGGCTCCCGATCCGGCAGGGCGGATGGCATCCGGCGCGGCGTGCGCGGGCACGGGCGCGGCGGCGGTAGGGCGCGCGGCGAGGCGCGCCGGGATGGCTTCAAGGCAATCGGCTCCCTGCAAGTCGACGGGTGACGCAAGCTCGGCCGGCGCTGCGCTCGCGCGGCCCCGTGCCAACCGTAAGGATGGCTGACGATGGCGGCGCGGCAGCGCGGCGGGCGCGAGCATGGCGGCAGTCGGTCCGCTCATGGCGAACGGGCGGCGGAACGCGGGCGCGCGTTGCGGCGGGGCGCGTTCCGCGCGCGATCAATATACGACGACCGCGGCCGGGCGCACATGAACCGGCCGAACGGGCACCACCACGCAGGCGGACAGGGTGGCCGCGACGAGCGCGAGAATGGCGATCAGTTTCATTGGAGATTCCTTGGCATGTCGGGACGGACGGCGATGTGGCGCGGATCAGGCCCAGTGGCCCGGCACCCAATGCCAGTTCGGGCCATGCGCGACCCAATGGCCCGGCACCCAGTGGTAGCCGACACGCACCGGCTGCCAGTGGCCCGGCGCCCACACGTAGGCGCCGTGCTCCCAGCGCCAGCGGCCGTGATCCCAGACATAGCCGGTGCGCGGCCCCGGCACCACTTCGTAGCGCGGCGGGGGCGGCGCGATCGGCGCGATGATCACGGCCTGGGCGAAGGCGCTGGTGGCGAGCGTGAAGCAGAGCGCGGCGGCAAGCCGGGCCGGATGGAACAGTCGTTTTATTTGGTTCATGGTTTTCTCCCTGGATCGACATCGACATCAAAACGACGCGCGGCAGCGGCGTCGTATTGACTTGAACGGAGCGGGGCCGGAAATCCGTCGCTGTGGTTGAGGCCGGGGGATGAGGAAATGCGGTGGAGCAGGGGCGGAAGCGGGCCGCTCGATGGCAAACGACACGTGCGGAGTGGGCGCATCGAAGTCGGTTAAGCCCTTGATGGACAAGTGATTTTCGCATGGGGCGCGATGCCGGGTTCGGCCCGTTTCGGGCAGGAAGCGCCCCGTTTGGGGCCGAAATATCTGGTAACATCCGCGCGCTGTGCGAACCGCTTTTTGCGGCGCTTTTGCCGTATTTTTGCCTGCTGCATCGACCCGATCCCCGACCCGTTCCGCCGATGAATCCTGCCAGCCCGTCCCGTTCGTTCCCTTCCGGCGCTGCCGAATCCGCCGCCTCGATGCGCGGCGCGATGCCGGCCCTGCTGCTCGGCGCATCGCTGTTGCTCGGCGCATGCGGCAAGCACGACGCGAACGGCGCAAGCGGCGCCACCGCGCCCGCGCCGGGCAGCGCGGCATCGGCGGTGTCGCCCGCATCGTCGGCGGCGGCTCTGGCAGCATCGATCGCCTCGGCGGCCGACGCCGCGCAGGCCTCGTCGCCCGACGCGGCCTCCGGCAGCGGCGCGTTCTCGCAAGGCCTGAAGCGCGCCGATCTGATGCATGTGGTGTTCCCGGCGTGGCGCGATACCAACGACGCGAACGCGCGCGTGGTGGAGGTCGAGCTGCCGGTGCGCGACGATTCCGGCCGCCTGCCCCATGCCGCCGCACCGAAGACCGAAACCACCCGCGTCGAGATCGCGCCGCGCCAGGTGATCCGCCTCGACGACACGCACGCGGTGATGCTGACCGAAGGCGTGGGCGTGGCCGACACTGGCGTGCGCGACGACAGCTACGCCTCGGGCGCGTGGCTCGGCGCGTACTTCTTCCGCCGCGACGCGACCGGCTGGCTGCTCGACAAGCGCGTGGACGGCGTGGATTACCTCGGCGTGGCCGGCACCTACGGCGACACCAGCGTCGCACGCATCGGCGCCGACGAATTCGGCGTGGTCCTGACGGGCGGTGGATGCTGGCAGGGCTTTTGCGGGACGTGGGCGTCGGTGTACGGCGTCGCGCCGGGCCGCATCGCGACTTACGCGAGCACGGTGCCGGTGGACGGCAACAACCTCGGCGCGAGCGGCGATTGCGAAACGGCGCTGCAGCAGCCCGGCGCGGCGAAGGGCGCGGCCGCGAGCGACACCGACGTGGCGGTCGGCACCGACGCGAGCAACCCGCCCGCCTGCTTCGACATCAGCGGCAAGCTGGCGCTGGTGACCGGCGGCAATGGCGGCAGCGAGATGCAGATCCGCTTCGACGGCGTGGAATCGACCGACACCGACGACGGCACGCGCTCGCGCCAGATTCACCAGACGGCCGTGTACCAGTTGCGCGGCGGCAAGTATGTGCTGTCGTCGGGGCATAACCCGGTGCCGCCGTTTTGAGGGCGTAGCCTTCGCGCGGGCTCGGCCCAGGCGGTCGATCGCGCGCTCCCCGATGTCCCGGTCGTTTTGATCGTTTCTGGCTCTATGGGCCATGACGTGGCGGCGCTATCGTGTGCTTCGTCACTGAACGATGGAGCGTGCATGAACCCCGCTGTCGAATTCCGCCATCTCGATACGCCGGCCGAGCAGGCCGGCGCGTTCGCGCTGATGCGCGTGCTGCGTCCGCATCTGGACGACGCCAAGGCCTTCGTCGCGCAACTCGCGCGGCAGCAATCCGAAAGCTACCGGCTGCTGGCCGCCAGCCGTGGCGGACAACTGCTCGGCCTGGCCGGCTATCGCTACCAGACCAACCTGATCTACGGCCGCTTCCTGTATGTCGACGATCTGGTCGTCGATCCGCAAGCGCAGGGGCACGGCATCGGCGCGCAACTGCTCGACGCGGTGCGCGCGATCGCCCGCGACGGCGGCTGCGCGCGCTTCGTGCTCGACACGGGCCTGCACATGGCGCACGCGCAGCGCTTCTATTTCCGCAACGGCTTGCTGGCGCGCGGCATGCATTTCGTCGAGCCGCTCGCGGCGCACGCCACGCAGGAGGGCGCACGATGAAGCTGCTGTTCCTGAACGCCAGCCCGCATGGCGCGGCCAGCCACGGCTACCGGCTTGCGCACGAGGCGATCGCGGCGCTGCGCGAACGCGAGACGGCGGCCGGCCGACCGTTCGGCCTGATCGAACGCGATCTGGCCGGCGCGCCGCTGCCGCCCGTCGATGCCGGCTATGCCGTGGCGATCACCTCGCGCGAGCCGGACCCGGCGCAGTTCGCGCTGTCGGAGCAACTGATCGGCGAGATCGAGGCCACCGATTGCCTCGTCATCAATACGCCGATGCACAACTTCACGATGCCGGCCGCGTTGAAGCTCTGGATCGATTACGTGTTGCGCATCCATCGCACGTTCCGCTCGACGCCCGACGGCAAGATCGGCCTGATGCGCGACCGGCCGAGCTTCGTGATCGTCGGCTCGGGCGGCGTGCACAGCGGGCCGAACGCGCGGCAGGCCGATTTCCTGACGCCGTACCTCGGCTACGCGCTCGGCTCGATCGGGATTCGCGACGTGCACTTCTTCCCGCTGCAAGGGCTGGTGATGGGCGAGGCGGCGGTGCAGGCCGAACTCGCGCGCGAGCGTGCGGCGCTCGCGCGGTACGCGCCGTTCGCGGAGCCGGTGGTGGTGGCGCGCTGAGGCGCGGCTCGGTTCATCGTTCGGGGAACTGAGCGATTTGGGTCGGCCGGGCGAACCGAGCGAACCGAGCGAACCGAGCGAACCGAGCGAACCGAGCGAACCGAGCAGACTAAGCGCATTGAGACTCAAGCGCTTGCCGCAGCGTGCGCGCATACGCGTGCGCCTGCTCGCGGCTCGCGACGTTCGCGAAGCCGATCACGAAGCCGCGCGGCGTGTGTTTCGCGCGGCCGTTCGCGTACCACGCCGACAGCGCGCTCGGCCCCAGCCCCGCTTCGCGCGCGGCTGCCGCGAACGCCACGTCGTCAGCCGACGCATGGCCGACGAACGTCGCCGCCAATTGCATGCCGCCCGGCGGCAATTCGAAATCGAGGCGCGCGCCGAATGCTTCGCGCAACGCGTCGGCCATCCACACGCGCCGCTCGACGTAGAGCGCGCGCATCCGCTTCAGGTGTCGCGCGAAATGGCCCTGCGCGATGAAGTCGGCCACGCCCGCCTGCAACAGCGCGGGCGGCCCCGCGTTCATGCCCTGGTAGATTTGCCGCATCCGCGCGGCGGCGCGCTCGGGCGCGACCACATAGGCGAGCCGCAGCCCCGGCACCATGACCTTGCTGAACGTACCGCAATAGATCACGCGGTCGTGGCGATCGAGGCGCTTGAGCGCGGGCAGCGGGCGGCCGACGTAGCGGAATTCACTGTCGTAGTCGTCCTCGACGATCCAGCTTCCGGCCTGCGAGGCCCAATCGAGCAGCGCCATGCGGCGCGGCAGCGCGAGCGTCACGCCGAGCGGGCTTTGATGCGACGGCGTGACCACCGCGAAGCGTGCATCGGGCGCGAGCGCCACGCCGCGTTCGACGTCGATGCCCTGCGCATCCACCGGCACCGGCACGAGCCGCATGCCGGCGTCGCCGAGAAAGCGCCGCGCCAGCAGGTAGCCCGGGTCCTCGTACCACATGCGGTCGCCAGGCGAGGCCAGCGCGCGCAGCACGAGCTCGAGCGTGGCGCGATAGCCGCTCGTCACGAACACCTGATCGGGCGTGCATTCGACGCCGCGCGACACGCCGAGGTAGGTCGCGATCTTCTCGCGCAGCACGGGCAAGCCGAGCGGCGACGGGTAGCCGAGCGCAGCGGGATCGGCGCGCCGCAGCCGGTAGGCGACGAGCCGGTTCCAGACCTTGCGCGGAAACGCGTCGAGCGCGGGCAGGCCCGGCTGCAGCGGCAAGGCTTCGCCGCCGTGGGTGCCGGCCGGGTCGGACTGTGGGGCGGTGACGGGACGCGCCTTGTCCGCCGCGCGCGATGTGCCCGGTATGTCTGCCGCACCTGGCGTGGCCACTGCCCCCGTTATCTCTGCCGCACCCGCTGCGCCGCGCGCCGCTTGGCGCAGCGCGGCCGCCGGCAGCGACGGCGACACATAGGTGCCGGCCGCGCCGCGCACCTGGAAATAGCCTTCGTCGACGAGGATCCGATACGCCATCTCGATCGTGCCGCGCGCGGTGTTCAGCTCGGTGGCGAGCCCGCGCACGGCCGGCACGCGATCGCCGGGGCGCAGATGGCCCGCGCCGATCGCCTGCCGGAAGCGCTCGCAGATCTGCAAATAAACGGGCAGTTGCAGGCGGCGGTCGATGTCGAGTTTGAGGTCGCGTTGGCTCATCGGGATGCCCGGTGGACGAGCCGGCCGGCTCGATGGACAGCGATTGTCGCACGGCGGCGACATTTCCTGCGACTGCGCAACTACGATTTATCAAGTCGGAATAGTGTGTTTCGATGAGGGTGTGGAAGCCGCAACAATCTTTTGTTGATTGCTTCTTCGATCGCCGCTTGCTCTCATGAACTGCGATCAATAGAATCCGAGTTATTCGAAACCGAGGCGCGGTCGCGGTTGGCGCGATTCCGCCCCATCTCGTCCAACAGGAGAACATCATGTCGAAACGCATTCTGGTGATCGGCGCCGGCTTCGCCGGCATGTGGAGCGCGCTGGCGGCGGCCCGCCTGCTCGATCTGCGCGCCCGCACCGATATCGAGATCACGCTGGTCGCGCCGGCCGCCGAGCTGCATGTGCGCCCGCGCCTCTACGAGCGCAATCCGCGTGCGATGCGCGCGCCGTTGCAGCCGTTGTTCGACGCGGTGGGCGTGCGCTTCGTGGCGGGGCGTGTCGAGGCGATCGACGTCGCGCGGCGCGAAGTCGGCGTGAGCGGCGTCGAAGCCAGTGCGGAACACCTGCGCCTCGGCTACGACCGGCTCGTGCTGGCGGCCGGCAGCCGGCTGTTCCGTCCGGAGATTCCGGGCCTCGTGTCGCACGCGTTCAACGTCGATCAGGTCGAGGACGCCGCCGCGCTCGAAGCGCACCTGCACGCGCTGGCCGGGCGGCCTGCGGCCAAGTCGCGCAACACCGTGGTGGTGGCGGGCGCGGGCTTCACCGGCATCGAAACGGCCGCCGAACTGCCGGCGCGCCTGCGCGCGATCCTCGGCGACGCGGCGGACGTCGACGTGATCCTGGTGGACCGCGAAGCCGAACTCGGGCCGGACCTCGGCCCCGGCCCGCGCCCGGTCATCACGCGCGCGCTGACGGAACTGGGCGTGCGCTGGAAGCTCGGCTCGGGCGTGGCGTTCGTCGATGCGCAGGGCGTGACGTTGGCCAACGGCGAGCGGATCGACGCGCAAACCGTCGTCTGGACGGCCGGTGCGCGCGCCAGCGCACTGACCGCGCAAGTGCCGGGCGAGCACGACCGTTTCGGCCGCCTGCATGTCGATCGCGATTTGAAGGTGACGGGCGTGGAGGCGGTGTACGCAACGGGCGACTGCGCCTACGCGGCCACCGACGAGGTCGGCAACCACGCGGCCATGTCGTGCCAGCACGCAATGAACCTCGGCCGCTCGGCCGGCCACAACGCGGCCGCCGATCTGCTCGGCGAGGCGCCGCTGCCGTACAGCCAGCCGAAGTACGTGACGTGTCTCGATCTCGGCCCGTGGGGCGCGGTGTATACGGAGGGCTGGGATCGCGTCGTGAAGATGGAGGGCGCGCAGGCCAAGGCGCTGAAGACGCAGATCAATTCGGAATGGATCTACCCGCCGGCGGCGAACCGCGCCGAGGCGCTGGCTGCGGCCGATCCGCAGCGGATTGTGGTGGCGTGAAAGGGCGGGGTCGAGGTGCGGGTGTGAAGGTCGGGTCGGAGTGTGGGACTGAGCGTAGGGCGAAGTAGCGGCTGAAGCACCGGCCGATGCACCGGCCGATGCACCGACTGAAGTACCGACCAAAGCACCGACCAAAGCACCGACCAAAGCACCGACCAAAGCACCGACCAAAGCACCGGCCAAAGCACCGGCCAAAGCACCGGCCAAAGCACCGGCCAAAGCACCGGCCAAAGCACCGGCCAAAGCACCGACTGAAGCACCGGCCAAAGCGCGACCCGCGCAGCAACCCGACAGCCAGCAAAAAGGGCGACACATCATGTGCCGCCCTTCGTTGTACCGACCCGAATCGCGCCGCGGGGG